>NZ_CADEGK010000017.1:21505-37660 GCF_902826855.1 uncultured Phenylobacterium sp. | reverse complement strand
TTGGGTCAAGGTGTCTACTTTTCCCTCGGCGCCGGCCGGATTCGCGCGACCATAGACGGCGCGTCAGCCTGTGGAAACTAAGCCTTTGGCTCGGTCAGCTTCTTGAGCGCCGCGAAGGGCGAAGTCTCGGCCTCCTCCGGCTGATACTCGAACTCGACGCCGGGCTTGCGGGGGAACGGATCGATCTCCAGGGCCAGGTGCTCGACCACGTAGGCGGCCACATCGACGGCGTCGCCCGCCAGGATGTCCGGCGCGTCCGGGGCGTCGGGGTCAAGTTCCAGTTCGCCGCCTTCCGGGGCCGCGGCGTGGGGACTGCCCGGCGGCACGGCGTGAACCGCGATCTCGCCCTCGACCGGCTGGTCGAAGGGATCGAGCGAGACGCCGCAGATCTGCTCCACCACGGCGTCGAAGCGTCCGGCGATCTCCACGCCGTCGAGCCACGGCTTGACGGTGACGTCGGCCGTGAGCGCCGGCAGGCTTTCCAGGCCCAGGCGCTTGGCCACCGCCGCCCGCTCCGCGGCATCCGGCGCCAGGCGCAGCCGCACGGGCCCGCGCGCCAGCTCGTGCAGCTTCAGGGGCGTGCTCCAGCTCACCAGGCGGCCTCCCCGGACAGCAGGCGTTCCAGCGGCGCCGCCGCCAGGGCTTCGCGGCGGGCGACGATATAGCCGGCGAGCGCGGGCGCCTGGGCCGCGTCGGCCTCGGCGTAGACGGTGCGGGCGACCAGCGCCTCCAGCGCCGTCCGGTCCGGCAGGGCGGCGAGCGCCGCCTCGTAGCCCTTGATGCGACCGTAGAAGGCCTCGGCCAGCTTGCGCATCCGCTTGCCCACCGAAAGGTCGCCAACCCCGAGCTCGCGCAGGCTGTTGTCGAGGGCCGAGACGTAGGTGTCGAACAGGCCCTGCGCGGTGTCGGCGGCCGGCGGGCCCTGGTCCTTCAGGCGCTCCAGAAGGAGGTAGACATGCAGGCTGTAGATCTCGAAGCGACCCTCTGGCGTGTCGGGCGCGCCGAGGTCGGCGTATAGGGCCGGCGTCCGCGCCTGGGCCACCGCGCGCGCGTAGAGCTCGCGCCCGGCCAGGAGGGCGGGCTTGGGCTTGAACAGGCGGTCGAGCATCTGCTGGCCTCGTTTTCGCCAGAAGGCGTAGATAGAGCGGGCATTGAACTAGGTGGCCGCCGGCGATAGGTCAAAGCCTCTTGCCGCACGGCATACAGAAACGGGTCCGATGTTCCGACGCACCACCTTCGCCGTCCTCGCCGCCGCCACCGTGGCGCTTGGGGGGCTTTCCGCCTGCGCGCCGATCTCGAGCTACTCGGGCTTCCAGGCCATCGATTCGGATCCCAAGGACGTCAAGGTCGGAACCGACACCAAGTCGACCGTGCGCGCCAAGCTGGGCTCGCCGTCGGTGCAGTCCACCTTCGACCCGAACGTCTGGTTCTACATGAACCAGATCAAGCAGCGCGTGGCCTTCCGCAAGCCGCAGGTCACCGCGCGCAACGTCACCGCCATCACCTTCGACAAGGAGACTGAGATGGTGGAAGCGGTGGACGTCTACACCCTGAAGGACGGCAAGGTGATCGCCTACAACAACCGCGAGACGCCCACCCGCGGCCGCGAGATGACCGTGCTCGAGCAGCTCCTGGGCAGCGTCGGCCGCGGCGGCCTGCTGCCGCAGGACGACCAGGGTGTCCCGGGCCAGCGGCCGGGCGATCGGCGGTAGGCGCAGATCCCTCCCCCTCGAAGAGAGGGAACAGGCGCAAAGAAAAACGCCCCGGAGATCGCTCTCCGGGGCGTCTTTGTCTCTGGTGAGCGTCCTAGTGGCTGGCCAGGACCGCCAGGAGCAGCAGAGCCACGATGTTCGTGATCTTGATCATCGGGTTCACCGCCGGGCCGGAGGTGTCCTTGTAGGGGTCGCCGACGGTGTCGCCGGTCACCGCGGCCTTGTGGGCCTCGGAGCCTTTGCCGTGCAGAACGCCGTCACTGTCGGTGAAGCCTTCCTCGATCACCTTCTTGGCGTTGTCCCAGGCGCCGCCGCCCGAGGTCATCGAGATGGCGACGAACAGGCCGGTGACGATCACCCCCATCAGCATCGCCCCGACGCAGGCGAAGGCGTCGACCTTGGTGGCGATGGCGTTGATGACGAAGAACAGCACGATCGGCGACACGACCGGCAGCAGCGACGGGACGATCATCTCCCGGATCGCGGCCTTGGTCAGGATGTCGACGGCGCGGCCGTACTCGGGCTTCACCTCGCCGGTCATGATCCCCGGGTTCTCGCGGAACTGGCGGCGGACTTCGACCACCACCGACTGGGCCGCACGGCCCACCGCGGTCATCGACATGCCGCCGAACAGGAACGGCAGCAGGCCGCCGAACAGCAGGCCCACGACGACGTAGGGGTTCGACAGGTCGAACCGGACCTCACCAAGCTCGAAGAAGAACGAACCCGGCAGGGCGTTGGCGGCGAAGTACTTCAGGTCCTCGGTGTAGGCCGCGAACAGCACCAGGGCGCCGAGACCGGCTGAGCCGATCGCATAGCCCTTGGTGACGGCCTTGGTGGTGTTGCCCACGGCGTCCAGCGCATCGGTGGTGACGCGCACTTCCGGGGGCAGGCCGGCCATCTCTGCGATGCCGCCGGCGTTGTCGGTGACCGGACCGAAGGCGTCGAGGGCGACCACGAAGCCCGCCAGCGACAGCATGGCCGTCGTGGCGATGGCGATCCCGAACAGGCCCGCCAGGTTGTAGGTCACGATGATGCCGATGATGATCACGATCGCCGGGGCCGCGCAGGCCTCGAGGCTCATGGCCAGGCCCTGGATCACGTTGGTGCCGTGGCCGGAGACCGAAGCCTGGGCCACCGACTTCACCGGGCGGAAGTTGGTGCCGGTGTAGTACTCGGTGATCATCACGATCAGGGCGGTGATCGCCAGGCCGGCGATGGAGCAGCCGAACAGCGCCATGGCGCTGAAGGTCTTGCCGGCCACCGTCAGGTCCTCGGTCACCAGGTAGGGGATCAGGAAGTAGAGGGCGATGGCCGAGAGGACGCCCGTGACGATCAGGCCCTGATAGAGCGCGCCCATGATCGAGCCGTTCTTGCCGAGGCGGACCGCGAAGGTGCCGATGATCGAGGTGATGATGCAGACGCCGCAGATGGCCAGCGGCAGCAGCATCAGGTTGCCCAGCATCGCCGAGCCCCCGAAGAAGATCGCCGCCAGCACCATGGTGGCGACCGTGGTCACCGCATAGGTCTCGAACAGGTCGGCGGCCATGCCGGCGCAGTCGCCGACATTGTCGCCCACGTTGTCGGCGATGGTGGCGGGGTTGCGCGGATCATCCTCGGGGATGCCGGCTTCGACCTTGCCCACCATGTCGCCGCCGACGTCGGCGCCCTTGGTGAAGATGCCGCCGCCCAGACGGGCGAAGATGGAGATCAGCGACGCGCCGAAGCCCAGGGACACCAGGCCATCGATCACGTGGCGGTCAGACGGCTGCAAGCCCTGCACCTGAGTGAGGTAGGCGTAGTAGCCGGCCACCCCGATCAGGGCGAAGCCAGCCACCAGGAGCCCGGTGATGGCGCCCGAGGTGAAGGCCAGCTTCAGGCCCTGGGCCAAGCCCACCGACGCGGCCTGGGCCGTGCGGACGTTGGCGCGGACTGAGATCAGCATTCCCGCGAAGCCCGCGGCGCCCGACAGCACCGCGCCGATCAGGAACCCAACCGCCGAATATGCGCCGATCAGGAAGAACAGCACGACCAGGACCACCGCGCCGACGATGGCGATCGCGGTGTACTGGCGCTTCAGATAGGCCTGTGCGCCCTCCTGAATGGCGGCGGCGATCTCCTGCATGCGGGCATTGCCCGGCGAGGCGCGCAAGAGCGACAGCGTCTGGAGCACGCCGTACAGAACGGCGAGCACCCCGGCCCCTATCACCAGCAACAACATTGAACTCATGAGTAGCGCACCCCTTTGCGATCGCGCGGGGCAGGACCGGCGGCCGCCCACATTGGCGGCCCAGCCGGAAGTCCCGTCCCTGAAGTTTCCCCAACTCGAGCGCGCAAGGCTGCGCCCCCGAAAGACGGGCCGGAAACTACTCAAGTTTTGCCCGCTGGCGCAACCGGCGCGCACGCGGATGCGCGAAGTTGACGGTTCGCCTCAGGCCTTGGGCGTCGCGATCCGGCGTCGAGGGGCCTGCGAGGTGACCACCACGGAGGTGATCTGGCCGGGCCCGACGATCCGCACAGCCTCCTGCTTGAGGACTGCAGTCAGTCGCACGGTGTCGATCTTGCTGAGGTCTGACGGCAGGGTGAAGGGCGTGCGATGGCCGGCGCGCACCAGGGCGTCGCGGAAGTAGGGCTCCTTCTCGCGCAGCTTCGAGGCGTTGGCGGCGCTCGTGAGGTTAAGGCGCACGTAGACGAAGACGTAATTCGCCAGGCTTCGGTTGGAGACAATCGGCAAGCCGACGGGCTGCAGGTCGACATACTGGCCAACGTCGCCCTTCTTGGCCTCCTTCTTGTCCTCGGCCGCAGCCGGGGTGGCGAGGATAGAGGCCGCGGCGAGCGCGGCGAAGAGGGTTCGGCCATTCATGCCGGCGAGCATCAGCCGAATCAGTTGCCGCAAGGTTGCCGCCGCCAAGCGCGCGCTTCATGGCGAGGCTGGACGAACGGTGGTATTGATTGGCGAACAACAATAAGGAAGCGCGGACCATGTCACCGACTCGTCGGAACGCTGCCCTCGGGCTGCTCGCCGCAGCCGCCGCCGCACCCGGCGCCAGGGCGCTCGCACAGCCCGCTGAGATCGGGGCGGAGCCGATCGAGCTTCCCGACGAGGACCAGCCGAACACGTCGCTGGACACCACTCGCAATCGGAACGAGCACATGCTCGCCCCGGTGACGATCAACAACCAGGGTCCGTTCAACTTCCTGCTGGATACCGGCGCCAACGTCAGCTGCGTCTCCCACCGGCTAATGGAGCGGCTGGAGCTGAAGTCCGCCGAAAGCGCGGCGGTGCACACCATGGTGGGCGTGCGTCATCGGCCGATCGTCATCCTGGACCGCCTGCAGGTCGGCCCGCGCGACCGCCGCAGGGTGCGGGCGCCGGCCCTGCCCATCGATGCGGGCGTCGACGGCATCCTCGGCGTCGACTGGCTGAAGGGCCAGCGCCTAGTGCTCGACTTCAAGGGCAACAAGATGGAGATCGTAAAGTCCAAGCGCGACGTGAACGAGCCGGGGCGCGTCGCGGTGGTGCCGGCGCGCCGGCGGCACGGCCAACTCACCATCGTCGACGCCGATCTCAGCGGCAAGCGCATCAGCGCCATCATCGACTCCGGCGCCCAGGGCAGCCTCTGCAACAGGAAACTCCGCGACATCGTCCATGCCGCCGAAGCCAGGAAGGGCCAGCTGGGGCCACCACGCTACGTGCGGATGGAGACCGTAGCGGGCGAAACGTTCACGGGGGAATCGCTCTTCCTGCCGTTCCTGCGCCTGGGCGGGCTGCACCTGGGCAACGTGGGCGTCACCTATGCCGACATGCACGTCTTCGACATCTGGGGCCTGAAGGATACGCCGGCCCTGGTGATCGGGATGGACCTCCTGTCCCAGTTCGAGGACGTCGCCCTCGACTTCGGCCGCTCGGCGGTGCGGTTCGCCTTCACCTAGCCGCGGCCGCCTGCCCGTGGCGCCAGCCGCCGGGCCCGGCCTGGACCGGCGCCCCGGCGCACGTCACCTCGACCCCCTGCCCGGCCGTGACCTCGCCGATGACGGTGAACCCTGGCAGCGCGACGGGCGAGGCGGCCACAATCTCGTAGTCGTCGCCGCCGGAGGCCAGGGCCAGAAGCGCGGCGGTCCTGTCCGGCTGAGCGTCGAGCCAGGCGCGGGCCTGGGGCGAGACTGGCACGCGGTCCAGGTCCAGCGTCAGGCCGACGCGGCTGGCGGCTGCGATGTGGCCGGCATCGGCGATCAGGCCGTCGGAGACATCTGCGGCCGCTGTGGCGTGCTCCAGGACCGTGCGGCGCAGGTCCAGGCGCGGCCGGGGCAGCCTGTAGCGTTCGGCGAGATAGCCGCCGGGGTCGGCGACCTCTCCCCGCGCCGCCCGCAGGCCCAGCCAGCCGTCGCCGATGTGTCCGCTGACCAGCAGCCGGTCGCCGACCCGCGCCCCGGCGCGACGCACCATGCGGCCCTCCGGCGCCCAGCCGAGCGCGGTCAGGCTGGCGGTGAACGGACCCGGCGTCGCGACGGTGTCGCCGCCCAGCAGGCTGACGCCGGCGTCCTTGAGGTCGGCGCCAAGGCCGGCGGCGAAGGCGGCGCGGTCTGCGTCGGTGAAGGCGGCCGGCCAGGCGACGGCCAGGAAGGCCGCGAAGGGTTCCGCGCCCTTGGCGGCCAGGTCGGAGAGGTTCACCCGCGCCAGGCGCCGCCCGATCAGCTCGGGGGTCTCGCCGGCCAGGAAATGCACCCCCGCGACGATGGCGTCCTTGGTGATCACCAGGTCGAAACCCGGCCGCTGCGCGACGACCGCGGCGTCGTCCAAAAGCTCGAAGGCGCCCGCCGCGCCGCGGGTCAGCGGCCGGAAGAGCCGCGCGATCTCGCCGAACTCGTCAAGTCCTGACATCGCGGGCCACGGCGTCCAGGGCGCCGTTCACGAAACCCGGCTCGGTCCCCTCGAAGAAGCTCTTGGCCACCTCGACGTATTCGTCGATGGCCACCTCGGTGGGCACGTCCGGGCGGTGCGACAGCTCATAGGCGCCAGCCCGCAGGATGGCGCGCACGGTGGCGTCCAGCCGTTCCAGCCGCCAGCCCTCGGCCAGCCGTTTGACGATGGCGGCGTCGACCTGCTTCTGCTTGGCGACCACGCCGCGCACCAGTTCGGCGAAGAAGCCCTCGTCGGCGGAGGCCAGGGTCACGCCCTCCCCCTCGCCACCCTCGAGATCGCGGTCGAAGCGATGGTCCGTGAACTCGCGGATCACGCCCTCCACGCCGATCGAGGACACCTCCATCTGGTAGAGCGCCTGCACCGCGGCCAGCCGCGCGACCGAACGCGAGGCGTGGGCGCTCATCGCTTGACGCCGTGCAACTGCTGTTTCAGCGAAATCATGGTCAGCGCCGCGCGCGCCGCGCCGCCGCCTTTGTCGCCCTCGCTGATCCGCGCCCGGGCCCAGGCCTGCTCGGAATCCTCGGTCGTCAGGATGCCGTTGCCGATACAGAGCCGCTTGCCGATCGTCAGGTCCATGATCCCGCGGGCGCTCTCGTTGGAGACGATCTCGAAGTGGTAGGTCTCGCCTCGGATCACCGTGCCCAGGGCCACATAGCCGTCGTAGCGCTTGCCGGCCGGCTTGTGGCCGCTCTCCTCGGCGAAGGCGATGGCGGCGGGGATCTCCAGCGCGCCGGGGACGCTGACCACGTCGTATTCCGCGCCATACGCCGCCAGCGCCTGGCTCGCGCCGTCCAAGAGGGCGTCAGCTAGGTCGTCGTAGAAGCGTGCTTCCACGATCAGGATGTTGATCGGGTCGTCCATTGGGAGTCCTTCGGCGGTTGCCGAATGCTCTTAGGCGGTTTCGCGCCAGCGGGCGAGATAGCGCGCCAGCATGTCGATCTCGAGGTTCACGCGACTTCCCGGCTTCAGGGTCCCGAGCGTGGTCACGTCCCAGGTGTGCGGGATGAGATTCACGCCGAAGACGTCGTCCTCGACTTCGTTCACGGTCAGCGAGACACCCTCGACGGTGATCGAGCCCTTCGGCGCGATGAAGCGATGCAGCGGCTTCGGAACCCGGACCCGCACCCTGTGGGAGCCGCCCTCGCTTTCGATGGTGAGCACCTCGCCGACCCCGTCCACATGCCCGGAGACGATGTGGCCGCCGAGCTCGTCGCCCACGCGGGCCGCGCGTTCGAGGTTGACCGGCCTGCCTTCGGTCCACTCGTCGAGGGTGCTCATCGCCAGGGTCTCTCCGGACACCTCCACGGCAAACCAGCCCGGCCCCTTGTCCACCACCGTCAGGCAGCAGCCGGCGTGGCTGACCGAGGCGCCCAGGTCGAGGGTGGCCGTATCGAAGCCCGTCTCGATCTCGAAGCGGCGGTCGCGGTTGGTGTCGCGCACGCTGCGGACCCGCCCCACGTCGGTGACGATGCCGGTGAACATTCAGGCTCCCCTCTGGCCCATGCGGGCGTAACGCTCCCAGAGGTCCGGACCCAGTTCATGAACCTCGACCCGCCGGAAATGGGGCGCCTCGGCCAGCGCCGCAACCGCCAGGGCGCCAACGCCAGGCCGGCCCTCGCCGCCCAGGACAACCGGCGCGCGAAACCATTCCAACGCGGTGACCAGGCCGCAGCGCAGGAAACTGCTTGCGACCTGTCCTCCCCCTTCGACGAACAGAGCCGTAAGGCCTTCGTCGGCAAGGGCTTGCATGACATTCTTCAGGTTGGGCCGATCCTCGCCGACGGCCGCCACGCTCAGCACACGGACGCCGGCGTCGACCAGGGCCGGGTCGGGCGCGCCGGTGGCCACCACATAGGTCGGGATGTCGCGCGCCGTGGCGACGAGCCGGCAGTCCGGCGTCAGCCGCTGGCGGCTATCCAGCACCACGCGCGCCGGCTGGCGGCCCGCATAGCCCGGCAGCCGCACGGTGAGTTCCGGATCGTCCGCCAGGGCGGTCTCGACGCCGATGACGACCGCGTGGTGATCGGCGCGCAGGCGATGCACCTGCTCACGGGCGGCCGGGCCCGTGATCCAGCGGCTTTCACCGGAGGCCGTGGCGATGCGACCATCGAGCGACGTCGCCAGTTTGAGGGTGATGCCCATTCGCGGGCGTTCATGGCCGAGAACCGACCGGGCGCCAAGACGGGCTCAGGCCGGGTGGCTACCCACACTGAGTTCCAGGGCCGCCGCCGTCGCCCGGCTTTCGGCCAGCAGCCAGTCGCGGAAACGTTCGACGTGGCGTCGTCCGGCGATGTCGGCGCGGAACCGTGCACGGAAGCCGTGGTCGCTCCAGCGTCCGGTCTCAACGGGGAACGGGAGACCGACCTGCCCCGCCGCCAGCCGGTCGCCAATCAGGGCCAGGCCACAGAGGCTTACGCCCGCGTCAGCGGCCACCGCGTCCAGCGCCGCAGTGATGCGCCGGAAACGCATCCCGCGTTCGGGCGCCGTACGCTCGACCCCATTGGCGGCCACCCACTGCGGCCAGGACAGGCCGGCGGGATCGTCCTTGTAGAAGTCGAGGTGCACGAGGGGAAAGCCCTCCAGCCGAGCCTTGGCGGCAATCCGCGCCGTGCGCTCCACATTCTGCGGCGAGGTGATGGGCAGCACATAGTCGCGGAACAGCAGATCCGCCGGGGGGCCGTCGCGCGGACCACCAAAGCTGATCTCGCAGTCGATCCGGCCCAGCCGCAGCGGCGCGTCGCCCTCGCCATTGATGTTGAACCGGATGTTCGGGTGCTCGGCGCGAAACCGCTCGAGGCGCGGCCGCAACCACAGCTCCACGAAGTCCGACGCCGCCGCCAGATGCAGTTCGTGCCCGCGCTGCAATTCCAGTTCGCGGGCCGCCGCCTCCAGGTCCTCGAAGGCGCGGGCGAGGTAGGGCAGCGCCTGCCCCAGCCCGGGCGCCGGCTTCAGGCCGGAGCGCCCGCGTAGCAGGAGTTCAATACCCAGGTAGTCCTCGAGCGCCTTTACGCGCTGGCCCACAGCCGCCGGCGTGATGCCCAGAAGGTCGGCCGCAGCTACGAACGAGCCCTTGCGCGCCGCCATTTCCAGCGCTTGCAGCGACCGCAGGTAGGTGGGCGCAACCATCGCCGATCACTAAGCAAAAACTTTAGCGAACGCCAGATTGTTTAGATTGTGGGGTGGCCGGCAGGCGGCGACACTGCAGTCATCGAGGGAATGCAGGAGGCGGCGCCATGGGCCAACTCAGACGTTTCCTGGTCGAGCGGGAGGTTCCCGGCATAGGCGGCATGTCCATTGTCGAACTGTGCGGGGTGGCTCGCGCCTCGAACCAGGCGATCGACAAGATCGGCGGTACGATCCAGTGGCAGCACAGCTACGTCTCTGGTGACCGGACGTTCTGCATCTACCTCGCGGACGGCGAGGACACGATCCACGTCCACGCCGAGTTGAGCGGCTTCCCGGTGACGCGCATCACCGAGATCTCGCAGATCATCGACCCAACCACCGCCAACAACTAGCGGCGGCCAGCTTCACCCGTCGTGGCATGCGCCCCTCGGGGTCGCGGCGCCGCGAGGAGAAGTCAGATGCTTCAAGGCCACAACTACGAACGCCTGCTCAAAATTTCAAAGCGCATCAACTGGCGCGTCGACGACATCATCGGCCCCGACAAGCCGATGGATTTCTCCAGGCCGTTCTTGCCGGAGAGCTTCGCCCGCACGGCCGAACTCCCGTTCCTCAGCCTGGACGAGCGGCTCAAGCTCAACCAGATTCGCGGCTTCGGCTATCTGGCCATGTTCGAACTGGTCGAACGCACCATCCTGCCGGTGATCGAGGGGCACACGGCGTCAGGGCCCGGCCAGGACCCGCACCGGACCTCGGCGCTGAACAATTTCGCCATCGAGGAAGCCAAGCACATCGAGCTGTTCTTCCGCTTCCGCCAGGCTTTCGACGAAGGCTTTCCTGTGAGGTGCGGCTTTATCGGCCCCGCCGAGGATATCGGCGCCGCGGTCCGAAGCCATGGTGAGCTCGGCCTGGCCCTGTTCATCCTGGCCATCGAATGGGCCACGCAGCAGCACTGGCTGGAGAGTGTCCAGGAGGAAGAGAGCCTGGATCCCCAGTTCAAGAGCCTGCTCAGGCACCACTGGATGGAGGAGTCCCAGCACGCGAAGCTGGACGCAATGGTCTTCTACGAACTGGCCGCGACGGCCGGTCCGGACGAAGTGCTCCGGGCCGTGGAGGAGTTCCTGGAGATCGGCGCGTTCATCGACAGCGGCTTGGCCCAGCAGGCTCAACTCGACCTAGCCTCTCTCGAGGCGGCGATCGGCAGGACGCTGCCCGGCGCCGAGCGCGAGCAGTTCCTTGCGCGCCAGCATCAGGCCCAACGCTGGACGTTCCTGGGTTCGGCCCTGCGCAACCAGGGTTTCCTGAACGCACTGGGCGATGTCAGCGCATCAGGTCGCGCCCGCATCGAGGAAGTGTCGCCGGCCTTCTGCTGATGGCGCTGGGGCGGCGGCTGGACCGCCGCCCTCACCGGTCGTCGGCGAGGGCCTCGCTCAGGCCCTCTTCGCCGAGGAAGCGGGCAAAGTCCTCGGTCTCCTTGAAGTCGCGGTAGACCGAAGCGTAGCGGACGTAGGCCACGTCATCGAGCTGCTTGAGGGCCTGCATCACAAGCTCACCGACGGTGGACGACGGCAGCTCGGTTTCGCCCATGCTCTCAAGCTGGCGCACGATCGCCGAGATCATCCGTTCCACCCGCTCCGGCTCCACGGGGCGCTTCCGAATGGCGATAGCGATCGAACGCGCCAGCTTGTCGCGCTCGAAGGGCGTGCGGCGGCCGGAACGCTTGACGATGGTCAGTTCGCGCAACTGGACTCGCTCGAAGGTCGTGAAGCGGCCCTCGCAGGACGGGCAAAGCCGCCGCCGCCGGATCGCCGCCCCGTCCTCGGACGGGCGGCTGTCCTTCACCTGGGTCTCGTCGTGGCCGCAGAACGGGCAGCGCATATCTAGCCCTCTTCCCGGTCACTTAACGCAATCAGTTGTAGATAGGGAAGCGGCTCGTCAGCGCCACGACTTCACCGCGCACCTTCTGTTCGACGGCGCTCGAGTCCTCGCCGGTGGAGACCGCGTCCAGCACTTCGCCGATCCACTTGCCGACCTGGCGGAATTCCGCGGCGCCGAAGCCGCGGGTCGTGCCGGCCGGCGTGCCGACTCGCAGTCCGGAGGTCTGCATCGGCGGCAGCGGGTCGCCCGGGATGGAGTTCTTGTTGGTGGTGATCCCCGCGCGCTCCAGGGCGATCTCGGCCTGCGCGCCGCTGACGCGCTTCGGGGTCAGGTCGACCAGCATCAGGTGGCTGTCGGTGCCGTTGGAGACGATCTTGAAGCCCACCGACTGCAGGGCGTCGGCCAGCGCCCGCGCGTTGTCGATCACCTGCTTCGCGTAGGTCTTGAACTCCGGCCGCAGGGCCTCACCGAACGCCACCGCCTTGCCGGCGATCACGTGCATCAGCGGCCCGCCCTGCAGGCCGGGGAACACCGCCGAGTTGATCTTTTGGTTCAGCTTCTTGGAGTTGGTCAGGATGAGACCGCCCCGCGGACCGCGCAGGGTCTTGTGCGTGGTGGTGGTGACGATGTGGGCGTGGGGAAACGGGTTCGGATACTCGCCCGCCACGATCAGGCCGGCATAGTGGGCCACGTCGCACATCAGCACCGCGCCCACCTCGTCGGCGATTTCGCGGAACTTCGCGAAGTCGATGTGGCGCGAATAGGCCGAACCGCCCGCGATGATCACCTTCGGGTTGTTGGCGCGGGCCACCTCGGCGGCTTCGTCATAGTCGATCAGGTGGTCCTGGGCGCGGACGCCGTAGGCCACGGGATTGAACCACTTGCCCGACTGGTTGACGCTCTTGCCGTGGGTCAGGTGGCCGCCGTGATCCAGGTTCATGCCCATGAAGGTGTCGCCCGGCGTCATGGTGACCATGAACACCGCCTGGTTCGCCTGGCTGCCGGAGTGCGGCTGGACGTTGGCGTACTCGCAGCCGAACAGCTGCTTGGCGCGCTCGATGGCCAGCAGCTCGACCTCGTCAACCACCTCGCAGCCGCCGTAGTAGCGCTTGCCCGGATAGCCCTCGGCATACTTGTTGGTGAGCGCCGAGCCCTGGGCCTCCAGCACGGCCTTGGAGACGATGTTCTCTGAGGCGATCAGCTCGATCTGGTCCTGCTGCCGCTTCAGCTCCGCGCCGAGGATCTTCGCCACATCCGGGTCGGACTGGCCCACCCCCTGCTGGAAGAAATCGGCGATCGAAGGCTGGGCGGGCACGTGCAGGTTCAACGGCGGGCCTTTCGGTTGGGCATGAGTCTTGGGCGGCGGAGGCCTCCTTTACTCCTGAACGCGCCGCGCTCCAATCCCGCCAAGCGCAGCCAGGGAACCAACCGGCCGGGCGGCGCGTTTCCGGCAAAGGCCGGGGTGGCTTTGCCGTGCATGGCGACACGCGGTCAATCGAGAGGGGCGTTCATGAGCGTAGGACCCGAGGACGAGGGCCCCACGGGCGATGACCTCATGCGGCTCGGCGCCGGCATCGTCTCAGCCTATGTCAGCCGCAACCACGTCCCGGCAGACGCAGTGCCGGACATCATCCGCTCGGTGCACGGAGCCCTGCAGCAACTCTCCGGTGCGGCCCCGCCGGCGACGCCGGAAGAGCGGCCCAAGCCCGCAGTGCCCATCGGCCGCTCCGTACAGCACGACTTCATCGTCTGCCTGGAGGACGGGAAGCGGCTGAAGATGCTGAAGCGCTACCTGCGCTCGAGGTTCGACATGAGCCCGGACGACTACCGCCGCCGCTGGGGGCTATCCCCCGACTATCCGATGGTGGCGCCGGCCTATGCGGCCCGGCGGAGCGATTTCGCCAAGAAGATCGGCCTGGGCCGTGGCGTCCGGCGACGGACTTAGCCTGCCCCAGAAATAAGAACGCCCCCGACAAGCAGGGGCGTCCGGGACGTGAGCCGTGTCGGGTTGTGGTCGGCCCGCGTCCTGACTCTACGTTGCACATGCTTCGGTTGAGCGCGCAGTGCGTCAAAACGCGCATGGCTAAGCTTGCGGGCGGGTGCGGGTCAGCCCATCCGTGTCGCGCAGCCCGAAGAAAGGCAACGTTTACAGACGCTCAGTCGGCGTATCGAGGATGGGTGCCGGACCACCGGCCCGCCGGAGATCGGCGTGCGGCAGAATGGCCCATGACCAGTGCGCTGCGGCTCGGCGGTCAGGCCGCGTAGCCGCCCACGCGCTTGACGTTGCAGCGGACCCAGAGGGCCTCGAGCGCCTCGACCAGCTCGTCCATCATCCCGTCGGTGTGGGCGGGCGAGGGCGTGAACCGCAGGCGCTCGGTGCCGCGCGGCACAGTGGGGTAGTTGATCGGCTGCACGTAGATGCCGTGATCCTCGAGCAGGATGTCGGAGATCATCTTGCAGTGGACGGGATCGCCAACCAGCACCGGCACGATGTGGCTGACCGAGGGCATCACCGGCAGGCCGGCCTTCAGCATCTTGGCCTTCAGGGCCGCCGCGCGAGCCTGGTGGGCGATGCGGACCTCGTTGTGGTCCTTGAGGTAACGGATCGAAGCTACGGCGCCTGCCGCCAGCGCCGGCGGCAGCGAGGTGGTGAAGATGAAGCCGTCGGCGTAGCTGCGGATCGCATCCACGACCACCGCGTCGGCGGCGATGTAGCCGCCCATCACGCCGAACGCCTTGCCCAGCGTACCCTCGACGATGTCGATGTCGGCCATCACACCGTCGCGCTCGGCCACCCCGGCGCCGCGGACGCCATACATGCCCACCGCATGGACCTCATCAAGGTAGGTCATGGCCCCGTACTTCTTGGCCAGGGCGACCGTGCCGGCCATGTCGGCGATGTCGCCGTCCATGGAGTAGACGCTCTCGAAGGCGATCACCTTCGGCATGTCCGGATCGGCCTCGATCAGGAGCTGTTCGAGGTGCGCCAGGTCATTGTGCCGGAAGACGCGGCGCTGCTCGCGCTTGCCCGCGCGGATGCCACTAATCATCGAGTTGTGGTTCAGCTCGTCCGAGAAGATGATCAGTCCAGGCAGGATCTTGTACAGCGTCGACAGCGACGCCTCGTTGGAGACGTAGCCCGAGGTGAAGAGGAGCGCGGCTTCCTTCTGATGAAGGTCGGCAAGCTCCTGCTCCAGCTCCACGTGATAATGCGTGGTGCCCGAGATGTTGCGCGTGCCGCCCGAGCCGGCGCCGGCCTCCTCGATGGCCTTGTGCATGGCGTCGAGGACGACGGGGTTCTGGCCCTGGCCCAGGTAGTCGTTGGAGCACCAGACGGTCACGTCGGTGGCCGAGCCGTCGCCGCGGGTCCACGTGGCCTTGGGGAATTGGCCGCGGTGTCGCTTCAGGTCCGCGAACACGCGATACCGGCCCTCGGCGTGGATACGCTCCAAGGCGGTCGAGAAGGCTTGCCTGTAATCCATCGACTTCAATTCCGGCGCCGCGTCATGGAACTGAGCGCGCCTTTCCGGCCCCCGAAATACCGCCGCCTTTTTGGCGCCCCGAGCACCGGTTGTCCATAAAATCGAAGATGAAACTGGCGTCATCTTCGTGAATTCGCGTCCGGCGCGTTCGCGGGGGCTCGCTCGCAGCGGCCAACGTTTACCCCGACCGCGCGCCCGCCGCTTTGCGGCAGATCAAACGCTCGCGCGCCTACGGGGCCTTGCCCCTGAGGAGGTCGAGAATCGCCGAGAAGTCCTTGGGGCCCCCGCCGAGGCGATCGAACAGCGCGTAGAGGCCCTCGGCCGTGGCGCCCATGGTCGCCGACGCGCCGGCCTTCGCGGCGGCCTCCTGCGCGAGCTTGAGGTCCTTCAGCATCATCGCCGTGGAAAACCCGCCCTCGTAGCCGCGGTTCGAGGGGGCCGTCGGCACCGGACCCGGCCAGGGACAGTAGCTGGTCAGGCTCCAGCACTGGCCAGAGGACTTCGACGCGATCTCAAAGAACCGCTCGGCGTCCAGGCCCAGCTTCTCGGCCAGGGCGAAGGCCTCGCACACCCCGATCATCGAGATGCCCAGCACCATATTGTTGCAGATCTTGGCCGCCTGACCTGCCCCGTGGTCGCCGGCGCGGATGGTGGCCCGCGACATCGGCGCGATAACGTCTTCGACCGCCGCGAAGTCACCCTCGTCGCAACCCACCATGAAGGCGAGCGTGCCGGCGTCCGCCGCCGCCGTGCCGCCCGAGACCGGCGCATCGGCGAATCGGAAACCGGCGGCCTTGGCCTGGGCCGCCACCGCGCGGGCGCTCTCGACGTCGATGGTGGATGAGTCGACCAGGATCGCCGATTTGGGCGCGTTGGGCAGGATCTGCTCGGCGTAGACCTGGCGCACGTGCGGGCCGGCCGGCAGCATGGTGACGATGGCGTCGGCGGTCTTGACCGCCTCGGCCACCGAGGCGGCCCTGGCGCAGCCGGCCGCAGCCGCCTTGTCGAGCGCCGCGGCGGAGAGGTCGAAGGCCAT
>NZ_CADEGK010000017.1:2014-21405 GCF_902826855.1 uncultured Phenylobacterium sp. | reverse complement strand
GGCGACCATTCCTCGCCGGAAGGGAGGGCTGCAAAAATGCCGTCCAGCTGGGCCGCGGTCACACCTTCCGGCGTGGCCGGGCTCCACTTCGGCGCATTGTCCTTCTCGACGATAACGGCGCGGACGCCCTCGATGAAGTCGTGGCTCTGCACGATGCGCGCGCCGATGCGGTACTCCATGGCCATGTTCTCGGCGAAGGTCGCGCAGCGGGCGCCCCGGGCGAGCTGGCGCAGGCTGACCTTCATGGTCGTCGGCGATTTGGTCGCCAAGACCTTGAGCTGCTCGTTCGCCCAGTCGGTCCCCGCCCCCTTCAGCGCCGCGATGATCGCCTCCAGGCTCTCTCCGGAGAACAACCGCGCGATCTCATCCTGGTGCTCCGCGAGCGTCGGCCGGCCCGCGTCGCCCTCGAACTCGGTGAGCAGGGTCTCGGTGCGTTCCGGCGCGGCCAGGATAGCAGCCTTCAGCTCGGGCAGCTTCGCGCTCTCGACGTAGTCCGTCGCGATCCCCAGCAATTCGCAGTCGGCCGCCTTGATTCGCGCCCCGGTCAGCGCGAGCCACAGACCCAGGTGATCGGGCATGCGGGAGAGGTACCAGCCGCCGCCGACGTCCGGGAACAGGCCGATCCCGCTCTCCGGCATGGCGAAGGTCGTCCGCTCGGTGGCCACGCGGAATCGACAGGGCCGCGAGAGGCCCACGCCGCCGCCCATGGTGATCCCGTCCATGAAGGCGATGCGGGGCTTGGCGTAGTTGAAGATGAGGTCGTTGAGCCGGTACTCCTCGAAGAAGAACTCCCGCGCCTCCCGGCCGTTCCCTGCCCCGCTCTCGGCCAGCATGCGGATGTCGCCGCCGGCGCAGAAGCCGCGCTCCCCGGCGTGATCGAACATCACCAGCTCGACGCCCGGATCGTCGCGCCAGGCCATCAGCGCCTGCGTCATCAGGCGGATCATGTTGGTGTTCAGCGCGTGGATCGCCTGCGGCCGGTTGAGCGTGATCCGCCCGACCTTTCCCTCGACGCGGCAGAGGACTTCTTCAGCTTCGCTCATTGCCGGAACAGCTCCCGCGCGGTGATCACGCGCATGATCTCGTTGGTGCCTTCGAGGATCTGGTGCACGCGCAGGTCGCGTACGATGCGCTCCAGCGGATAGTCGCGCAGGTAGCCGTAGCCGCCGTGGAGCTGCAGCGCCTGGTTGGCCACTTCGAAGCCGACGTCGGTGGCGAAGCGCTTGGCCATGGCGCAGTACTGGGTGGCCTTGGGGTTCTTGGCGTCCAGCGCGTGGGCGGCGCGGCGCACCATCAGGCGCGCGGCGTCCAGCTCGGTCGCCATGTCGGCGAGGCGCCACTGCAGGCCCTGGAACTCCTTCAGCGCCTGGCCGAACTGCTTGCGGGTCTCCAGGTAGGTCTTGGCGGTGTCCAGCGCGAGGCCGGCGCCGCCCAGCGAGCAGGAGGCGATGTTGATGCGGCCGCCGTCGAGGCCGGCCATGGCGATCTTGAACCCCTCGCCTTCCTGGGCGATCCGGTTGGCCTGCGGCACGCGGCAGTCGTCGAAGTTAACCTGGGCGGTGGGCTGGGAGTTCCAGCCCATCTTCCTCTCCTGGGCCCCGAACGAAAGGCCGGGCGCATCCTTCTCCACCACGAACGACGACACGCCCTTGGCGCCGCCCTCCCCCGTGCGGGCCATCACGACGTAGACGTCGGAGGTCCCGGCGCCGGAAATGAACGCCTTCGACCCGTTCAGCACGTAATCGTCGCCGTCCTTCCGGGCCGTGGTCTTCATCGCCACGGCGTCCGAGCCGGAGCCGGGCTCGGTGAGGGCGTAGGAGGCGATCAGCTCCATGGTGGTGAGCTTCGGAAGGTAGCGGCGGCGCAGGTCCTCCGAGCCGAACCGGTCGATCATCCACGAGGCCATGTTGTGGATCGAGATGAAGGCCGCGGTGGACACGTCCCCGTAGGAGAGCTGCTCGAAGACGATGGAGGCGTCCAGCCGGCTGAGCGCCGAGCCGCCGACGTCCTCCCGAACGTACAGCCCCGCGAAGCCCAGCTCGGCGGCCTTGCGCAGCACGTCCACGGGGAAATGCTTGTCCTCGTCCCAGCGCGCGGAATGCGGCGCCAGCTCCGCGGCGGCGAAGGCGCGCGCGGCGTCCTCGATCGCCCGCTGGTCCTCGGTGAGGTTGAAGTCCATGGCCCCGAGGTCGCGCGGCGCGAGCGGGCTGTCAATGCCGCCGCATGACGCCACGCGCGCCGGTGCGGCTCTATTACGGCGCAAAGGATACGGACGTGGTTCCAGAGGAAGCCCGGGCCGCAGAGCGGGCGATGCGTGCGCGCGGCGCCGACGTGACCGCGGTGGATGTCGGCCCCGTGGGCCACGACGCCTCCATGCTGGCCGCGGCGCCGCGGATCCTGGCGTGGCTGAACGAACTCGACAGCCGCGACCGGGCCGGCTCAGCGCGCCGATAGCCCCGCCTGCTTCATCCGCCAGACCATCTGGTCGAACCGGTCCTGGCCGAAGAAGGGCTCGCCGCCGAACACCGTCATCGGCACGCCCCAGTGCCCGGCGGCGCGCTGGGCCTCCTGATTTTCCGCGACGATGGCCGCGTGGCGGCTCGGATCGCCGTCGACCGCTTTCGAGAGCTCGGTCCAGTCGAGGCCGGCGCGCTCGGCGGCGCGCGCCAGGTGCTCGCCCGCCTGCCAGTTGTCGACCTCGCCGCTCCAGATCGTATGGCTGGCCTCCTTGAGGAACTGCAGGCCCCGGCCCCGCTCCGCGGCCGCGACGCCCAGGTGGGTCAGCCAGTGGATCCAGGGCTGCTCCATCCGGTAGCCCTTGTCGGCGCTTTGTTGCACGGGATCGGGCCGCGGCCAGCGGAACGGCAACCCCAGGAACGCCGCCTCCCGGAACACGTCGACCATGAAGTAGCGGATCCACAGCGGGTCGCGGGTCTCGAAGAACTCCGGCGTGCGCACCGCCAGCGGATACACCGGCTTCACCACGCACCGGACGTCGTGCTCCGCCTCGAGCGCCAGAAGCCGCGGGACCACCATGTAGGAATAGGGCGAGCGGAAGGACCAGTAGAGGTCGTAGCTAAGCGTCATTTTGGGCAACAGTCCTCTGGCCGCGGTCGAACGTCACGCTAAGCATGCCCTCGAACAACGAAAGTCGGGAGGTCAACACATGCTCAGGATGGTGATTGCGGGCGTGGCGGCGGCGTTTGCATTGGCCGGCGCGGCGACGGCGCAGCCCGCGGACGGGCTAAAGGTGATCTTCTGCGGCACCTCGGGCCCGCTGCCGGTGCGCGACCGGGCCAAGCCCTGCGTGGCTGTTCAGGCCGCCGGGAAGCTCTACCTCGTCGACGTTGGCCCCGAGGCCACCGAGAACCTGATGCTGTGGCGTGTGCCGCTGGATCAAGCCCGCGCCGTGTTTGTCACCCACCTGCACTCCGACCACATCGGCGGCCTGGGCGAGTTCAACTTGCAGAGCTGGGTGGCCAACCGGCCGGTGGCCCTGGCGCTTGTCGGGCCGACGGGCACGGAAAAGGTCGCGCGCGGCCTCAACGCCGCCTACGAGAACGATCACGCCTTCCGCAAGGCCCACCATGAGCACGGGGCCTTCAAGTTCGACCTCGCCGCGGGCCTGTTCCGTTCGCAGATCGTGCCGAAGGGCGACACCGCGGTGGTCTGGCGCGACGGCGACCTGACGGTCACGGCGATCCGCGTGCCGCACGAACCGGTGACGCCCGCCTACGCCTATCGGTTCGACTACAAGGGCCGCTCGGTGGTGGTGAGCGGCGACACCCGCAAGCACATGGGGCTCGCCGAGGCGTCGAAGAGCGTCGATGTCATGATCCATGAGGCCCAGAACAGCGACATGACCAAGACCATGGCCACACAGCTCGCCGCTATCGGCAATCCGCGCATGAGCTCGCTGATGACCGACACCCTCACCTACCACACCACCCCTGTCGAGGCCGCCGAGGTGGCCCGGGCGGCCGGGGCGAAGCGGCTGGTGCTCTATCACCTCACCCAGGCCGGCCTGCCGCTCTACACGCCGGAGGCCTTCACCAAGGGCATGGACGACGGCGGACCGCTCGACTGGCGGCTGGCGAAGGACGGTATGACCATCGACCTGCCGGCCGGCTCGCAGGAGATCCGCTTCGGCCAGTTCTGAGGCTTGCCACCGGCGCGCGGCGGGTCCAAAGCGCGGCCGATGACGAAAGCCCCCCTCGCCGCCTATCCCGCGCTTCGCATGCGCCGCCTGCGCCAGGCCGACTGGGTTCGGCGGCTGGTGCGCGAGACGGTGCTGACGCCGGCCGACCTGATCTGGGCGATGGTGGTGCACGAGGGTGAGGGCCAGGTCCCGGTGGGCGCGATGCCCGGCGTGAGCCGCCTGTCGGTCAAGGATTGCGCCGCCGCCGCCAGGGAGGCCGCCCGGCTGGGCATCCCGGCGATCGCCGTCTTCCCGCACCTGGACGGCGCCAAGAAGGACGCAACCGGCAAGCTGGCGGCAGACCCCAATGGCATCGTCGCCACCGCGGTGAAGGCCATGAAGGACGCCGCACCCGAGGTCGGCATCATGTGCGACGTGGCGCTGGACCCGTTCACCGACCACGGCCATGACGGCCTGATCAAGGACGGCCGGATCCTCAACGACGAGACCATCGAGGCCCTGGTCGCCCAGGGGATCATGCAGGCGAAGGCCGGCTGCGACATCCTCGCCCCCAGCGACATGATGGACGGCCGCGTTGGCGCGCTGCGCACCGCGCTCGAGGCGGAAGGCCTGCAGGACGTGATGATCATGTCCTATGCGGCCAAGTACGCCTCGGCCTTCTACGGGCCCTACCGCGAGGCGATCGGGTCGGGGAAGCTGGGCACGGGCTCGGTGGACAACCCGGGCGACAAGAAGACCTACCAGATGGACTCGGCCAATCACGCCGAGGCCCTGCGTGAGGTCGCACTCGACATCGCCGAGGGCGCCGACATGGTGATGGTGAAACCGGGGATGCCCTACCTCGACATCGTGCGCCAGGTGGTGGACGCCTTCGCCATGCCGACCTTCGCGTTCCAGGTCTCCGGAGAGTACGCCATGCTCATGGCGGCCGCCCAGAACGGCTGGCTGGACGAGGAACGCGCGATCCTGGAGAGCCTAGGCGCATTCAAGCGCGCCGGCGCTGCGGGCGTGATCACCTACTTCGCGCCGCGCGCGGCGCGGATGCTGGGCGCCTAGGGAAGCCCTGCCCGCGGGCTCTCCACCATCGCCACCAGCACCTTCCCCGTGCGGCTGGCGGCGGCGGCTTCGCTGTTTGAGTTGGCGGCGGTGAGCATGAAGAGCGTCTTGCCGTCGTCGCCGCCCAGCATGCAGGCGTAGCAGGGCTGGCCGGTGTCGATGACCTCGAGGACCTTCCCGCCCTCAGCCACCCGCACGCACTCCGGGGCCATCGGGTTGGCCACCCAGATCGCGCCCTCGCCGTCGAGACAGATGCCGTCCGGCGCGCGCGACCCCAGGTCGGCCCACACGCGCCGGTTCGACAGGTCGCCGCCGGGACCGACGTCGAAGGCGGTGAGCACGCGGCCGAAGCTCTCGCCGATGATCAGGGTCTTGCCGTCCGGCGTGATGACCGTCCCGTTCGGAAACGCGATGTCGTCGGCCGCGACGCGGGCCTGCCCGTCGGGCGAGACATAGGCGAGCTTGGCCATCACCAGGTTGCCGGCGACGTCGCCCTTGGCCACCGCTTCATCCAGGTTGAAGCCGAAGTTGCCCACATAGGCCCCGCCCTGGGCATCGACGACCATGTCGTTGCAGTGGAACGTGGCAATGTGGCTGAGGTCGGCATGGACGCCGATCGCGCCATCCGCCGCACGGCGCAGGAGCCGGCGCTGCTTCATGGAGACGATGAGCATCGTCCCGTCCGGCTGCCAGCCCAGGCCCGATGGCTGGTCGTCCAGGGTGAACTCGGTGCGTAGGTCCCCGGCGGGCGAGACGGACCTCACCGCATGGACGTAGAAGTCGCTGAACCACAGGCGGCCTTCATGCCAACGGGGCCCTTCGCCGAAGCTGAGCCCGCTCGCCAGTTCCCGCGTCGCCCGTCCCATGGTTGTTCCTTTCGATTTTAAGCCGATCCTAGGACGTTCACGCCCGCGGAAGCCACTCGCGCAGGATCGCATTGACCTTGTCCGGCGCCTCTTGCTGCACCCAGTGCGACACGTGGGGCAGGCGCTTGATGGTCAGGTTGCTGACGTGCTGGTCGGTGCCGTCCAGGAGCTCGACCCCCAGCGCCGCATCCGCTTCGCCCCACACGATCAGGGTCGGGACCTCGATCTTCGGCCATGGCCCCCGCATCCGACCGGCAAAGCGGAAGGCGGCGCGGTACCAGTTGATCATGCCGGTGATGGCCCCAGGGCGCTGGGCGTCCTTGGCGTAGCGGTCCAGCACGTCGGGGGTGAAGTGGGTCTTGTCGACGGCCATGCCGTGGAACGCCTGGCGGATCGCGCGGGCGTCGTTGGCGGTCATCGCCGCCTCCGGGATGCCGGGGAGTTGGAAGAAGAACATGTACCAGGAGCGCCCCAGCTGGCGCAGGTTGCCCTTCGCGACGCTGGCGGCCATCGCCGCGGGATGCGGCAGGTTCATGATTACCAGCCGCTCCAGCGGCCGCACCCGGTTGGCGGCGAAGGACCAGGCGACGCCTGCGCCCCAGTCATGGGCGATCAGGGTGACCTTCTTGGCCCCGCTGGCGTCGATCAGCGCGCCCACGTCCTCCATCAGCCGATCGATCGCGTAGGCCGAGACGTCGCGGGGCTTGGGCTCGGTCTCGCCGTAGCCGCGCAGGTCGGGCGCCCAGGCCCGGTACCCGAGCTCCGCCAGCAGCGGCAGCTGATAGCGCCACGAGAAGCGGCTTTCTGGAAAGCCGTGCAGGCAGAGCGCCAGATGATCGCCCTCCCCCATCTCGTCGACAGCGAATCGGAAGCCGTTGGCCTCGACGGTGCGGGTGGTCATGGGCATGTGAAGTAGGTGCTCTCTCGCTCGGCGCCGGGCAGGCTGATCATTCCCCGATCAGTGAAGCCGATCTTCCGCAGGACCGCCATGGACGCGAAATTCTCGGGCGTGGTGATGGCCGCCAGCACCGGGATGCCGAGGGCGCCGCGGGCATGGGCCACGACCGCCGCGGCGGCCTCCTGGGCATAGCCCTGGCCCCAGGCCAGCGGCATGAAGGCGTAGCCAACGTCGGGGTAATCCAGCCCCTCGCGGCGCACCAGGCCCGCCAGACCGACGGGCTTGCCGTCGGACCTCCGCTCGGCCAGCCACATGCCGAAGCCGTGGTCGCGGTAGCTGGCGGTGATGCGATCGGCGATGTAGGCCCGCGACTGGTCCTCGTCGCGCACCCCGCGGTCGCCGATGTTCTCCAGGAAGCCTGGAGAGTTGAGCAAATCCAGCAGGAAGGCTGCGTCGGCCGCCTCGACCTCGCGCAGGACCAGCCGTTCGGTTTCCAGGACGATCACGCGAGTCCCCAGCGCCTCTGCAACGGCATCTTAACGCGACTCCCGCACTTTGCCCGGTGAAACAGCGTTAAGTCGGGTGAACCATGTCGGTGGGCGACCAGCCGATCATCATCAAGAAGATCAAGAAGGGCGGCGGCGGCGGACACCACGGCGGCGCGTGGAAAGTGGCCTACGCCGACTTCGTGACCGCGATGATGGCGTTCTTCCTCCTGATGTGGCTGATCAACACCACCAGCCCCGAGCAGAAGCGCGGCATCGCCGACTATTTCGCCCCGGCCAGCGTGTCGGAGACCACCTCCGGCGCCGGCGGCATCCTGGGCGGTTCGGCGCTCGGCAAGGAAGGCTCCAAGAGCGCGGGTTCGTCCGACGTGATCGAGGAACTGGCGCCCAGCTCCCGCAATCCCAACGACGGTGACTCGAAGGAAGGCAGCAAGGGCAAGTCGCAGGCGGAACTGGCCGCCGAAGCCCAGGCGCAGGCGCAGCAGGCGGCCGAGCAGGCGGCGTTCTCGTCGGCAGCCCAGTCCCTGCGCCAGGCGCTGCAGTCGATGCCGGAACTCGCCGAATTGTCGAAGAACATCATCATCGACGAGACGCCCGAGGGCCTGCGCATCCAGCTGGTCGATCAGGAAGGCCGCTCGATGTTCAACCAGGGCCAGACCGCGCCGAACGATCGGGCGAAGATCCTGCTGCGGGCGATCTCGAAGATCATCAACCAGCTGCCGAACCGGATCAGCCTCTACGGCCACACCTCGGCCAGCGCGAACGGCGCGAAGCCCGAGAGCGACTGGCAGCTTTCGGCCAGCCGCGCCAATGCGTCGCGCCAGGTGCTGCAGGCCTCGGGGGTGGAGGCCGACCGGGTCTATCAGGTCTCCGGCAAGGCGGGTTCGGAGCCGCTCTACCCGGATGATCCCACCCTGCCCGGCAATCGCCGCATCGCCATCGTGCTGCTCCGCGAAGCGCCGGTCCTGCCTCCGGAGCCCGGCCTGTAGCGTAGTCCTTGCGTGGAGGGCCGGGATGACCCCTAATCGGCCCCAAGCGATCGGCTCGCCGATCACTCAGACTTCTTGCTTTGGATTAGGCCATTCGTCGTGCCGAGACCGACCCAGCTCAGTTCGACGAATGGCCTAGGGCGCACTTCATAGGCGACACAGAGTCCGTGACGCAGCATTTCCCGTCCCGTCAGCTCCGGTTCTTCCTGACCGCCCCGTCGCCTTGCCCGTATCTGCCCGAACGCTTCGAGCGGAAAGTCTTCGCCCACCTTCCGCTTTCCGACGGCGCCAACGTCAACGACAGCCTGACGCAGGTCGGCTTCCGCCGCTCCCAGAACATCGCCTACCGTCCGGCCTGCGAAGCCTGCTCGGCCTGCGTCTCGGCGCGCATCCCGGCCCCCGACTACGTCTTCTCCCGCTCCGAGCGAAAGACGCTCGCCCGCAACGAGGACATCCAGCGCCATCTCGTCGAGGCCGAGGCGACGATGGAGCAGTTCGACCTGCTGCGCCGCTATCTGCAGGTGCGCCACGCTGACGGCGGGATGGCCGAGATGACCTGGCCAGACTACGTCGCGATGGTCGAGGACACCGCGGTCCGCACCCACATCATCGAGTACCGGGTCCGCTCGAAGGACAGCGGCCCTGGGGACCTTATCGCCTGCGCGCTGGTCGACCTCATGAGCGACGGGCTGAGCCTCGTCTACAGCTTCTACGACCCGACGCTTGGCCGCCGCAGCCTGGGCTCATTCATGATCCTGGACCACATAGTCCAGGCCTGCCTGACGAACCTGCCCTACGTCTACCTGGGCTACTGGGTGCGCGGTTCCGAGAAGATGGACTACAAGGTCCGCTTCTCCCCCATCGAGCTCCTGAAGCCCGACGGCTGGACCCTGGCGGCGGCGCGGGAGTTGCCGGCCCGGGCGTGAGCCTCCCTGTGGAAGCCGGGCGTAACGCGCGCCGCGGGTGGCGGCGCGGCCACGGCGGGCTTAGAACGCTCAGGTGACACCAGCGGACCTTCCATGGCGCGGCAGCTTCGGCTGAACCTGGGGCGAGACGCCCCGGCATCGCTCGACGAGTTCGTTCGCGGGCCCTCGAACGCCGACGCCGTGGCCGCGATCGAGGCCTGGCCGGCCTGGCTCGGCGGCTGCCTGGCGCTCGTCGGGCCGCAGGGGTCGGGCAAGAGCCACCTGGCGCGGGCCTGGGCCGAATTGGCCGGGGCTCGGAGGATCGAAGCCGCAGCGGCTGACGCCGACGCCGCGTCCGGCGCGCCGGTGCTGGTGGAAGACGCCGACCGCAGCCCTTGCGCCGAGGGGCTGTTCCACCTGATCAACATCGCCGCACGCGAGGGGGGTGGCCTGTTGCTGACCGCTCGCACGCGACCCCGCGCCTGGCCCACCGATCTGCCTGACCTGCGCTCGCGGCTGAACGCCCTGCCGGTGACCGAAATTCAGGCGCCCGATGACGCCGTTTTGGAAGGTGTCCTGCGGCGGTTCTTCCGCAATCGTCTGATCCGGCCGCCGGAACAGGTTTACCCCTACCTTCTGGCGCGGATGAACCGGTCGATCCCCGACGCCGAGGAAATCGTGCGCGCCCTGGACGAAGCAGGCGACGCGGGCTTCCGGCCGGTGACCCGAGTGCTGGCGCGGCAGATCCTGGACCGCCGCTCGCGGCAGGTTCCCTGAGGCCTGCACCCGGGAAGTGTCACAAAAAGTTCGCACGGCCGCTGGTGGAATACCCGCGGGTTTTCCGGCAGTGATTCTGCGCGCGGTATCCAGGGCCGTGCGCGACGAGACGTTGGGATGCTCACTCGAGCGCCGGTCAAGGCCGCTCCAGAGCTGGAATTGAAGTTCCAGCTCGGCGCCGGCGCCCTCGAGGCGCTGCGCGCGGAATCGTTTCCCCTCGAAAGCGCCCAGATCGCGCAGCTCCACGCGGTCTATTTCGACACCCCCGGCCATGCGCTGCGGGACGGCGGCTTCAGCCTGCGGGTCCGACGCAAGGGCGACACTTACATCCAGACGCTGAAGCATCGTTCGACGGGCGGCCTGTTCGAGCGGGACGAGTGGGAGCGCGAGGTGCCAGGCCCCGATCTCGACCTGGCGGCCCTCGCGGACACGCCGGTCATGGCGCTCGTCGGAGAGGCGCCGCTGGCGGCCTGCTTCACCGTCGACGTCGAGCGGCGCAGCCACGTCTGGAGCGATGACGGGGCGCAGGTCGAAGTCAGCTTCGACATCGGCCTGGTCGTCGCCGGCCAGCGCCAGGAGCCCATCGCGGAGATGGAGCTGGAGCTGATGTCCGGTCGGCCCCAGGCGCTGTTCGCCTTAGCGCACGACCTGCAGGCCAAGGCGTCCCTGACCCTCGCCTTCGAGAGCAAGGCCGAGCGCGGCTACCGGCTCGCCGGGCACGATGGCGTGGCGGCGCTGAAGGCCCGGCGCACCGCGGTCGGGCCGAGGACCACGGGCGGAGAGGCGTTTCAGGCGGTCGCCCGCGAGTCGCTGGTCCAGATCGCCGGCAATGCGGCCCTGCTGCAGCGGGCGCAGAACCCCGACGTGCTGCATCAGTTGCGCGTGGGGCTGCGGCGGCTGCGTGCGGGGCTGTTCGTATTCAAGGGTCTGCTGGACGCACCAGGCCTTGATGCGGCGCGCCGTGAAACCAGGTGGCTCGCCGGCGAGCTGGCCGAGGCGCGCGACATCGACGTCTTCCTGCAGAATGCCGCGGCCACCGACGAGATCGAAGAGAGCGCGGGCCGGGACGCCTTCTTCCGGGCGCTGCGGATCGCGCAGGCCGACGCCTACGAGCGCGCTCTGGCGGCGATCCGTTCGGCGCGGTTCCGGTCGCTGCTGCTCATGCTCGGGGAATGGATCGAGATCGGCGCGTGGCTGCGGCTGGCCGATGACAGGCAGCGCTCCCTGCGGGAAGGTCCGGCGGCGGCCCTCGCGGGACCCGTGCTGGACAAGCTGGACCGGCGCGTGCGGCGGCGGTCACGCCGGTTCATGCATCTGGAAGTCGGCGCGCGCCACGACCTGCGCAAGCAGGCCAAGAAGCTGCGCTATGCCACAGCCTTCTTCGCGGAGGCCTTTCCCAAGCACCCGAAACGACGCGAGCGATTTGACGCCTGCCTGCGGACCCTGCAGGACCGGTTGGGCGAGCTGAACGACATGGCGGTGGCCCGCGCGGTGGCGATGAAGGCGGTCGGCCGGCGCTCGGGAGAGCTGGCCTTCGCCGCCGGCCTGGAAGTTGGGCGGCTGACCGGCGATGAAGACGTCGCCCTGAAGGCGGCGCATGCGGCCTTGAAGGCGTTTCGTAAGGCGAAGCCTTTCTGGAGCCCGCACATGCAAAGCACGGACGACCTTAACCTTTCCAGGCGACGCTTGCGCAGCGTCTGACTTCGTCCGAGAATCAGTGATGCCGCCGCCTGACGACGTGTCGCCCTCCGCCGTAACCTCTCCCGCTCCCGACGGCGCGCCTGTCCCGGTGACGCGGATCGACGACTTGGCCGGGTCGCCCGCCCGGTTCTTCAACCGGGAACTGTCGTGGCTGGCGTTCAACCGCCGGGTGCTCGCCGAGAGCATGAACCTGCGCCACCCGCTGCTGGAACGCCTTCGGTTCCTGGCCATCAGCGCCAACAACCTGGACGAATTCTACATGGTCCGCGTGGCCGGCCTGAAGGCGCAGGTCCGCGAGGGCGTGCGTGCGCTGAGCCAGGACGGCTTGTCCCCAGCCGACCAGCTCCTCCGGGTAAACGAGGCGGCGGCCGACCTGATGGCCGACCAGCAGACCCGCTGGCGCGACCTTTGCGCCGAACTGGCCGACGCGGGACTCCGCTACATCTCCGCCGAGGAGGTCACGGCGACCGAGCGGGCGGATCTGGAGCAGCGGTTCCTCTCGGAGCTGTTCCCCGTCCTTACCCCCCTGGCCATCGACCCGGCGCACCCCTTCCCCTTCATCCCCAACCTCGCCTTCTCGCTGGTGCTCAAGATCCGGCGCATCTCGGACGGCCGCCAGCTTTATGCGCTCGCCCCCCTGCCCGCCCAGATGGCGCGGTTCTGGGAGCTCGCGCCGGCGCGCGGCGGCCGACGCAAGCCTCAAAGGCGACTGATCTCGCTGGAAAGCATGGTCACGCTCTTCCTCGACCATTTGTTCCCCGGCTGCGAGGTCGAGGAACAGGGCGTCTTCCGGCTGATCCGCGACTCCGATGTGGAGATGGAGGAGGAGGCCGAGGACCTGGTGCGCGATTTCGAGTTGCGGCTGAAGCAGCGGCGCCTGGGATCTGTGGTGCGGATCGAGATTGAGACCGCGATGCCGGAGGAACTGCGCGGCTTCATCTCGGAGAGCCTGCACGCCAACGCAGAGGACGTCATCCTGATCGAGGGCCTGCTGGGCCTGGATGAACTGACCCAGATCATCCCGCCGGACCGGTCGGAACTGAAGTTCAAGCCGTTCGAGGCGCGTTTCCCCGAGCGCATCCGCGACCACGGCGGCGACTGCTTCGCCGCGATCCGGGAGAAGGACATCCTGGTCCACCACCCCTTCGAGAGTTTCGACGTGGTCGTGCAGTTCCTGCGTCAGGCGGCGCGGGACCCCAATGTGCTGGCGATCAAGCAGACCCTCTACCGGACCTCCAAGGATAGCCCGATCGTGGCGGCCCTCATCGAAGCGGCCGAGAACGGCAAGAACGTCACCGCGCTGATCGAGATCAAGGCCCGCTTCGACGAGGAGGCCAACCTGAAGTGGGCCCGCGACCTGGAGCGGGCGGGCGTCCACGTGGTCTATGGCTTCATCGAGTACAAGACCCACGCGAAGCTCTCGATGGTGGTGCGAAGGGAGGGCGAGGCCTTACGCACCTACTGCCACTTCGGCACCGGGAACTACCACCCGATCACCGCGCGGGTTTACACCGACCTTTCCCTGTTCACGACCGAACCGCCCTTCGCCCGGGATTCGGCCAAGCTGTTCAACTACATCACCGGTTACGCCCAGCCCGTGGGGCTGGAGCGGCTGTCGTACTCGCCGGTCACGATGAAGCGCGACCTCAAGCAAATGATCGGCCACGAAGCCGACAACGCCCGCGCCGGCCTGCCGGCCGCGGTCTGGGCCAAGATGAATTCCCTGGTGGACCCGGAGATCATCGACGCGCTCTACGCCGCCAGTCATGCCGGCGTGCAGATCGACCTGGTGATCCGCGGTATCTGCTGCCTGCGCCCCGGAGTCCCCGGCCTCTCCGAGAACATCCGGGTCAAGTCCATCGTAGGGCGCTATCTCGAGCACGGCCGCATCGTGGCCTTCGCCAATGGCCACGCCATGCCCTCACAGCATGCGCGGGTCTACATGTCCTCCGCCGACTGGATGCCGCGCAATCTCGACCGTCGGGTCGAGGTGATGACGCCGATCGAGAATCCCACCGTCCACCAGCAGGTCCTGCAGCAGATCATGCTCGCGAACCTGAAAGACGAAGCGCAAAGCTGGACCCTGGACGCCGACGGCCGCTATAGGCGTGATCCTGCCTGGAACGACCCCAACGCCTTTTCGGCGCACGAGTACTTCATGAACAATCCGAGCCTTTCCGGTCGCGGGCAGAAATCCAAGCAAATGCCGCGCGCGATCGATCATGTGGCCTCGCGGGGATAGCGCGGGCCGGCCGGAGGGCCGCCAAGCGGCCGTCATCGACGTTGGCTCCAACTCGGTACGCCTGGTCATCTACCGGATCGACGGCCGTGCCTTGTGGACAGTCTACAACGAGAAGGTGGTCGCGGGCCTCGGCAAGGACCTGCCAGGCTCCGGCCGCCTCTCGGCCGAGGGCATGGAGACTGCCCTCCTGGCGCTGCGCCGTTTTCGCGCGGTGCTCGATGGCTGGAAGGCCGACGAGGTGATGTCCGCCGCCACAGCGGCCGTGCGTGAGGCGGCGGACGGCAAGGCGTTCCTGAAGCGCGTGAAGGCCGAGACCGGCCTCAGTATCCGCATCCTCTCCGGGGAGGAGGAGGCGCGCTACGCGGCCCTGGGCGTGATCTGCGGACAGCCCGACGCGCAAGGCGTGGTTGGCGATCTGGGCGGCTCCAGCCTGGAACTGGTGCGGCTGAACGGGCTCGGTCCGGTGGAGCCCACGACCCTGCCGCTGGGCCCGTTCGCCTTGGGCGCGCCCAAGGCCTTGGACCCCGAGCGCGTGAAGCGCACCATCGACGATCACCTGCAACCGCTGGCCAACCGGTACGCGACCCCGGAACTGCACGCCGTGGGCGGAGCGTGGCGGAACCTCGCGCTGCTGCAGATGCAGCTCGCCGACTATCCGCTCCACGTGGCCCATCAGTATGAGGTGAGCCGGAGCGACGCCCTTGAGCTGGTGCGGTTCGTGCAGCGGCAGTCGCGGGCTTCGCTGGAGCGCATCGAGGGCCTTTCCAAGAAGCGCTTCGACACCCTGCCCTATTCCGCCCTGGTGCTGGACCGGCTGATCGAGCGGCTGGGCGTCGAGCGGGTGGTGATCTCCGCCTATGGTGTGCGCGAGGGACTGCTGCTCGAAGCCATGCCGCCTGAGGTCCGCGATCTCGACCCGCTGATCGAGGGGTGCGAGGCCTTGAGCGCCTTCCGCGGCGCGGCGCCGGAGCTGGGCCAGGCGCTGGAGGCCTGGGTCGCGCCGCTGTTCGAGAGGCTGCCGGCGCTGTTCGGGGCGCGGGATCCGATCCTGCTCGCCGCCGCGTGCCGCCTAGCCGACCTCGGCGCGCGGCTTCACCCGGACCACCGTGCGGACCTGGCGTTCGAGCAGGTGCTGCGCGCTCCGCTGGCGGGGATGAACCATCCCGAGCGGGTCTTCCTGGCCTACGTCGCCTTCGCCCGGCACTCCGCGGCGGTGCAGCCGACCGAGGGCACCGCCGTAGGCCGCGTGCTCAACCTAGAGCGCCGCCAGCGGGCGCGGGCCGTGGGGTCGGCCATCCGACTGGGCTGCGACCTCTCCGGGCGCAATCCGCGGCTCTTGGAGAAGTCCAGCCTGGCGATCAAGGGCGATCGCCTGCAGGTGAGCGCACTCACCGGCTGGGAGGACATGCTGCTGGGCGAACAGACGGCCAGGCGCGCCCAGACCCTGGCGCACGCATTAAAGCTCAAGCTGGAGCTGGGGTGAGAGGCGGCCCGAAGCGCGCCTCTCACCGCCTGGACCTTCGGCGGCGCGAGCGCGACCGCAGGGCCCAAAGGCAAGAGGGCGGCGCCACGGTCGCCCGCAACACCGCCCTCTAATCCAGATCCGTTGGGGGACCTGAGCGTTCAAGGTGGGAGGAAACCTCAGCTCCGCTGGTCGCCCAGCTCGGCGTCGGCTCGTCTCCCGTGCCCGTCCAGGTCGTCGAGCGCCGGGTTGCCCCGAAGCCTCTGATCTGGGAGCCGCCTGCTCGCCTGCCTCCCGGTCGCCCGGTCCGCCGCGCCGCAGTTCCTCTCGGCAAGGTCAGGCTCCCGCAAGGCCGGGCCGGGCGCAATGGGGCGGCCGGAGGGGCCTGTGGGCGGCGGCTGGGGCGAACGGGGGACAGCCTGTGGAGAACCGGCGCACAGGCCGGCAAACCAACGGTATTTCAACGTCTAAGGGTTGTCCTCAGGAAGCGGCCGCCGCGGCTGCCTTCGGCGCGCGGCGAACCTCGACGACGCGCACGCGGGCGCCGTCCAGCACCAGGGCCAGTTCCCCGCGCTTGAGCTTCAGCGCGTCCTCGCCGAACGCCTCGCGCCGCCAGCCCTTCAGGGCCCCGACATCGGCCTCGTCGTCGTTGGCGATCAGTTCCAGGTCGGAGACGGTGGCGATCAGCTTGGAGGCGACGCCAGCCTCCTCGGCGCGGGCCTTGAGCAGCACCTTAAGCAACTCGACCACGGCGCCGGCCGCCGGCGAGGCCGGCATGCGACTCTTCTCGATCACCGGGGCGTAGGCTTCGGGGTCGCGGAGCGCCTCGCGGATGGCGGCGATCAGGTCCGGGCCGAAGCGGGAGCCGGAGAAGCCCTTGGGCACCGATCGCAGGCGGTCCAGGCCGTCGGCGTCCGTAGGACCCTGCGTGGCGATCTCATCGATCGCCTCGTCCTTCAGGATGCGGCCGCGGGGCTGATCGCGCGACTGGGCGGTGCGTTCGCGCCACGCGGCGACGGCCTTGTAGACCGCCAGGTACTTGGCCGTGTGCCGGCGCGGGCGCAGCCGCTTCCAGGCGTTCTCGGGCTCCACGTCGTAGTTGGCCGGCGAGGTGAGGTCGGCCATCTCGTCGGTGACCCAGCCGATCCGCCCTTCCCGCTCCAGCCGCTCGCGCAGCAGGGGGTAGAGGGCGGCCAGGTGGGTGACGTCGGCCAGGGCGTAGGTGAGCTGGTTGTCCGACAGCGGGCGGCGCGCCCAGTCGGTGAACCGCGAGCTCTTGTCGAGCTCGATCTTCAGCATCTGGCGCACCAGGGCGTCGTAGGCGATCTGCTCGCCGTAGCCGGCGGCCATGCCGGCGACCTGGGTGTCGAACAGCGGCTTGGGCATGGCCTGCAGGTTGTTGAAGATCTCCACGTCCTGACGGGCGGCGTGAAACACCTTCAGGACCCGCTCGTCGCGCATGATCTCGAGGAACGGCTCGAGGTCGAGGTCCTCGGACAGCGGATCGATGCAGGCCTCGGCCGAGGGCGCGGCGGCCTGGATCAGGCACAGCTTCGGCCAGTAGGTGGTCTCGCGCATGAACTCGGTGTCCACGGCGACGAACGGCTGGCTCTTGATCTTGTCGCAGAACGCCGCGAGTTCCGCAGTAGTTGTGATCGGCGTCATCGATTAGCTATAGCCCTGCGCGCGGCCGACTCTGCAAGGCCGCAAGCGCGTCTCTCTGCACTTCGTACCCGGGTTCGTAAATGTCCGAACGGCCAAACGGTCTGACCTACGCCCAGGCGGGGGTCGATATCGACGCAGGTGCGGCTTTGGTGGAACGCATCAAGCCGCTGGCGAAGTCGACGCGCCGGGCCGGCGCGGACGGCTCGCTGGGCGGGTTCGGCGCGCTCTTCGACCTGAAGGCGGCTGGCTACGACGATCCGTTGCTGGTCACCACGACCGACGGGGTCGGGACCAAGCTGAAGGTGGCGATCGAGACCGGGCTGCACGGGACGGTCGGCATCGACCTTGTGGCCATGTGCGTCAACGACCTGCTGGCCCAGGGCGCCGAGCCGCTTAAGTTCCTGGACTACTACGCGACCGGGAAGCTCGACGTGGAGGCGGCGGCCAGCGTGGTCGCGGGCATCGCCGAGGGCTGCCGGCAGGCGGGCTGCGCCCTGGTGGGCGGCGAGACGGCCGAGATGCCGGGGATGTACGCTGAGGGCGACTACGACATGGCCGGCTTCTGCGTCGGCGCGGTGGATCGCGACAAGGTGCTGCCCAGGCTCTCGGACCAGCGGCCGGGAGACATCATGATCGGCGTCGGCTCGTCGGGGCCGCACTCCAACGGCTATTCGCTGATCCGGCGGATCGTGGAGCGCTCGGGCCTGGCCTGGGACGCGCCCTCTCCGTTCAGCGACGGCCGGACGCTGGCGCAGGCGCTGCTGGAGCCCACCCGCATCTACATCAAGACCGTGCTGCCGCACCTGAAGGCCGGCCGCGTGAAGGGGCTGGCGCACATCACCGGCGGCGGCCTGGTGGAGAACCCGCCCCGGGCGATCGCCGAGGGCCTGGCGCCGCGCTTCGACTGGAACGCCTGGGCCTTGCCTCCGGTGTTCGACTGGCTGGCCCAGGCCGGCGGGGTCGCCGAGGCCGAGATGCGCCGCACCTTCAACTGCGGCCTGGGCCTGATCCTGGTGGTCGACCCGCACGACGTGGCCGAGGTCCTGGAAGGCCTGGTGCGAGCCGACGAGCATGCGTTCGTGGTGGGCGAACTGGCGCAAGCCTAAGCGCCCATGCTGACGTGGGTGGCGCCCAGCGAGGCGAGGACGCCGGCGCGGGCCGCGTTGCCGGCGCGGTAGACGAGCACGGACTTGGCCACCCGCTTGGCCGCGCCGACCGCCGCCGACGCCCAGGCCAGGAACTCGCTGTCGCCCAGCCCCTGGGGGCACTCGAACGATAGCGCCTGGACGCCCGTGCCCTCCATCCGCGCGATGGCCGCCGGGGTGGTGACCGCCAGGCGTCCGACCACCAGCAGGGTGAAGGGCCGCAGGAGCGAGGAGGCCGCCAGCAGCATGCCCGGCGGCACCCCTTCGATGTCGCAGATCTCGCAGATCACGCCCAGACGCACCAGGCTGCCGGCTTCCTTCAGCTGGGCCACGAACTCGGCGCGGCCTTTCTGGCTGGAGAGGCTGGTGAAGCTGAACGGCACGATGAGGCTGAGCTGCCGCTCGCCGCCGTCGGAGCGCAGGCGGCCGACACCCCGGGCGATGGTCGCCATGTCGACCCGCAGGACGTCGCTGGTGGAAAGCATGCCCACCTGCTGCTGCGAGAGCTCCTCCTCCTCGCGCTGCACGGCGATCACCCGGCGCACCATGCGGAAGCCGATGCGGCTGAACGCCTTGAGCTCGAACCCCGGCTCCAGGGTGGCCGAGACGCGCAGCTGGCGGCCGTCGTTGGAGACGAATGGGGTCCAGCGGTCGACGCCCTGCTGGGCCGGGTCCTCTTCCGCCGGCGCCGGAGACCGCGAGGCCAGGCAGACGTCCTCCCCGCCTTCGCCGCTGGACGCCTTCAGATCGGAGCGGCGCGCCACGATCCCGCCGTCGCCGATCCGCGTCACCTGCAGCACGCCGTGGGCGGCCATGGTGTCCTCGCCCAGGAAGTGGTTCAGCACCTCGCGCAGGTAGCGCAGGCACGCGGTCTGGGCGGCGACAGCGCCGAGGTCGGGATGCACGATGAAGAAGTCGGTCATCGAGACCCGCATGAAGAAGCCTCGGTCGCCGACGCCGCGCTCCAGCACCCGGGTGGTGAACTCGTAGACCTGGTCGCGGCGCAGCTCCCAGCGGGCG
>NZ_CADEGK010000017.1:0-1914 GCF_902826855.1 uncultured Phenylobacterium sp. | reverse complement strand
CGGCTGGCCCGGAACGCCGCCAGGGCTTCGGCCACGGCGGCGCGCTGACCGTGGTCGGCGGCCGGGTTGGCGGCGAAGCTGCCGTCGACGGCGATGGCCTGGCCGCTGACGAAGACGCTGGCGTCGGAGGCGAGGAAGAGCGCCATCGCGGCGATGTCCTGCGGCTGGCCGACCAGGGGGATGCGCTGGCCGGCGGCGGAGCGCGCCTCCAGGAAGGCGCGGAAGGGCTCGGCCTCCTCCTTGGAGACCCCGAAGGCGCGCGCCAGGAGCTGGGTGGCGATGGTGCCGGGGCAGATGGCGTTGGAGCGGATGTTGAAGTCGGCCAGCTCCACCGAAGCGCTCTTCGCCAGGTGGATCACCGCCGCCTTGCAGGTGCTGTAGATCAGCGGCGCGGCGCCGCCGATCAGGCCGGCGACCGAGGCGGTGGAGATGATCGAGCCGCCGCCGCGCCGCTTCATGGCCGCCACGCCGTGCTTGTAGCCGCAGATCACGCCGCGCAGCAGCACCCCGATGCTTCGATCGACCGCCTCCAGCCGCAGCTCCTCGATGGCCCCGATGGTGCCGCCGTAGCCAGCGTTGTTGAACAGCACGTCCAGCCCGCCGAACGCGGACTCCGCCTCGGCGATCAGCCCGGCCACGTCGTCCTCGAACAGCACGTCGGTGCGCCGCCAGCTGCAGCGGCCGGGATTGAGCGCGACCAGGTCCATGGCCTCGCCCTCCTGCAGGTCGCCGATCACCACGCTGGCGCCCTCGGCCAGGAACAGCCGCGCGGTGGCCAGGCCGATGCCCGCCGCGCCGCCGGTGATCACCGCCACCTTGCCCTCAAGTTGCCCCACCATGTCGCCCTCCCCCTGGTTCTGGCCTGGAGCCTACAGCCGCGCCGCGGGTTCCGCGAGGGTGCGGGGCGACGTCCGCGGCGGCGGATTTTTTTCGTCCGCCCCTGACCCGTGAGCCTCTGAGGCGACGCCTAAGGAGGTACCGCCAATGTCGGCGGCGCAGAGTTGGCTGGGGCGCGTATCATGAGAAGACTGACAGTGGCTGGATTGGCGGCGGCGGCGTGCGCCTTGGGGTCGGCGGCGCAGGCGGCGGTCTATCTGAACAAGGACCTGATCTCGGTCAGCGTCGGCGCGGGCACGTCGCCGGGCTCGTTCAACAACACCTTCTCGGGTGGCCAGACCATCGACAAGGTGATCGACGCGCCGTCGGCCACCGCCGAGGAGATCCACAGCCAGACGACCCACATCTATTTCACCGCCGACCAGGCGGGCGGCGGGCTGGAGCTGAAGTTCGACTTCAACCAGGAATACGACATCTCGACCTTGCACTTCTGGAACTACGACTCCGAGGGCTTCGACGTCGACAACGTCGACTTCACCTTCTTCAACGGCGCGAACACGCAGGTGGGCATGCTGTCGGTGATGCCGGCGCTGGGCGCCTCCCCCGCCATCGTCGCGCAGGACATCGTCCTGGCCGCGCCACTCAACGTCCGATACGTCACCGCCTTCCTGACCGGTTCGAACCGGCAGGTCGATTTCCAGAACATCGGCTTCACCGCCAACGTCTCGGCGCCGCCCTCGGGGGCGATCCCGGAGCCCGCGACCTGGGCCATGATGATCCTGGGCTTCGGCGCCGTCGGCAGCACGATCCGCCGCCGCCGCCTCGCGGGGGCCTGAGGGCGCCGTTCGGGGCGGGCCTTCGGGTTTATCCACGGATGAACACGGATGGGCGGCCGGGGCTGTGAGGCCACGGCCCTTCCTTTCCCGCGAGCGGGAAAGGAAGGGGGGCGCTCAGGCGGAGCTGCGCCATTCGTCGTCGTCGGGATGGAGGGCGAAGGCGTGCTTCGGCGGGTCCGGCAGGTCGCGCCAGCGGGCGATGGCGTCGGGTGGGAAGCCGATGTCCAGGGCCAGGCGCGCG
>NZ_CADEGK010000016.1:35495-38830 GCF_902826855.1 uncultured Phenylobacterium sp. | reverse complement strand
ATGGGCAGCAGGCGCGGGCTGTACGAGGCGAACTCGCAGATCCAGCGATTGTAGGCCGTCGTATAGGCCTGCGACAGCGCCGGGTCCTCGACCTCGCTCTCCCAGAGCAGACCGATGGTGGTGTAGAGCGCCACCGCGTCGATACCCTCGGCGTCCAGCATCTTGATCCGCTCGGCCGGGTCCATCGAGCCGAACGGATGCTCGCCCAGGTACGTCGAGGCCGGGTCCATCGCCAGGCCCATGGGATCGTCGTGGTGCATGCAGCCCATCAGCGACAGCGACCCCGCCGCGATGTTCTTCGAAGGCCGCCCGTCGTACTCCAGGTACTCCAGCCCCGCCTCGTTGCGCTTCACCCGGATGGCCCGGTCCCGGAACTTCGGGTCGATGTAGTCTTCCCACAGGGTCGGCGGCTCCAGGATATGCCCGTCGAAGTCCACCAGCCCCTTGTGCCGCGATCTGCCTGTCACATGCAGCGGCCGCTGCGCCGGCACGACGCCTCTGGACGCCAGGGTGGTGGTGGCCATATCCGCTTCCTCCCGTGTCACCGGGTCGCTGGCCGCCGCCAGCTCTGCCGGCATTCTTGGTTATCGTTGTTTAGGCCCCGCCATCTTGGCCCTCCCGGTGGGGTTGTCAAAGGTGGTGGCCCAAGCTGCGCGCAACGCGTGTCGGTCCCACCCCTACGTCCGCTTCTGACGCACCCCCGTCCGACACTCCCGTCCGTTATGTTGGACGCGCTCGACATCACCGAGGAGGAGGCCCAGGGGCTCGCCGAGCTGGCGCGGCATGACCTGGCGCTGGCGCGGAGCTTTGCGGCTCGCGCGCAGGCGGCGGAGGATGGGGAGGAGGCCAGCCGGTTGGCGCGCAGCTACCAGCGCGCCGCACGATCCTATCGCCAGACCCTGGCGCTGAAGGCGCGGCTGAAGCGCGACCTGGCGGCCGCCGCGCGGGTCCAGGCGCAGACGCCGCGGCCGAAGCCCGGCGGGGCGGCGATCGCGCGCCGCATCGGGGAGCTGCGCACCGCGCTGCTGCGCCTGGCCTGGGACGAGGCCGAGCGGCCTGAGGACGACGCCCCCGAGACCGAAGCCCCCGATGCGCAGGACGTCGCCCAGGCCTTCGGCTGGCATCGCCAGGACGTCGAGGGCGTCATCACCGAGGCCTGCCTGCAGGACAGCTTCTGCGACGACCCGCTGGACGACCATGTCGCGCGCCTGGCCCTGGACATCGGCTTCCCACCCGACGCCATCGCCCGCTGGCGCAACCTGCCCGACCCGCCGAAGGTCGCCTTCGCCCTCCATCCCGACGACGACGAATGGCGCAGCTCCGCCTGAGCGCCGCCCTCCGCTCTACAGTTCCGAATCCACGATCCGCTGCAACGCTACGTAGTCGGTCTTGCCTGTGCCGAGGACCGGGATCTCAGGAACGCGGATGATCTTGCGCGGCACCGCCAGCTCCGGCGCGCCGACCTGCTGGGCGTGGGCCAGCAGCGGGCCGGACTCGGCATCGTGACGGTCGGTCACCAGGATCAGGCGCTCGCCTTTCTTGGGGTCGGGCAGGGCGACCACGGCGTGGCGGCCGTCGGGCCAGACGGCCGCGGCCAGGTCCTCGGCGGCGGTGAGCGATACCATCTCGCCGCCCACCTTGGCGAAGCGCTTCACGCGCCCGAGGATCCTGATCCAGTCGTCATCGGTGATGGCGACAACGTCGCCGGTGTCGTGCCAGCCGCCGGACGGAGCGTCGACGCCGCCGTCGGCGTTGAGGTAGCCGGCCATTATGTTGGGACCGCGCACGTAGAGCTTGCCGCCGCCCGGGATGCCCGGCACCGGTTCCAGCCGGGTCTCGATGCCGGGCAGGACGCCGCCGACCGTGCCGCGGCGGTTGTCGATGGGCGTGTTCACCGCGATCACCGGCGAGGCCTCCGTGGCGCCGTAGCCCTCCAGGATCGGGATCGGCCCGAACTTCTCGGCGATCAGGTTGTGCGTCTCCTCGCGCACCTTCTCGGCGCCGCAGACTACGAAGGTGAGGCCCGACAGTTCGTCCCGGTCGGCGGAGCGGGCGTACTGGTTGAGGAAGGTGTCGGTGGCGAAGAGGACGTTGGCCTTGGTGTCCTTCACCAGCGCCGGGATCTGCTTGATGTGCAGCGGCGAGGGGTACTGGAACGCCTTCATCCCCTCCAGGATCGGCAGCAGCGCCCCGCCGGTCAGGCCGAAGCAATGGAAGATCGGCAACGGGTTGAAGAACACCCAGTCGGGATTCATCTGGATGTGGGTGGCGATTTGGCGGGTGTTGGCGATCAGGTTGGCCTGACTCAGCACCACCCCGCGCGGGACGCCGAAGCTGCCGGAGGTGAACAGGATGACGCCGGGATCGGCGGGCTTCGTCGCAACGCGGAACCGGCGGGGCAGGGCGCCGGCCGCGGCGGCGAAGAGCCTGTCCGGGAGGCCAATCGTCTTCCTGACCTCCTCCAGGTAGACGACGTTGGTCAGCGTCTCCAAGGCATCGACCAGGTCGTGCAGCTTGCCCTGCTCGACGAAGCGGTGGGAGGTCAGCACCGTCTTCACCCCGGCCAGCTCGCAGGCCGCCTTCAGGTTGCGGATGCCGGCGGTAAAATTCAGCATCGTGGGGATGCGGCCAAAGGCGTGCAGGGCGAAGAAGGTGACCACCCCGCCCACGCTGGACGGCAGCATCACACCGACGCGCTCGCCCTTCTTGGTGAAGCCGCTGATCTTCCGGCCCAGGCCGAAGGCGGCCCGGATCAGGTCGAGATAGCTCAGCGGGTTGCGCTCCTGGTCCTCCAGGATCGGCTTCTTGACGCCGTGCTTGCGGGCCGCCGTCACCAGAGCGTCGAACACCGATGACTGCGTCTGAGCGCTGTCGAATGCGCGCAAGAGCGGCGCCTCCCTCTTTTTCTCGTTACCGGCACCGTATCGGCTGGGCGCAACAGTGGAAAGGCCGCGCCAAGCTTGATCCGGAGCCCTCAACAGACGATCTAGGGGCATGGCCGTGGTCATCGACACCCTGAAGGGACGCCCTCGCCACCCGGAGAAGCAGGCGCGGCCGGACAGTCCGCTGCTGCGCAAGCCGGAGTGGCTGCGGGTCCGCGCGCCCGGCTCGTCCGGCTACAACGCCACCCGCGAGATCGTGAAGAGCCACGGGCTGGTCACCGTCTGCGAGGAGGCGGCCTGTCCGAACATCGGCGAGTGCTGGTCCAAGAGCCACGCCACCATGATGATCATGGGCGAGACCTGCACGCGGGCCTGCGCCTTCTGCAACGTGGCCACCGGCAAGCCCGATCCGCTGGACCCCACCGAGCCCGCTCGGGTCGCCGACGCGGTGGC
>NZ_CADEGK010000016.1:0-35395 GCF_902826855.1 uncultured Phenylobacterium sp. | reverse complement strand
GCAAGCCCGATCCGCTGGACCCCACCGAGCCCGCTCGGGTCGCCGACGCGGTGGCCAAGATGGGCCTGAAGCACGTGGTCATCACCTCGGTGGACCGCGACGACCTGGGCGATGGCGGGGCAGGGCACTTCGCCGCGGTCGTGCGGGCCATCCGCGCGGTGTCGCCGGAGACGACGGTGGAGATCCTGACGCCGGACTTCTTGGGCAGGCCGCTCGCGGACGTGTTCGGCCTCATCGACGCCAGGCCCGACGTCTTCAACCACAACCTCGAGACCGTGCCGCGGCTCTACCTCTCCATCCGACCGGGCGCGCGCTACTACAATTCGCTGCGGCTGCTCGAGCGCGTGAAGGAACGCGACGCCACCCAGTTCACCAAGTCCGGGATCATGGTGGGCCTGGGCGAGGCCAAGGAGGAGGTGATGCAGGTCATGGACGACATGCGCTCCGCGGGCGTCGACTTCATCACCATCGGCCAGTACCTGCAGCCGACCCGCAAGCACGCGCCCATCGACCGCTTCGTCCACCCCGACGAGTTCGCCGCTTATGAGGAGATCGCGCGGGCCAAGGGGTTCCTGATGGTGGCGTCGAGCCCGCTCACCCGCTCATCGCATCACGCCGGCGAGGACTTCGCCCGGCTGCAGGCGGCCCGGCGCGAGCGCGAGACGGCGGCCTAAGCCTCCCTTGCAGCACCACGTCACCCGGCTCCTGCCCTACACGCCGGACCAGCTCTTCCAGCTGATCGGCGACGTGGAGCGCTATCCGGACTTCGTGCCGTGGATCACGTCCATGCGAACCTGGAACGCCCGGGCGGCGGGCGAGGGCGTCGATGCCCTGGATGCAGAGGCCGGCGTGGGCTTCTCGTTCCTCAAGGAGCGGTTCTCCACCCGTGTGCGGCGCGACGCCGTCAACCGGCAGATCGACGTCGGCCTCATCTCCGGCCCGTTCCGCAGGCTCACCAACCGCTGGCGCTTCGTTCCTGAGGGCGCGGGGACGCGCGTTGAGTTCGACATCGACTTCCAGTTCAAGTCACGGCTCCTGGAGGCCCTGCTCGCGGCCAACTTCCACCACGCCGTGGAGCGCCTGATGACTTGTTTCGAGGATCGGGCGAAGGCGCTCTATGGCCCGGGGCCCGGGTCATGACGGGGCTGCGCCGGCTGTGGGGGAAGGTCGCCGCCGTGCTGCTGGCGGCGTTCGCCATGGGTGCAACGGCCGCGCCGCCACCCAAGGCGGTGCTCACGATCGTGCAGGAAGGCAACAGCCTGCTGGCCGGGCAGACCATGGGCGTTCACGCCTGGATCGAGAACCCCGGCGACGCCGAGCTGAAGGATGTCCAGATCAGGCTGGCCGGCCCGCAATTCCTCATGCTGGGCCGCATGAGCGGCGACCCCGCCCGATGCGCGGCCGCCGGACACGCGGCTGTCACTGTCGCCGGGTCCCTGCCGGCGCACACCGCGGCGCCGGTCGCACTCTGCGTGCAGGCCAGGCAGAGCGTCGAGGAAAGGGACGTCAACGTCGGCTCCGTCCTCACCTACAGCATCGGAACGCCCTCCCGACCGTCAGCGGTGATCGTGGAAAAGAAGCTGAGCGTCGGCCTCCTGGGGACCGACACCGTCGCCGGGATTTCGCTGCGGCTCACCAGCTTCTTCCTGCCCGGGGCGCTGCTCTTGATGCTGCTGACGCTTGCCAAGTTTCCCTACGTCGACCGCCTCAGCGGCACGAACGCCGCCATCGCGTCGATCCTCATCTCGATCGGGCTCTCCCTCATGGTCGGCTGGCTGGCGGCCAACCGCTGGGTGGCGGGCCTTGCCCAGGAGACCGGTGTCAGCATGGGGGCGCTGGTGACCGCGATCTTGCTGGCGGTTGGACTGGCCATGGTGATGATCGTCGGGAACCTGTTGGTGATGAAGGCGCGCGCCCTGGCGCTGCAATCGAAGTCGGCGGCCCAACGGGCCCTCATCGTCACGGAGGGCGATGACGAGCGTCAGATGCTGATCCGCGCGCTGCAGACGGCCGGGGATGACCTGGACCCGGTCACGGTGACAGCGGGCGCGGTGACCTACGTGGGCGCGGCCGCCGCTCGCACTGCGTCCGGCGGTGTTGTCGTCCTGGGCTGGTATCAACTCGAGGCGCAGGATCCGGCCCTGCGGGGGAGCCTTGCCGCGCTGATCTCGGAAGGGGATTACGTCGGAGCCTTGCGCCACCTCGGCCCGACGACCCTGGCCCCATCGAACACCCTGCGCGAGTTGGCCTCCGACGGCACGTGGCGGCCCAGCGCGGCGGGCAACGTCAAGCGCGTCGCGGCCAAGGAGGCGCCGGAGATCGCCAGGGGCGCGGTCGCAGGCCTGGGAATCACTGATCCACCGTTGGTCATCGGGCCGGCCTGAACCCGTGCCCGAAACAGCCACGCCGGCCTGACGGCCGGCGTGGGAAATCGTTTCTTTCATGATGGAGGACCCTCGCGGGTCTCCCGAGGCGGACGCTATCGCCATCCGCTTTTGCGACTCCAGGATTTCCGTGGACTTCAAGGACCCGCCTTCGCATTATCGGGCCGTCGTTCTTTGGGTCAAGCTGGCGGAGGCGCGTTGTGTTGCCCGACGCAGGCCGGCTGATCATTTCGGCCTTCGATACGCACCTTTGGCCGACACCGCTTTTGCAAGTGTCGGACCTCTCGCCCGACCTCGCCTTCCTGGCCTCGCCCGCCGAGTACCGCGCGATGCGTCAGGGCGCGGGGCCCAAGGACGGCGCGGCGCTGCGGCTGTTTCCCCTCGCAGGGGATCAGGTCCATGAGCATTTCTGGTGGCGCTATGTGCAAGCCTTGAAGCTGGCGACCGCCGGTTCGCCCGGTCCGCGGGAGTGGCTGGCGCCGCTTCGATGCCGGCCAAAGGCCCTCCCTGCGACGTTCCGGCTGGCGGGACACCCGGCGGTTAAAGCTCATCTCACGATCTGGCTGTGGCCCTTCGGCTGGTCCAGCCAGGTCGAGGTGCGGCTCGGCGGACCAATCGCCTTCGCACAGGTCCGGCAGGCGACCGCGGCGCTTTCGGGAGGTGGCGGCCAGCCGTTCGAGATCAACGGACAGCCGCTATCTCTGGTGGACCTGTTCGCGGCGATGGCGAAGGCGGTGAAAGCCGACGTGCCGGCGGCCGGATCGCAATCGATCGACGTCCTGCGGGTGCCGCGCCGGCTGGTGATCGGCTTCGTTGCGGCCCAAGGTCAGGCGTACAAGGGCTTCGAGGCGAGCCCGCCGCCTCTCCAGCCCCCCCTGATCCCAGACCGGTGGTCCGACAGCCAGCGCGCGCAGATCGCATCGGTCCTGGCCGGGAAGCCGCTGGCGCTGGCCGACATCAACGCGATCGATCTCGGGACAAGCCCCTTCTCGGTCATCCGCCTGGGCCGCGGCGACTATGCGCTGGCCCATCCGCAACACGGCGCCCTGCTGATGATGCGGCACCCCAGGGACTCCAATTGGAACCGGGGCAGCCAGTTCTGCCTCGTCAACAATGTGCGGGCGAGCCTGATCGCCTGGGCAGCCTTGAGCGGACTGGCGGCGGGGACGCCGGCTACACCGGACCACAAGGCGCTGATGACGGCCGGAAAGGCCGCGGCGGGGCGGCTGCGCGGCTACTACAACAACCCCGTCTTCCAGCGGCTATCGAACAACCTGGCGGCTTAGGTCTGGTCGATCAGTTCGAAACCAGGCGGTCGCGCATCATCTGCAGGGCGGCCTGCACGGCCGCGAGCTGGACGCCCTCGCGGGTTTCTTCCTCGAAGAAGTGTTCCTCGTGCACCAGCCGCTGGTTGGTGCGCGCCGTGGCGATATGGACGGTGCCTACCGGCTTCATCTTGGTGCCGCCGCCGGGGCCCGCGACGCCGGTGATCGCCACGGCGAGGTGAGCGTTGGAAGCCTCAAGGGCGCCTTCGGCCATCATCCGCGCCACCGGCTCGGAGACCGCGCCCAGGTCGGCGATCAGGTCGCCAGGCACACCCAGCAGCTCCTGTTTCGCGCGATTTGAATAGGTGACGAAGCCGCGCTCGAAGACGTCCGACGAGCCGGAGATCGAGCAGATGGCGCCCGCCACGAGGCCGCCGGTACAACTCTCGGCGGTTACGATTCGCAACGACCGTTCCCGCGCCTCGTCGATCAGCAGGCGGGCCAGGGTGACGATCTCCAGGTTGAACATGGGCGCGAGGTCTCTTTACGGCTGGGTTGGGACCACAGAGCATCGGCCGCACATTCCGATCAAGGCGATTCGAGCCCGATGAGTGACGCCGCCCGAAAAGTCGCCTCTGCCGGATCCTCCACCGGGAGCGTCCCGCCGGCCCTGTTTGCGATCACGGTCTTCTCCAGCGCGGCCCTGGTATTCCTGGTGCAGCCCATGGTGGCCAAGCTGGTGCTGCCACTGCTGGGCGGTAGCCCGTCGGTCTGGAACACCTCCCAGGCGTTCTTCCAGATCGCGCTGCTGGTCGGCTACGCCTACGCCCACGCCCTGCAGCGCATCCGCTCCGTACGCGGCCAGGCGATCACGCACATCGCCCTGCTGCTGACCGCTGCCATCGCCCTGCCGCTCAGGGTCAACAGCCTGGCCGGCCCGCCCTCGTCCGAGCATCCGAACCTTTGGCTGCTCAGTGTGCTCGCCCTGTCGATAGGCGCACCTTTCGCCGTCCTGTCCGCCACCGCGCCCCTGGTCCAGGCGTGGCACGCGCGCACCATCGGGGCGACGCAGGGCAAGGAGCCGTATGTCCTCTACGCCGCCAGCAACCTGGGCAGCCTGCTCGCGCTGCTCGCCTATCCGTTGATCGTGGAGCCCGCCTTAACCGTCGTATTTCAGCGTTATGGCTGGAGCACGGGCTATGGGGTCTTCATCCTGCTGATCGGGGCCCTGGCGCTCACCATTTCACGCGTCCACGCCGAGGCGGCGATGGAGGCCCCGCGGATGGCGGCTCCGCCCGGCGCCTGGCGCGAGCGCCTGGGGTGGGTGGCGCTTGCGGCCATTCCGTCCAGTCTGATGCTGGGGGTCACCGCCTACATCACCACCGACGTGGCCTCCGCGCCGTTCCTGTGGGTGCTGCCGCTCGCGCTGTACCTTGGCACCTTCGTCATCGCCTTCCAGGCGAAGCCGGCGATCTCGCCTGAGCTCACGCTGGCGCTGCAGGCCGCCGCCCTGGCGGCCTGTGTGGCCATGCTGCCGTTCCGGACCACGTTCTACGGCCTGCAGCTGTCCATCCACCTTGTCGCCTTCTTCCTCACCGCGCTGGTGTGCCACCAGCGCCTGGTGCAGGGGCGGCCGGATCCCCGGCGGCTGACCGAGTTCTATCTCTGCCTGTCGATCGGCGGGGTCGTGGGCGGCGGGTTCAACGCCTTCGTCGCCCCCGTGATCTTCAACGACGTGATCGAATATCCGATCGTCCTGGTCCTCGCCTGCCTCGCGCGCCCATGGGGCGACCTGCAGAGGGTCCCGATCTGGATATGGGCGATGTTCTTGCTCGGCGTCGCCGCCGCGACCCTGACGCCCGTGGCCGAGGCGTTCGTGGGGCCGAACCTGACCACCCGCTCCGTCGTCGGGACCTTCGATCAGGCCGAGCTGTTCGACACGGGGATGAAGGCTCTGCTGACGCTGGCAGTAGTCTGCGCGTTCGTCGTCCGCGGCCGGGCCCTGTTCTTCACCCTGATCATCGCCATCCTCTCCTACGCCGCCCAAACGGCGGCGGACCGGACGGATACGCTGCAAAGCTGGCGCAGCTTCTTCGGCGTTATGAAGCTCTCCCAAACGACGGTCCCAGCCCTGGGCGGCCAGGTGAAGATGCTGGCCCATGGCACGACCCTGCACGGCGCCCAGGCCCAGGCCGCCGGCATGCGCTGCCGTCCGCTGGTCTACTACGCGCCGAGCACGCCCATCGGGCAGGTATTCCGCGCCAAGCAGGCGCAGAGCCAGGCGCTGCGGATCGGCGCCGTCGGCCTCGGCACCGGTTCCGTGGCGGCCTATGTCCGGCCGGGCGACGCCCTGACCTTCTTCGAGATCGACCCGCTCGTGGTCCGCATCGCGAGCGATCCGGCGAACTTCAGCTACACGACCGAGTGCGCCAAGGGTCCGATCGACTACGTCATCGGCGACGCGAGGCTGACGGTGGCGCAGCAACCTGCGGACCAGTTCGACATCCTGTTGATCGACGCCTTCTCGTCGGACGCGGTGCCGGCCCACCTGCTCACCGTGGAGGCCGTCCGCGGCTACCTGACCAAGCTGAAGCCCGATGGCGTGCTGATCCTGCACCTTTCGAACCGCAACCTGGACCTGATGGGGCCCGCCCAGGCGGTGGCGCGCAAGGCGGGCGGATGGGCGCTGGCGCAGAATTACCGGCCCGGGCCGAAAGAGGACAAGAGTTGGGACTCTCCGGAAGACGCGGTGATCGTCGCCCGAAGTCACGGGGCGCTGGCGGGCTTCACCGCCTCGGGCAAGTGGCGCACGGTCAATCCGTTCCTCGCCCGCCCTTGGACCGACGACTACACCAACCTCGCCGGCGCCCTCTACCTCAACATGCAGGGCCGCTGGGCCTGGCTGCCCTAGAGCGGCGTCTCGACGGCGACGACGGCCTGGGCCATGAGGCCCTCCTCGCGGCCGGTGAACCCCATGCCCTCGGTGGTGGTCGCCTTGACCGAGACGCGGTCGACCGGAATGCCGAGCAATTCGGCGATACGGGCCCGCATGGCGTCGCGGTGGGGCCGGATCTTGGGGCGCTCGCAGATCAGCGTCAGGTCGGCGTTGAGGATCCGCCCGCCGCGGGCCGCCACACGCCGCACGGCGTGCGTCAGGAACTGATCTGACGAGGCGCCTCTCCACTGGGGATCGCTGGGCGGAAAGTGCTCGCCGATGTCGCCGTCGGCGATGGCGCCCAGCACCGCGTCGGTCAGGGCGTGCAGGCCGCAGTCGGCGTCGGAATGCCCGACCAACCCCAGATCGTGCTGGATGCGGATGCCGCCCAGCCAGACCACGTCGCCCGGTCCGAAGCGGTGGGCGTCGATGCCCTGGCCCATGCGCACGATCCGACGGCCCGCAGCCAGTTGCTCGGCCAGCAAGAAGTCTTCCGGCCAAGTCAGCTTCATCAGCATCGGGTCGCCGCGCGCCATGGCCACGTTGCCGCCCGCCCGCTCCATGACCGCCGCATCGTCCGTCGGTTCCTCGCCCGCGGGCCAGCGCCGGTAGGCGGCCTTCAGCTTGCCGAGTCGAAAGGCCTGCGGGGTCTGCGCGCGGTGCAGACCCTCACGCGAAACGGTCTCGTCCACCAGGCCCTCGCCGCGCTTCAAGGTGTCCGGCACGGGCAGCGTGGGGATGGCGCCATCCGCGAGGTCCAGGGCCGCGAGCAGGCGCTCGACGTGAGCGCGGGTGACGAAGGGCCGCGCGGCGTCATGGATCAGCACCGGCTGGGTGCGCGCCGCGGTAATCGCCGCCAGCCCCGCCTGCACCGATTCGGCGCGGGTCTTGCCGCCGGTGACTGCCTTCCAGCCGACGAGCCCCGCCAGCGCCTCGTCGGCTTGCGCCAGGCGATCGCGGGCGACGACCACGACCACTTCGCGCGCTCCCGCGGCCAGCAGTCCTTCCACCGACCAGCGCACGATCGGCCTTCCGCCAAGGTCGCGCCAGGCTTTGGGCTCGCCCGGCCCGGCGCGCAGGCCCTCGCCAGCCGCCACGATCACCGCGGAAAAACTCATGATGCGTTTCTAAGGAGCGCCGCCGTGGGACGCCAGCATTCAGGCTTTACTGCGCCGCAACATCTGCCTAAAAAGTCGGCGATGGACATGCGTACAAAATGAGCAATTCGCTCAAGCTCGGTCAAATGGTCGTCGGGGGCCGGGTCTGGATTGCGCCGATGACCGGCGTCTCTGACCTGCCATTCCGCCGGGCCGCAAGTCGCCTGGGGGCCAGCTACGTGGCCACCGAGATGGTCGCCTGCGCCGAGTTCGCCAAGGGCCGTCCCGATGTGGTGCGCCGCGCTGCGGTAGGCGAGGGGCTCCCGCTGATGGTCGTGCAGCTGGTCGGGCGCACGCCGGAGCATATAGCCAGCGGCGCCCGGCTGGCAGTCGCGGCCGGGGCGCAGATCATCGACCTCAACTTCGGCTGTCCCGCCAAGGAAGTCACGGGCGCGCTCGCTGGCTCGGCCCTGATGCGGGAACCTGAGCTGGCCGCGACCCTGATGGCCGCCGCGGTGGAGGCGGTGGACGTTCCGGTCACGGTGAAGATGCGCCTTGGGTGGGACGACGCCTCAAGGAACGCCCCGGAACTCGCCGCCCGCGCCGAGGCGCTCGGCATCCAGGCGGTGACGGTCCATGGCCGCACGCGATGCCAGTTCTACAAGGGCCAGGCGGACTGGGCGGCGGTGGCCTCGGTCAAGGCCGCGGTCTCGATTCCGGTGATCGTCAACGGCGACATTATCGACGGCGCGAGCGCGCGGGCCGCCCTGGCCGCTTCCGGAGCCGACGCGGTGATGGTGGGGCGCGGCGTCTACGGCAAACCCTGGATCGCCGCGCAGATCGAGGCGGAGCTAGACGGCCGGCCCTTCGCCGAGCCCGGAACGGAGACGCGGCTCGCGATCGCGCTGGCTCACTTCCGTGACAGCCTGGATTTCTACGGCGAGCGGCTGGGCCTGCGGATCTTCCGCAAGCACCTGGCCGCCTACATCGAAAGCGCCCCCTGGCCCGCCGACCCGCAGGCCCGGAGAGACGCACGCTCGGCGCTATGTCGCCTGGAGGACGCCCGATCGGTCGAGGACGGCCTGGCCGCCCTTTGGCGAACTCCAGATCACAGGCTTGCAGCATGAACGGCACGACCCGGATCAAGGCCCGTGGCGTCGACATGGACGCCCTGAAGTCGGCGGCCTTCGAGCTCAGTCCCGACCCCGCCCTGGTGGTCGACGCCGACGGCAGCCTGGTGGCGGTCAACGAGGCGGCCGAGACCCTGTTCGGACAGGGACTGGGTCTCCTCGCGCGCGGGCGGTTTCGCGCCGCCCTGCCGCACGGCTCGGCGATGGTGTCGCTGCTCGACCGGGCCATCGAGGAGGGCGCCCGGGTGCGCGAGCGCGGGGTGCAGATCAGCCTCTTCGGCCTGCCCCCGTTCGAGGCGGACGGCGCCGCCGCGCCCCTGGGCGACGGTTCGGTGCTGCTGACGCTGTCGGTAAAGAACGGGCTGGGCAACGAGCGCAGCGCCCATGAGGCGGCCGGGCTGCGCTCGCTCGTAGGCCTGGGCCGCATGCTGGCGCACGAGATCAAGAACCCGCTGGCCGGCATCCGCGGCGCGGCCCAGCTTCTGAAGTCGGGCGCCAAGGCCGAGGACGCGCCGCTGGCCCAACTGATCGTCGATGAGACCGACCGCGTGCGCCGCCTCGTCGACCGGATGGAGGCCTTCTCCGACGACGCCCTGCCGTCACTCAGTCCGATCAACATCCACCAGGTCCTGGACCGCATCCGGGCGCTCGCCGCCAACGGCGTCGCCGACGGCCTCGGCCTGAAGGAGCACTACGACCCCTCCCTGCCGCCGGTGATGGGCGACGAGGACCAGCTGATTCAGGTCTTCCTAAACCTGGTGAAGAACGCCGCCGAGGCCGCCCACGCGCGCGGCGACGGGCGCGGTGAGGTCTCGATCCACACCGCCTACCGCCATGGGGTGCGGGTGCGCTCGGCCAAGGGCCAGGTCCTTCGCGGGGCGCCGATAGAGGTGCGCATCGTCGACAACGGCCCCGGCGTGCCCGAGCACATCCGCGAGAGCCTGTTCCAGCCGTTCGTCACCTCCAAGACCAATGGCGCGGGCCTCGGCCTGGCGCTGGTGGCCAAGCTGGTCGCCGGCCACGGCGGCCTCATCGACTTCGAGTCCGAGCCCGGCCGCACCGTCTTCCGGGTGTTGCTGCCGATCGCGGCGCAAGAGGATCTTCCTGAATGAACAATGCGTCCAAGAAGATCCTGATCGCCGACGACGACTCCTCTATCCGCCTGGTGCTCAGCCAGGCCTTCACCCGCCTTGGCTACCAGGTCCGCGCCACCGGCAACGCCACCACGCTGCTGAAGTGGGTGACGGACGGGGAGGGGGACCTGGTGGTGACCGACGTGGTCATGCCGGACGAGAATGTCTTCGACGTGCTCCCGCGCATCAGGAAGCACCGGCCAAAACTGCCGGTCATCGTGATGAGCGCGCAGAACAACCTCATCACCGCGGTCAACGCCGCCGAGGTGGGCGCGTTCGAATACATCCCCAAGCCCTTCGACCTCGACGACATGACCTCCGCCGCCCGGCGCGCGTTGTCGCGGCCGGCCGATGCCGAGGCCTCCAAGGCCCAGGCCCGCGCCGTGCGCGACGACCGCCTGCCGCTGGTAGGCCGCTCCGCGCCCATGCAGGAGGTCTACCGCACCGTGGCGCGGCTGGTAGGGGCCGACCTCACGGTTCTGATCACCGGCGAGAGCGGCGTCGGCAAGGAGCTGGTGGCCCGCGCCCTGCACGACATGGGCCGCCGCCGAGACGGCAAGTTTGTCGTCATCAACCTGGCCGCCACGCCGCGCGAACGCGTGGAGAGCGAACTCTTCGGAAAGGACGAGGGGGACAGCGGCAAGCTGGTGGACGCCGACGGCGGGACGCTCTTCCTCGACGAGATCGGCGACATGCCGCTGGACGCCCAGACGCGCCTGTTGCGGGTGATCGACGGGTCCGAGCCGGCGCTGAACCCGAAGACCAACCGCCGCCCGAACGTGCGCATCATCGCCGCCACCAACCGCGACCTGCGGGCCCTGATCCAGCAGGGGCTGTTCCGCGAGGATCTGTTCTTCCGGCTGAACGTAGCGCCCCTGCGAATCCCGCCGCTGCGCGACCGCGCCGAGGACATCCCGGACCTCGCCCGCACCTTCCTGCTGCGCGCCAACCGCGAGGGGCTGCCGTCCAAGACGATCGACGCGGCCGCACTGGAGCGGCTGAAGCGCCATGCCTGGCCGGGTAACGTGCGCGAGTTGGAGAACCTGATTCGCCGGGTCTGCGCCCTGTACGGCGAGGACCTGATCAGCGCGCGCATCATCGAGAAGGAGCTGGCCGACCACCAGCCGGCGGTTCAGGGCCAGGAGGGCCCGGCCAGCTTGTCACAGTTGGTGGAGCAGAAGCTGGCCGGCTACTTCGCTGACCAGCCGGACGGCCTCCCGCCCGCCGGCCTCTACGACCGCGTCCTAGAGGAGGTGGAGCGCCCGCTGATCCAGCTCACTCTGGCCGCCACGCGCGGGAATCAGGTGCGCGCCGCCGAGATTCTGGGGCTTAACCGCAACACACTGCGCAAGAAGATCCAGGACCTGGGCGTGGAGATGGCGCGCGGGCGGCGCTAACGACGGCGACCAAGGCCTCGTTGCAGGGGGAAACCAAGCGTCACTGGTAATCGCGCAACATGGCTGTTGATTTTTGACCACAGCCCCCTAGGCTCCGCGGCTTATGGCGTTGCTTACGCATCCCGCGCTCCAGCATCCGGCCCTCGCCCGGATCCGCAGTGCGCTCCAGTCGCGCCTCGTGCTCGGCGTGGGCTTCGGAATCGCGGCGGGGCTGACGATCCTCTCCATTGTGCTGGCCGCCTTTCCGCCGACCGAGGGGCCGTTGGGTCCTGCCGGGCGCACCATCCTGACGCTCCTGTGGCTGAACATGGTGCTGGTTGCGCTGCTGGTCGTTTCGATGGCGCTGCGCGTCTTCGAGCTGTTGGACGCGCGCTCCCGCGACGCCGGCGCCCGGCTGCACATGCGCTTCGTACTGCTGTTCGCGGGGACCGCCGTCGTGCCCGCGCTGGTGATCTTCGGCTTCTACGGCGTGCTGGTCACGCAAGGGGTCGAGAAGTGGTTCAGCCAGCGGGTTCAGACGATCGTCGAGAATTCCGCCACCGTCTTCCAATCCTACTACGACGAACAGACCAATTACATTGGCGACCACGTCACCCAGATGGGGGCCGATCTCAACCGCGAGGCGGGCGGGCTGCAGGCCAGGCCGGCGGCGATGGAATCCTACCTTGAGGCCCTGGCGTCCTACCATGCCTTCCCTGCCGCCTACCTCGTGAGCCGCGAGGGCCGGGTGGTCGCCAAGGCGGAGGTCGCCAACGCCCCGGCCTATATGCCGCCGACGCCGGTCGCCTATGCCTCGGCCAACGCCGGCGAAATCTATGTGATCAACCCGCCCAATGCCGACGTGATGCGCGGCTTCTATCGGCTGCGCGGGTTCGACAACCTCTACCTGTATGTGACCCGGCCGCTGCAGCAGGGGATCATGGGCCACCTGCGCGAGGCGCAGGGCGGGCTGGTCTCGTACGGCGAGGCCTACAACAACCGCGCACGGGTGAAGGCGATCTTCGCGCTCAGCTACATCGAGACCGCGTTCCTGGTGCTGGTGGGGGCCATCTGGCTGGGCATGGCGGCCGCCAACAGCATCTCAGCCCCGATCGCGCGACTGGTGCAGGCGGCCGGGCGGGTGGCAGGCGGAGACCTCAGCGCGCGCGTCGACGCGGACGCAGACCCGGACGAGATCGCCGTATTGTCCCGAGCGTTCAACAGCATGACGCACGACCTTCAGGTGCAGCAGGAAGCCCTGCGCCGCGCCGGGGAAGAGGCCGAGGAGCGCCGCCAGTTCATCGAGACGGTCTTGGCCGAGGTCAGCGCCGGCGTGATCGGCCTGGACCCCGAGGGTCGCATCGAGGTCGCCAACCGGCAGGCCGCCGCCCTTCTCGCCCTGCCGCGCGATCACGGGCGCGGCCGCAAGCTCGCCGAGGCTGCGCCCGAGTTCGCGGAGCTCGTCTCTGCCGCGCGTGGCGGCGACGCCGAGGAGGAGATCGACGTGACGCGCGGGCGCGACCAGCGCCGCCTGCGGGTGCGGGCCAGCCAGAGCGAGGGCGGGCTGGTGCTGACGTTCGATGACGTCACGCGGCTGGTGGCCGCCCAGCGCAACGCCGCCTGGCGCGACGTAGCTCGGCGCATCGCCCACGAGATCAAGAACCCGCTGACCCCGATCCAGCTGTCAGCGGAGCGACTGCGGCGCAAATACCGCAAGGACATCGCACCCTCCGAGCTGGAGACTTTCGACCGCTGCACCGACACCATCGTGCGCCAGGTCGGCGACATCGGCCGAATGGTCGACGAGTTCTCCGCCTTCGCCCGCATGCCGGCGCCGAAGTTCGCCCCGGTGGACGCCGGTGAACTGCTGCGTGCGGCGGTCTTCGCCCAGCGGGTGGCCAGTCCCGACATCGCCGTGCAACTTGCCGATCCGCCCCCCGGGGCCGCGCTCTTCGCCGACATCCGCATGCTCGGCCAGGCGCTGACCAATGTGCTGAAGAACGCCTCGGAGGCGATAGAGGCCCGTCGCGCCCGCTCGCCCAAGGTCAAGGGCAGGATCGCCGTGCGCCTGCTGACCGACGACACGGGCGTCACCATCGAGGTCGAGGACAACGGCGTAGGCCTGCCGGCCAAGGACCGCGACCGGCTGACCGAACCCTATGTGACGACGCGGGAGAAGGGGACCGGCCTGGGCCTCGCGATCGTCAAACGCATTCTGGAAGATCACGGCGGCGATCTGGAACTGGCCGACGCGCCTGGCGGGCAGGGGGCGATGGCCATCCTGAGGCTACCAGCCGCTCCGGCGGCGCGCGTCGAGGCTACTGTCGCGGCCGCATCGAGCTGATTGAGGACTGGACCTATGGCGGCTGACGTTCTGGTGGTCGACGACGAGGCGGATATCCGCGAGCTGGTCGCGGGCATCCTGACCGACGAGGGCTATGACGTGCGCACCGCCGCCGACAGCGAGAGCGCGCTGGCGGCCGTGCGTGCGCGCAAGCCGGCGCTGCTGATCCTCGACATCTGGATGCAGGGCGGCGGGATGGACGGGCTCGAACTGCTCGACCTGGTCAAGACCCTCGACGCCGACCTGCCGGTGATCATGATCAGTGGTCACGGCAACATCGAGACCGCGGTCAGCGCCATCAAGCGCGGCGCCTACGAATTCCTGGAGAAGCCGTTCAAGTCCGACAGGCTGATCCTGGTGGTCGAGCGCGCCCTGGAGGCGGCCAACCTGAAACGCGAAAACCGCCGGCTGCGCGCCCAGGCGATCACGCCCGAGGGCCTGATGGGCAAGTCCATGGCGGCCCAGCAGCTGCGCCAGATTATCGCCAAGCTGGCGGGGGCCAACAGCCGCGTGCTGATCTCCGGCCCCGCCGGGGCCGGCAAGGAGACCGTGGCGCGACTGATCCACGGGGCGAGCCACCGCTCACGCAACGAGTTCGTACCGATCGGCGCGGCCGGCATGACGCCAGAGCGGATGGACGTGGAGCTGTTCGGCGAGGAGGGCGCGAACGGCCGCCCCGCCAAGATCGGCGTCTTCGAACGCGCCCACGGCGGCACCCTCTACCTCGACGAGGTCGCAGACATGCCCCGGGAGACGCAGGGGCGCATCCTGCGGGTGCTCGTGGAGCAGCGTTTCCGCCGCGTCGCCGGCGACCAGGACGTGCAGGTGGACGTGCGGGTGATCTCCTCGACGTCCAAGGACCTGCGCGACGAGATCGCCGCCGGTCGTTTCCGCGAGGACCTGTTCCACCGCCTGAACGTGGTGCCGGTGAACGTGCCGGGGCTCTCGGAGCGGCGCGAGGACATCCCGGAGCTGATCGAGGACTTCATCGTCAAGATCTGCGAGGCCTCGGGGATGTCGCGGCGCAGGCTGTCGGACGATGCGCTGGCCATGCTGCAGGTCCGCGCCTGGCCGGGAAACCTGCGCCAGCTGCGCAACAACGTGGAGCGGATGCTGATCCTGGCCTCCGGCGCGCCGTCCGATCCGATCACCGCCGACATGCTGCCGCCGGAGGCCGCCGTGAACGACAGCGCCACGTCGCTGGGCGCCGAACGGATCATCGCTCTGCCGCTGCGGGAAGCGCGTGAGGTGTTCGAGCGAGAGTATCTGAACGCCCAGATGCTGCGCTTCTCGGGCAATATTTCACGCACTGCAGCTTTCATCGGCATGGAGCGCTCGGCGCTGCACCGTAAGCTGAAGTCGCTGGGCCTGTCGGGGGCCCGTTCGCTGGAAGCCGAGGAGGCCTGAGGAGTGTCGCGCATCGCGTACGTGAACGGCCGCTTCGTGCCCAAGCGCGAGGCCGTGGTCCACATCGAGGACCGGGGATACCAGTTCGCCGATGCTGTCTATGAGGTCTGGGCGCTGTTCGACGGCAAGCTGGCCGATCCGAAGGGCCACTTTGCGCGCCTGGAACGCAGCCTCGCCGAGCTTTCCATCGACCCGCCGATGAGCGAGCGGGCGCTGACCATGGTGCTGAAGGAGACGGTGCGCCGCAACCGCGTCCGCGAGGGTCTGGTGTACCTGCAGGTCAGTCGCGGCGTGGCCACCCGCGACCACGCCTTCCCACAGGCCGGCACGCCGCCGGCCGTGGTCGTGACGGTCAGCCGGGTGGACCGCGCCGCAAGCGAGGCCCGCGCGGCCAAGGGCGTGGCCGTCATCACGACACCCGAGAACCGCTGGGGCCGCTGCGATATCAAGACCGTCGGCCTTCTGCCCAACGCGCTCGCCAAGCAGAAGGCGCGCGAGGTCGGCGCGGTGGAGGCCTGGTTCGTCGACGACCTCGGCCTGGTCACCGAGGGGGGCTCATCAAACGCCTGGATCGTCGACGCTGACGGTATTCTGCGGACCCGCGACACCAACGCGAACATTCTTCGCGGCGTCACCCGCCTGTCGCTGTTGGACGTGGCGCGGGAGGCCGGACTGAAGGTCGAGGAGCGGCCGTTCACCCCGGCGGAGGCGATCGGCGCAAAGGAAGCCTTCATCACCGGAGCCGGCACGCTGGTGTTGCCGGTGGTCCAGGTCGACGGCAAGCGGGTGGGCGACGGGTCGCCAGGCCCGGTGGCCTTGAGGCTGCGCCGCCTCTATATCGAGCGCGCGAAGGCCAGCGCCATCTAAGTGGCATAACGTATGATTGCACCGGCGCCGCTTTGCAGCATAGCGTGACCCTGTGTGTGGGCGGATTTGCCGTCCGACAAAAACCAAAAGGCGGAAAGCCCGTGAGCGAGAAGAAGCAGAACCTGCAGGACACCTTCCTCAACAGCGTGCGGAAGTCGAAGACGCCCCTGACCATCTTCCTGGTCAACGGGGTGAAATTGCAGGGCGTTGTGAGCTGGTTCGACAACTTCTGCGTTCTGCTTCGCAGGGACGGGCAATCCCAGCTCGTCTACAAGCACGCCATCTCCACGATCATGCCGTCGCAGCCCGTGCAGCTGTACGAGCCGGCGGACGACGAGGCCGATTGAGCACTTCAAAATCCGTAGACCGTGAAGCGCCCGTCCAGGGCGCCCTGGTGATCCATCCGAACCGGGAGGGCCGCGGCTCCGCGCGCCGTCCGGAAGCCCGGCTGGAGGAGGCCGCCGGCCTCGCCCTCGCCCTCGACCTGGAGGTCCGCGAGACCTTGGTCGTGAACCTGCGCCAGCTCACGCCCGCCACCCTGTTCGGAAAGGGCAAGGTGGAGGAGATCCGCATCCTGGTGGAGGCGGAGGACCTGGACGTCGTGGTCATCGACGATGCGCTCACGCCCGTGCAGCAGCGCAATCTGGAGAAGGCCTGGGGCGTCAAGGTCATCGACCGCACGGGACTGATCCTGGAGATCTTCGCCCGACGCGCGCGGACCCGGGAGGGGCGCCTGCAGGTGGAGCTGGCCCGGCTGACCTATGAGCGCTCGCGTTTGGTGCGCACCTGGACCCACCTGGAACGCCAGCGAGGCGGCTTCGGGGTCATGGGCGGGCCCGGCGAAACCCAGATCGAAACCGATCGCCGCCTGATCGCCGAGAAGATCCGTAAGCTGAAGGCGGAGCTGGCGGAGGTGCGCCGCACCCGCACACTGCAGCGCTCGCAGCGCAAGCGCGTGCCGTTCCCGACCGTGGCCCTCGTCGGCTACACCAACGCCGGCAAGTCGACGCTGTTCAACCGCCTCACCGATGCGGAGGTGGTGGCCGAGGACATGCTGTTCGCCACGCTCGACCCGACCTTGCGCACCCTGAAGCTGCCTGACGGCCGGCCGGCGATCCTGTCGGACACGGTGGGGTTCATCTCCGACCTGCCGCACGAGCTGGTGGAGGCCTTCCGCGCGACGCTCGAAGAGGTGAAGGAGGCCGACGTCGTCCTGCACGTCCGCGATATCGCCAGCGACGAGAGCGCCGCCCAGGCCGGTGACGTGCGCACCGTGCTGAGCAAGCTGGGCGTGGACCTGGACGAGCGACGCATCCTGGAGGTCTGGAACAAGATCGACCTCGTGCCCCCAGAAGAACGCGATGCCCTGGCGGGCGATGCGCGGCGCGCCGAGCCGCCGGCGATCCCGGTGTCTGCTGTGACCGGCGCCGGCTGCGAGGCCCTGCTGACCGCCGTCTCGGCCCTGGTTGACGAGGCCCCGCCGGTGGACGTCTACGCGCCGGCCGGGGAGGGGGCGGCTATCGCCTGGCTTTACCGCAACGGCCGCGTGCTGGAGCGCGTGGTCGGCAAAGATGGCTCGACCCGCCTGGCCGTCAGCCTCACGCCCCAGGCGCTCGGCCAGTTCGAACAGATGTTCCCGACGTCAGAGGTGCGGGGCCACTAGCTACTCAGCCGCAGCCCGCTCCTGCGCCTTCACGTCTTCCCAGATGGCGTCCATCTCGGCGAGGTCCGACTGGTCCAGTGTCTTGCCCCGCCGCGCAAGTTCCACCTCGATCTGATTGAAACGCCGTACGAACTTGGCGTTGGTGTAGCGGATGGCATCCTCCGGATCGATGTCCAGGGTGCGGGCCAGGTTGGCGACCACGAACAGCACGTCGCCCAGTTCATGGCGCGCCTTTTCCAGGTCGCCGGCCTCGACCTCGGCGACCAGCTCGCCCACTTCCTCATGCAGCTTGGCCACCACGTCCTGCACGGTCGGCCAGACGAAGCCCACCGTCGCCGCGCGCCTGGACAGCTTCACCGCCCGCGTGAGGCCGGGCAGCCCCACCGGCACGTCGTCCAGCAGGCCTTCGGCGCGGCCCTTCTCCGCCCGCTCGGCAGCCTTCAGCGCTTCCCAGCCCTGCTTCTGATCGGCGGGCGACGCATAGCTCTCATCCGCAAAGACGTGAGGATGGCGGCGCACCATCTTGTCGTTGATCGCGCGGGCCACGTCTGCGAACGCGAAGGCGCCCTGTTCCTCGGCCATGCGTGCGTGGAAGACCACCTGCAGCAGCAGGTCGCCGAGTTCGTCCTTCAGGTCCGCCAGGTCGCCACGCTCGGCGGCGTCGGCGACCTCATAGGCCTCCTCGACGGTGTAGGGCGCGATGGTCTCGAACGTCTGCGTCAGGTCCCACGGGCAGCCGTCGGCCCGGTCGCGCAGCCGCGCCATGATCGCCAAAAGCCGCTCCATCGGCGGCAGGTCGGCGGGCGGTGCGGGTCGCGGCATGGCAGGACTCGAGAAAACGGCGCGCGGCGATCAGACCGCGCGCCGTGGGTTGGCGCAAGCGAGGCTTGGGGCGATCAGCGCCTGGCCAGTTCCTCGCCCTTGGCGAGGCGCCGGGCGAAGCGGTCGAAAGTCTCAGTCGCGTCGCTCCAGGTCCAGCCGCCGCGGACTTGCCGGATGTCGGTCTCGTACCAGCGATAGGCGATCGGGGTCTCGGCGCCGTCGGCGGCGACGATCCGGCCCTCGATGGCGGCCCCGCCGATCCCGATGCTTTCCAGGGAAAGGCCGGGCCTGTCACCCAGTTGCTTGAACGTCGGACGGTTCGGCTTGGCATCGATGAGGGTGAGCTCAATCCGCGCTCCGTCATGGGCGCCGGTCTTCGCGAGCTGCTTCTCGACGCTGGTGCGCAGGTCGTGGGTCAGGAGCTCGGCCTCGCGCTGGCCGAAGGTCTTGTCGAACTTCTTCTGGAGCTGAGGCGTCAGCGAGACATTGACCGCGGCTGGGGCGGCGAGGGCGCTTGTCCCGCTGAGCAGGGCGGCGACGGCGGCGATTGCGATCAGGCGCATGGAACGCTCCGTACGTGACATCCAGTAAGAACTTAACATATAGGCGGCCACTGGCCCGCGCACAAGGACGTGAAGCCGTGCCGCAACGGCTGCTTTTGCGTCATGAGCACTCGCCTGACAGGAGAATCTTGGTAGGGTCATGGTGAAGCTTCCGGAGACGTCGCGATGAGCGATGCACTGGTTCAGCGTACTCGAGCGGCCGAACAGCGGCCTGCGTCGGGCTCCCGAGCGGTCCCCACCGGCTACGGCCTGTTGCTCGGCGCGGCGGTGTCGTGCAGCTTCTGGGCTGGCATCTTCTGGCTCGCGCAACAGGTGTTCGGCTAGTCCGAGCCCACTAGGCCCGCCAGGGCGCAGGCGCAGCGGGGATGCAAGCGGCGAAAGCGCCGAGCGGCTCTGCACCAAACCGTGGATCAGATGTGCGGTGCGCGAGCATCTGCCCGATATTTCACACGTATTTGGTGCATGGCTACACCAAGGCCAAGAGGTCGGCGTCACCCTCCAAGCGTGTGCACACGCAGCGAGCCCATCTGTGGTTCACAGTCGCCACCTCGCTCGCCGACCTCGGTGCGTCCCGTCAGCAAGGAGGCCGGCATGGCCACGATTGGAATTGAATGGGTCCAGAGATACAACGGCTTGGCGTCCGATCTTAGCAATACGAGGCCGCAGGCGGAGGGGTTCTACAACACGCTCTCGGCGACACGCTCGTTCAACGCGGGTCATGACCTGGCCTGGGATCAGGACTTCAAGACCCAGGGTGCGGGATCGCCGGCGTCCGGCGCCGACCCCAACCTGGCCGACAATGTCGACATGGTGTCTTTCTCCGGCCACGGCGGTGCTGGCGGCTCTCTGTTCGGCAAATCGGCCGACGCCAAGCCCGGCGAGATCCGCTGGGGCGACAGAGAGCTTGAGTACATCGTCCTCGACGCGTGCAACGTGCTGGAAGAGAAGGGCGTCTTCGGCCGCTGGGGCTGGCCGGTCTTCAAGGGTCTCCACTACATCCTGGGATTCCACACCACGACCTCCGCCGAGGCTGACCGCGGCCGCATCCTGGCCCAATACCTGAACGCCGGGAACACCGTGCGCCAGGCTTGGATCAAGGCCTGCCAGGACACCGAGAGCTCGGGCACGCAGTGGGCCTACCTGCGCGCCGACGCGCCAGGCACCAACACCTACAACGACCATTGGTGGGGCAAGGGCGCGGTCAGCGCCGACCCAACCAACCCCAACGTCCTCTACTACGCCCGCGGCGCCTGCTGAGGAGCCCAGCCATGCCCGTGAAGATCGAATTCCCCGACCTGATCCAGATTCCCCTTCAGTTGCCCCTGTACGCGACGCTCTCGCCCGGCTGGACCGACGAGAAGGTGGCCGACGTCGCCCGCTGCTTCGGGGTAAAGGGCGACTGCGTCGATGCCGGCGCCTGGTACGTCACGCGCGACGACGCCTGGACCCTGGAAGTCTACCAGGCCAGCCACTCGCTGCGCCTCGAGCGTAGCAACTACGACGCCGAGGCCCGCGGCGTCAGCCGGTGCGCTCCGGACCGCGACAAGGCCATGGCGGTCGCCTCCCGCTTCATGGCCGCGGCCGGCCCCAGCATGGCCACGCCGGAATTCCATTCGCTGACCGAACTGAGAGTGAGCCGGGCGACGGGCGAGAAGCTGGACGGAGAGGCGAGGGTGGTGGGACTCCAGGTCAACTACCGCTGCGCCCTCGACGGGCTGCCACTGGTCGGGCCGGGGGCCAAGGCCCAGGTCTCCGTCGGCCTCGGGGGCGAGTTGGCCCAGGCCTACCGTTTCTCCCGCGAGGTCAGGGAGGTGAGCATCGCGAAGACGATCCCGCTGAGCCAGGCGCTCGAGCGGTTCCAGGCCAGCGACCATTTTGCCGACCTGGCCCCTGGAGCCACCGTCCGGCTGACGAGCATCGAGCTGGGCCTGCTGTGTCTGCCGCCGACCGAGGCGCAGGGTTTCCTCGCGCCGACCTACGTCCTGCGCGGCGAGGTCTCCACCGAGCTGCAGCCGCGCCACGGATTCATCGCTTACGTCGCGGCGGCCGAGCTTGACCACGCGCCAAGTAGGCGACGCCGTTTCCCAACCGGGCGCCCAAGCCTCCTGGGCGCCTGAACCTCCGGTTCACCCGATTGCACAGGAAGATCCAGGCAGGCCTCATGCCCGCCGGCCGGTCCCGTACGTCGCCTCGGGGAGCATTAAGTCTTCGGTGCATAACTCTCTGGTAGAGGGGTCGAAACCGCCAAAGGAGAGAGCGGGCGAAATCGCGCGGGGACGTCCATGCCCAACGATGCAAAAGCCGTACTGTCAGCGGCCAACGCGCCGAGCGCCGCTGAAGCGCGCACGGCCAGTTGGTTCTTCGAGAACGCCGACCACCTGTTCGCGGTCGTCGACGCCGAAGGCCGCTTCACGACGGTCAATCCAGCCTGGGGCACGGTGACGGGCTGGAGCCACGAGGACCTGATCGGTCGTCCGATGATGACCTTGATCCACGCGGACAGCCAAGAGGCGGTACGGGAAATCGGCCGCGAGGTGGTCCTGACCGGCACAGCGTGCACGACCTTCCGCCTGGCCCACAGAGATGGCGGATGGGTCTGGCTGGAAGGCTACGCCCGGCGCGGTTCATGCGGCGAGATCATGGGCATGCTGCGCGACGTCACCGCCGAGCGGTTGCGGACCGAGGAGATGGAGCGCGTCCAGAAGGGCCACTCGCGCCTCGGCGAGACCGCCGGCATCGGCATCTGGCGCTTCGACCCCGATACGAAGGTCTTCCATCACTCGCCGGAGTGGCGCTCGATCCTGGCGGGCGAAGGCGTGGACATGACCACGGGCGAGGATCGCCGCTCTGCGTGCCATCCTGAGGATCTGCCCCGCGTTCTGGCGACGATCGACAAGGTGGTCCGGGAGGGCGGCACCGAGCCGATGGACCACCGGATCCAGGCGGCTTCCGGCCGTTGGCTCCACGTCCGCTGCCACATCTGGCTGGAGACTCGCCTGGACGGCGGCCGCATGGTGCACGGCATCTCCCAGAATGTGACGGAACTCGTGGAGGCGCTGGAGGCGGCGGCCGCGGCGCGGGCGCAGTCGGAGGGCCACAGCCAGCGGTTGGACCTCGCTCTGCGGTCGGCCGGCGGCGCGGTTATCGAGGTCGACTACCAGGCCGGGCAGGTCTGGACGTCACCTGAATTCCTGGCCCTGACCGGTCGGACCATGACCTTCGAAGAGGCCTGTTCGGCGGTCTGGCCGATCGTCCACCCGGACGATGCGGACACCGTCCTGGGCATGACGCTGCAATGGGGCGGGCAGGGGCAGCCGCCGCCGATAGACGCACGGATGCTGCGCCCGGACGGCGAGTCGATCTGGACGCGCCTCTACCTCCAGTTCGAGATGACCGAGGACGGGCGCTGGCTGCGGTCGGTGGGCCTGCTGTTGGACATCGATGAACGCAAGCGCCAAGAACTGGCGCTGGTGGAGGCCGAGAAGGCGGCCCAGGCAGGGGCCGAGGCCAAATCCACCTTCCTGGCCAACATGAGCCACGAGATCCGTACGCCCATGAACGGCGTGCTGGGCGTGCTGCATTTGCTGAAGGACGAGCCGGATCCCCAGGCGGCGCGAGCGCTGATCGACGAGGCGCTGGCATGCGGCGCGATGCTGCAGGCGCTCCTGGACGACGTGGTGGACTTCTCCAAGATCGAGGCCGGGCGTCTCGAGCTCTCCTGCGAGCCGACCGATCCCGCGGCGGTGGTGCAAGGCGTGGCCAGACTGCTGCGGCCGCAGGCCGAGGCCAAGGGACTATCGCTGAACGTCGAGATGGACGGCCTCCCGGCGTGGGTGCTGGCCGATGCGGTCCGGCTTCGCCAGTGCCTGTTCAACCTGATGGGCAACGCGGTGAAGTTCACCGCGGAGGGCTCGGTGACCGTGCGGGCGGCCGCGCGGCCCTCGGCCGAGGGCATGCGCCTTCGCTTCGAGGTACAGGACACCGGCATTGGAATCGCTGAGGAAGCGCAGGCTCGGCTCTTCCAGCGGTTTCAGCAGGCCGACGCTTCCACCACACGACGCTTCGGCGGCTCAGGCCTGGGGTTGGCGATCACCCGCACGCTGGTGGAACTGATGGATGGCGAGACCGACGTGGTCTCGGCGCCGGGGCAGGGCTCGACCTTCTGGTTCGAGATCGCCGCACCGCTGAGTGAACCGCCGGTGGCCATAGACCTGGGCGGGGCCACCGTGCTGGAGGGCCTGCGGATTCTGGTGGTGGAGGACAACCCCACCAACCGGATGATCGCCACCAAGATGCTGGAAAGCCTGGGCGCCAGCATCGAGACCGCCGAGGACGGCGAACGCGGCGTACAGGCGGCCGCTCGCGGCGGCTTCGATCTGATCCTGATGGACATCCAGATGCCTGGGATCGACGGAATGGAGGCGACCCGCCAAGTCCGCGCCCTGGATGGGCCGGCGGCCGCCACGCCGATCATCGCGCTCACCGCCAACGTGCTTAGCCACCAGCGGCATATCTACCTGGGCGCCGGCATGGATGGGGTCATCGGCAAGCCGATTTCGCCAACCGCGCTCCTCGCGGAAATCTCCCGCCTGGCCGGAATGGGCCGCGACGCCGACGCCGACGCCGACGCCGAACCGATGGCAGCCTCGGCTTAGCGGCGGAAGGGGCGTACTGCCGCTGTTCGGTCGCCCGGACTTTCTGTGTGACAGTTTGCGCCTAAGGAAGATTATCGGAAATTCGACGTTCCGGTTCTAAGGCAGGATCAACTCCCCCGACGCGATCCGGGTCAGCGTTTCTACAAAGAAGCCGGGTTCCAGCGCCTTCACCCGGTTCTCCAGGCTGGCGGGTGTGTCGCCGGGCGCCACGGGCACGGTCCGGCGCGCCAGTTCCGGCCCATGGTCGTAGACCTCGTCCACGACATGGACGACGATCGCGCTCTCGGAGACGCCGGCGGCGATCACCGCCTGGTGCACGCGTGCGCCGTACATGCCTTCGCCGCCGAACTGCGGCAGCGGTCCGGGATGGATGTTCAGGATACGGCCCGCGTACCGGCCGAGCGTCTTGGGTCCAAGCCGGCGCAGGTATCCCGAGAGCACGATCAGTTCCACGCCGTGTGCGGCCAGTACTTTGGCGAGCCGCTCGTCGGCGCCGTCAGGATCGGTCATGGTCGGGATGCAGACCCGCGGCACGCCCTTGGCGTCCGCCCAGGCGAAGGCCGCGCAGTCCTTCTTGTTGCTGACCAGCAGCCGGGCCTGGCCCTTCAGCCGTCCGTCGGACATTGCTTCCACGATGGCGCGTGCGCTGGAGCCGTTTCCGGACGCGAGGAAACCAACATTAAGAGATTGAGCAACCACGCTTTTAGGCCTTCAGGTCATGCAGGACGACCATCCCGTCGTAGGCCGGTTCCACGCCGGCCGGCAGCTCGGCTGTAAGCTGGCCGAAGTCCATGTCGATGTGCATGTTGGTGAGGATCGCACGGCGCGGCTTCACGCGTGCAATCCATTCCAGCGCGCGGTCGAGATGCGCGTGGGTCGGATGCGGCCGGCGGCGCAGCGCATCCACGATCCAGATGTCGAGGTCCGCCAGCGCGGCGAACGCCGCCTCGTCCAGGTTCACCACGTCGCTGGAATAGGCCACGCCGCCGAAGCGATAGCCCACCGAACGCACGCCCCCGTGGTCCTGGTCGAAGGTGGCCACCGGGATAGCGCCGGTCGGCCCCGCCACCTGCCAGGCCTCGCCGTGCGCCGGGATCGCGTGGCGGTCGCAGATCGCCGGATAGCCGCCCTCACCCTCGAAGATGTACCCGAAGCGGCGCATCATGGTGGCGTCGGTGGCGGCGTCCATCCAGCACGGAATGCGCGCCTGCTGGCGAAGGTAGAAGGCGCGCACGTCGTCCAGGCCGTGCACCTGGTCGGCGTGGTCGTGGGTCAGCAGCACCGCATCCACGCGCTTCACCCCGGCCTTGGCGGTCTGAAGCCGCAGCTCCGGCGAGGCGTCTATCAGCGCGGTGGTCTGTTCCGCGGGACCCTGGGAGCCCTCCCCCAGCCGCCGGACGAGCAGCGAACAGCGCGTGCGGAAGTTCTTCGGCTCGGCCGGGTCGCAGAGTCCCCAGTCGCCGTCGGCGCGCGGCACGCCGCCCGACGACCCGCAGCCCAGGATGGTGATCTCCAGCGTCCCGCTCATGGCCGCGGGATCCGCTGGAACAGGGCGAAGAATGCGTCCGTCGTCCGCACCTCCGCCTCGTCCAGGCTCCAGCCCCGCACCTCGGCGAGCTTGGCCAGCACGTGGGGGACGTAGGCCGGCTCGTTGCGACGGCCCCGGTGCGGCACGGGCGCAAGATACGGACAGTCGGTCTCGATGATGATCCGCTCGGCCGGCATGTCGCGGATCACCGCGCGAACGTCCTCGGCCGCCTTGAAGGTGGAGATGCCGGAGACGGAGAACCAGGCGCCCAGGTTGGCGCACCGCCGCGCCAATTCAGGGCCGGACGTGTAGCAGTGCATCAGGATCGGGAACGCCCCGCGCCGGTGTTCGTCCTCCAGGATGTCGCCCATCGCCTCATCCGCCTCGCGGGTATGGACGACCAGCGGCAGGCCAGTCTCGCGCGCTGCGGCGCAGTGGGCGCGGAACACCCGCGCCTGGGTATCGCGCGGACTGAGATCGTAGTGGAAGTCGAGGCCGCATTCGCCGATCCCCACCACGCGCGGGTCAGCGGCCAGGTCCACCAGCGTCGAAGGCGCCAGGTCCGGGTCTTCCTTGGCCTCGTGCGGATGGGTGCCGACGGTCGCCCAGATGTCGGGTTCGTCGGCAATGGCGCGGCATGCGGCGAAGTTGGAGACCCGGTCGCAGATGTTGACCATCAGCCCGACCCCGGCGGCACGCGCGCGTGCGATCACGGCGTCCCGGTCCTCGTCGAATTGAGGTGCGTGCAGGTTGACGTGGCTGTCGATGATCATTCGCCGGATCTAGGTTTGGGCGGCCCGGCGGAGCTCCCCCAGGGCCGTGTAGAGCGCGTCGGCGCGGTCGAGGTTGAGCTGCTCCACCTCGCGCGGCAGGCGCTGCAGCGTCTCCCATGCGTCGGCCCAGCGATCAAGCGGCCCGATACCCTGCCCGGCCCGGTCCATGGCCAGCGAATGCACCCGGTCCGACAGCCGCTCGAACAGCAGCTGGAACTGCGCCGCACCGGCCCCGCCACGGAACGATTCGGCGAGCTGCAGCGCCCGGCTCTCGTCCACCTGCGGCAGCCCGGAGATAAGCTCGCGGGCCGCGTCGTCCAGGGAAAGCGCATTCGTCGCCGCCAGCTGCAGCGCCCGGCCCGGCGCGCCCTGCGCCATGTGCGCCAGCCGCAGCGCCTCCTCCGGATTCATCTCGGTCCGCGCCCGGACGAAGGCGGCGGTTGCCTCGACGCCCAGCGGCTGGAAGGCCAGCCGGCGGCACCGCGAGCGGATGGTCGGCAACAGCCGCCCCGGCGCATGGGACACCATCAGCAGCACCCCATGCGGCGGCGGCTCCTCCAGCGTCTTCAGGATGGCGTTGGCGGCGTTGGGGTTGAGGTCGTCTGCCGCGTCGACGATGGCCACCCGGTGCGGGGCGCTGGCCGGCGACTTGGAGAAGAACTCGCCCAACCGCCGCGCGTCGTCCACGGGGATCACGCGGCGCGCCTTGCCGTCCGGACCCTCGCGTTCCAGCACCAGCAGGTCGGGATGGCTGCGGGCGGCCACCTGGCGGACCACCGGGTGCTCCGGATCGACGCCAAGTATGCCAAAGCGCGGGTCGTTCAGCCCGCCCAGCAGCCGGCGCGCGGCGCGATAGGCAAAGGTGGCCTTGCCGACCCCCTCGGGTCCGGTCAGCAGCCAGGCGTGGTGCAATCGCCCGCGCGCGCGGGCCGCCTCGAACGCCGCCTCCGCCGGCTCCTGGCCCTGCAGGTCGTAAACCTCGCGGGCATGCGGGACTGCGGTGTCAGCCATGGACCGCAAGCCGTCCGGCCACCGTGGCCCACACCAGCGCCTCGACGGCGTCCATGGACCCCGTGGCGTCGATCACGACGCAGCGCTGCGGCTCGGCCGCGGCGATGGCCCGGAAACCCTCACGCAGCCGCTCGTGGAAGGCCGTCCCCTTCGACTCGAACCGCATCTCCGCGCCGGCCCGCGCATGGGCGCGCGCCAGCCCCATCGCGACTGGCAGGTCGAAGACCAGGGTCAGGTCAGGTCGGGTGGTCTCCAAGACGTGGGTCTCCAGCGCCGCGATCAGGTCCGGATCGGTTCCGCCCGCCGCGCCCTGGTAGGCCCGCGTGGAGTCGGCGAAGCGGTCGCAAACGACCCAGGCCCCGCGCTCCAGGGCAGGCCGGATGACGCGTTCCACGTGGTCGCGCCGCGCGGCGTACATCAGCAGCGTCTCGGTGACCGGGCTCCAGCGGTCCGCCTCACCCCTCAGGACCAAGTCGCGGATGCTCTCCGCGCCGGGCGAACCGCCCGGTTCCCGCGTTGCGATCAGGTCGCGGCCCTGGGCCTTCAGGCGCGTGGCAAGGCGCTGGACCTGGGTGGATTTCCCGGCCCCCTCCCCGCCTTCGAACGTGATGAACCGACCGCGCGCCACGCCGCCAAAATGGCGTGTTCGGCCCCGTTGTCTAGAAGGTGCGCACCACCCTGGCGTCGGCGAAGCCGATCTCGGCCACCCGGTCGCGCAGCTCGTACGCGGCCGCCTCGTCGGCGGGGGCCGGCAGGGTGACGCGATAATAGGTCATGCCGTCGCGCTGCATCCGCTCGATCGAGGCCCGCCCAGTCTGGGCCAGGGCCGAGACCGCCCGCTGGGCGTTGGTCTCGCTGGAGAAGGCGCCGGCCTGGACACGCAGGGCCGAGTTCGCCGTTCCGGTCCGCGCCAGCACCGTGGGCGCAGGCTCCGGGCCGGCGATCGGGGCGGAGGAAATGTAGGCGGCGCCAGTCAGCGGCGGCAGCTCCTGGGCGCTGATCGCACCGGCGGACGGCGCAGCCCGCATCGGTGGCGCAGCCCGCATCGGCGGCGGCGCCTCGTTCGACGCGAGCGCCATCACCGAATCGGGTCCCGACCGCACCGGGCCGGGACGCAGCGGCGCCGCGGCCATGCGCGTGGCAAGCGGCCTGCTGGCGGCGTAGCGCACGCCCGCGTCCGGTCCCGTCAGCGGCGCCGGGCCCACGTAGCGCACGCGCACCCTGGCCAGGCCGGCGCGCTCGACGCCCAGCTGGCGGGCCGCCTCGCGGGAAAGGTCGATGATCCGGTTGTCCACGAACGGGCCTCGGTCGTTGACCCGCAGGACCAGCTTGCGGCCATTGTCGAGATTGGTGACCTCCACCATGGATGGCAGCGGCAGGGTGGTGTGAGCCGCGCTCACCGCGTTCATATCGAAGACCTCGCCGTTGGCGGTGGCCTTCAGGTGGAAGGCGTCGCCGTACCAGGAGGCGATCCCAGTGCGATCATAGTTCGGATCCTCCTTAGGCACGTACCAGATGCCGCCCACCTGATAGGGGGCGCCCACCTTGTAACCGCCCTTCCCCGGCGCCGGCGCGCCCACGCCCGGTCCCGTCGCCCGGGTGGAATACTTCGGCGTCACGCAGGCCGAAAGCGAAGCTCCCGCCATCAACAGCAGGACAAGGCGGGCTTTCCGCCCAAGCTTCATGGAATTCGCCATCACCGGTCTCCGACTCTCCGGCGATCGTCGGCGCGGAAGCTTGCAACAGGGTTAACTGGGTGTTGCGTTTTGAGCCGCGGTCACTCGTCTGCTAGACACCGCCTCCCGGACGGGTGGCCGAGTGGTTTAAGGCAGCGGTCTTGAAAACCGCCGTGGGTGAAAGCCCACCGTGGGTTCGAATCCCACCCCGTCCGCCACCCCGCCTAATTTTCGATGCGAAAGCAACTACTTGACCCCCGCATTGTCTAACCCGTTCCCAAGGTTAGACAGATTTTGTTCTCCCTGCGTCCCGCCGCCGATCTTCAGCATGGCCGCGTCAGCCATGGTTCGCTGGTCGGCGGCCTGGGTGTAGCGGGACACTTCCTTCAGGGTGCGATGACCGGTGATCGCCGCAATCTCGGAAGCTGTGCACCCGGCCTCGGCCAAGCGACGCGCCGCGGCCTTCCGCAGGCCATGGGCCGAGACACCAACCGGGAGACCCGCTTTGCGCGCCGCTTCCCTGAACCAGTTGCCGAAGCCGGCGGCCGTGTAGGGCTCGCCCGACGGCGTGGTGACGAACGTCAACTGGTTAGTCGGCCGCGCCGCCAGCGAGGCGCGCAGCGCTTGGTGCAGCCCGATCTCGAGACTGGTGCCAGTCTTCTGCTGCTTGACCTTCACGACACCGCCCCTGACGTGCTGCAGGCCCATGGTGCGCACGTCCGAGCTGCGCTGGGCGGTGTAGAGCAGAAGATCCTTGGCGAGCCGCTCCTGGGTGCCGAGCGGCCAGCGCGCGTCAAAGCGCGCGATCTCATCTTCGGTCCAGGTGTGGAAACCGTCGCTCTTGTAGCGCAGGGGCTTCACGTTGGCCGTCGGGTCGATCGTGATCATCGCCCGGTCAACCGCGAACCGCATCATCGCGCGCAACACCTTCAAGAGGTTGTTGGCTGCCGCCGGGGTGTCGGCACGGGCGTCCATCATCGCCCGGACGTGCTGCGCCTGCAGACGCCGCAGAGGCTTATCTCCGTGCTGGGCGCGGAAGCGGTCGATGATGCCCCGATAGGTGGTCTGCGTAGTCTTGCTGAGCAGCTTCCAATCGGCCGACGTGTAGTAGGCCACGGCCAAGGCGTTTAGGGTTCCCGGCTTAGTGCGGTCGGACCCCGCCCCCAGCGAAGCGCGCTGGCCGTTCGCGGCGGCAGAGTACCAGGCCCACCATTCTGCAGAGTCGAACAAGGCCCGCGTCTGGGCGCTCTTCACGCCTTTGGCTCGATACTTCCACCACAGCTTGCCGTGGCGATCTCGGTAGGAGCTGACGCCCTTGGGTCGCCTCTTCATTTCGCGCCGTCCCACGGATTGCCGGAGGCGCCCTCCCCCTCCCCGTCTTCGGGCAGGGCGAAGAACGCACGGTCAAGCGCCTCGCGATCCCAGACCTTGCGGGCGTCGATCCGTTTCGGTGCGGGCATCCGGCCGTCCGCCACCATCGCGTCGAACTTGCCGACGCTGACGCCGAGGTACTGCGCGGCGATCTCGCGACCAAGGCCCCGCGGCGGCAGGCTGAGGGGGAGCGCGTCGGCGCGGGTCACCCTTCCGCGCTCCGCACTGGCCCCGGCCTGGTCGGGCGCGAGGAGGCCGGTATTGCGCCAGCCCGCTCGAAGGCCGGCGACAGGACGGCATACGGAACAATGGTGAGGTAGGCCGGCGCGTCCACCAGCGGCGGCCGCCCCGGCTCAGGGATCGATATTGTCCACTGGGCGCGCGTCGGAGGAGAGTCGCCTGGGCCACCGCTAGGGAGCAGCACCACGTAGCGATGGACCATCCAAAAGCTCAAAAAGCCACTAGGCGAGGCGTGCAGCCAGTCCTCACCCTGCATGTGCCTCAGGATGGTCCTGGCCGCCGCGCTCGCCGTCTCTACGGCCCCAGTGAACGGCAAGAGGTGACGCGCCAGCGAAATCACTGCCAAGTCAGCAAGGCAGAACCGCCGCCAATCACGCCCCTCGGGCGTGACGGAGTACAGCTCTACCGGATACCGCTGAAGCCAGTTGCGAAGTGACTTCGGCGTAACAAGCGCTGCCGCAGCGACCTCAGAAAAGCGGAGCGATGGCTCGATCATCGACATTCGAAAAGCGCCTCAGCAAGAGCACTTTTCAATCCATGAAGCGATCCGCCAGGAGGCCGCAAGGGGAAAGTGCTCGGCCTAAGCATTTTTCTTGCGGGGCAACTGGAACTTGGTCGCCCGGCAGTAGGGTCGAGGCCACGCCATATGCGCCCGGCGACCTTACAAGAAGCGCGTCAAAGTCGGCTAGGTTGACGACGCCAGGTCCCGAATGGTGTCAGGCCCCACGACCTATCGGCTATGTGCACCGTGTAAACAGAGGGTGTTCAGAAACCGTGGGGATCAGGGTGATCCTGTCGCCGCCGCACTCGATATGGCGACGCTGCGTCGGACTTCAAGCGTCCCAAATTCGACTGACCCCAGTCGCCAGCTAAGATCTCGCGTCGCCCTCGGCTGCGGGTTTGCGCTCGGCCCTCCGCGGGGGCATTTGCCCGGGGAGGTACCCGTCTAGGTAGCTGTAGAAGGCGGCGCAGATGATGATGTACTGGCGGTGTAGGGGGAAGCTGGTGAAGAAGTACGTGTCCCAACTGGCCACCGGGATGTGCCAAACTCTATGCATCACGTCGGCAACCGCGGGGTCGTCAAACGTCACCGGCGCGACGGTGTGAGCAAAGGCGTTTCGAACCACCCGCAGACGGTTCAACTCAAGCGCATTTTCGGCGCTCACAATTCCTAGCCCGCGGGCTATGGCGATTCGACGAGCGAAATCGCCAATGGTCTGCTGGAATAGCGTCTCCCGCTCGCTCGAGCTAAGGGTTGGAGTGAGGTGCTTAGATATTGCGGTTTGGAGCGCGTATTCGACGGCGCCAGATCCGACGATGGCTATGTACCTGTCGCGGGATGCCACTGTGTGGCCGGGCTGCTCAAGGCCGAGAACCATGCCGTGAAAGTCGGTGTCAGCGGGGATCCTCGAGGCTAGGGCCCGAAGCTGTTTTCCTCCGCCCGTCGTGCCCCTCAGGCTGTTCGCCATCGTCGATTACCCCGTGTTCGTCAGGCTGCATCACACGGCAGAGGAAGCGCCACCGTTGACTCTCCGGCGGGCCACCTGCTTGTTCCGGCTATGGCACTGCCCCTTGCGCGTCTGAATTGCCCGATATGTGGCGCGACTGAGCGCATGCCCTTAGCACAACCACTCAAGTGGTGGTCGGATGCCCGTAGGTCGATCCCGAGTGGAAACAGTGGCAACGCGAGCTGCTGCGCTTCGGCCGCCGTCTGCCCGGCCTGCCAAATGCCCTTCGCCGTGCTCCTCACGACCCAGTCACCAGGGGGTACGCTCTTTGCGGTGTGGCAACACAGTGGGCCCAACGAGACCGACGTGGCCTTGCGCACCGTGATGATCGAGACCGTCCCAGATTCCGCGCCTGGCTCGGCGACCTTCCGCCATGTACCAACCTTGGTCGCTGACGCATTCAGGTTCGTCCAGGAGGACGCAGGGCGGCGTCGCAACGCCCCCGGGATTATGAGCGGCGCGAGGTCGTGCTTAGACGTAGCCCTCAAGGGTCTGGGCCAAACCACAGGTGGACGGCGCGAACGTATCAATAATCTCGCTACCGCCGGATTGCTCACCGCTAGCATCGCGGCCTGGGCGCAGGAGCTCTGGGAGGAAGGTTCCGACGCGACTCACGACCTGCAGGCCGACATGGACCGAGCCATCGAACACGTCGACTTCCTCAGACTGTTCTTCGAGGTGGCCTTCGAGTTGCCGGCGAAGATCGCGGCCCAGCCGCACGCGCCAGTGCTGCCCCCTCCCCCAGCTGAATTGGCCTGACGTGAGCGAACCCGCAGGCGGCAGCCTGATCCCCGTGACGGACGAACAGGCGAAGGCTCTCCAGGAGGCCTTCAAGCTGGGGGGTAAGGGGCTCGACTCGGCGAAGGCTTTGGGCGGTTACCTGACGAGTATCTTAGGCTCCCTCCCCGAGGACCTAGTCGGTCTGCTGGGCGCCGATTGGATACGCGCCCGCCGCGTCGAAAACATGATCAACCTCGGCCGCGCCGCCAAAGAGCGTCTTGACGCTAGAGGCGTCGATCCGGAACCGGTGTCCTTGAGCGTCGCGATCCCGCTGCTTGAGCATGCAGCAGACGAAAGCCGCGAAGAGCTGCTGGACCTCTGGGCGAGGCTCCTGGCCGCGGCGATGGACCCGGCGCGCAGCAAGCGCGTGCGGCAGACGTTCCTCGACACGCTGAAGAGCCTGGATCCGGTGGACGCGCTCGTGCTCCTGCGCGTCCCCGACCTCAAGCGAGGCCAGGACAGCTCTGAAAATGCTTATATCATCGCGGCCAATCTACTCGGCATCAGCAGAGAGGAGGCGGACATCTCGCTTCATCGGCTGGCGGATCTCGGCTGCATTCGAGATCGTGATGGCAGTCGAGGCGAACGCGCCGTCTTCATCGGCCGCGCGGTCCTGAGCAGCTACGGCGTCGAACTGCTGCGAATCTTGAGCGACGAGCCGCTGCCGGCTTAAGGCGCACCGAGGCCGCCACCGCGGCCAGGTGATCCCGTCAGTTGACTGTCACCAGCCGTTCCGTATTCGTTCGTTGCATGAGCGAGAGCGCCGCCGAGTTCTGGGACCGAGACCGGCTCATGCACGAGTGGGCGCCGCGAGATGCCTGGCGCACGTGCGGGCCCATGGAGATCGCCTACACGCTGGAGGCCCTCGGAGGGACGCCCGACGGCTTCGCGCGGGTCCTGGACCTAGTGGGCGAGATCCGCGGCGGCTACGTGCCTGCGGGGCTGCAGGACGTTGCGCGCGGTTACCGGATCGGCGTGTCCACCGAGCCTCAGCGAAGCAGCGGGGAGCCGCTGGGGTGGTATCGGGGCGCGGCCGTGCTGGCGTGGACCCTGAGCCCGCCAGCTAACCGAAGTCGCTAGGCGGCCTCCGCCGAATAGCGGCGCTTTCGCGCTGACGCCGCGCATCGTCATCATTCCGCTGGGCCTGTGGCTTCGGGATTGCCAACGGCAGTGAGAACTGAATGCGGTTCGCGGCCCTGCTACCGCTGGACGACTCCGCCTTAGCACTGAAGGGAACGACGCTGATGCCGCCTCCTACGCTCCCCTTGTCCTCGCTGGTCGTGGACAAGTCGAAGCTAACAGTAGTGACGGTGTTCCCCTGGAGGTCTTGGGTACTCGTCACCGGCACTCGCCCCACGTGTTCTCCGTGGTCTGGGTCCTCTTGAGCGGCGCGCACTCCGCGTGAGATCGAGAGCAGCGTCTCTTTCACATAGTCGTCGAGCTTCATGGCCACGCCCGCCCCATCTTCGAGGCGGGCATGCTGCACCCACGAAAGAGCGCGAAGCAATACGAAGGACCGCAACAGCTGGTGGGGATTCTCGATATCGCCCCCTCGTGCAGCCGCCCGCGGCGCAGCCTACCAGGCCTTCAGCTTCCCGACGGGCTTCAATGCCGCCAGATGCTCGCCCATCGCCGCCTCCGCTTTCCACAGGTCGTAGTTCGCCTGGAGGTTCATCCAAAACTGCGGCTCGTTGCCGAGCACGCGGCCGAGGCGGAGGGCGAGCGACGGCGTCATGTTCGTCTTGCCGCTCACCAGGTTGTCGAGCACGTCGTAGCTGACGCCCAGGCGCTCGGCGAACGCGCCCTTGGGCATGTCGCGCTCGGTCAGCAGCGACGGCAGGACCGTGAGCCGCAGGATCTCGCCGGGGTGGTTCGGCGCCAGGCCGCGTTTCAGAGGCTTCGCCATGGCCTCAGGCTAGAGCAAGCGACCTGGGCGCGCACGCCGTGCGCGCCCCCTGCGTCATAGAATTTCAAAACACATCGGGCCAACCCGGCCACACGAGCCCCGTGCGTAAGTCGATCGGGCCACCGCCTAAGGCCTCCGGTGCTATAGTTCCGAAATACAGCCACCAGGTCTTCGCTTGGCGACCACCTGCACGCTCCAGTGTCTTGCGCCAGCTGCGGGGGATACCTCGAAGCACCGCCCACTCACTCCATTGAGCTAGCGCCAAGTCCGGCTCTAGATCTATTGAAAACCGAAAGCGTTGCTTGTCAGGCCAAAATAGGCCGGCCGGCACCGGCACACCAAGTCGAGCTTGCTGCATGGCGCGTTCAGCCTCGGTCATCACTCGCGAGACCCGAGGTAGTCCATGGCCAGCCGAGTCGGGGCTCGTCGTGAGCCAGACGGCCTGCACTCCGTCAGTCGGCGAGGTTGGGACGTCGCCGAACCTAAGCCCCTCTGCAGCAATGCCCCGAAGGTTCTCCTCCGCCGTGAAGTGGTAGAACCGCATGCTGTCCCCAGCCCTTCCTCCGCCTCGGCCTTTTGAGGATCAAGCTACTGGCTCGACCAACGGCCAGAAATCCGGCGCGTCGACCACCTTCATCGCGGTTCCTATCGCCGCGCGGTCCAGCCCCCCGAGCCGCTCCAGCCCGTCGATCGCAAGGCGACCGAGCCGCTGCACCTGGCGCAGGTCGGCTTCGCGTCGCACCGGGTCAGCCTCATCCCCCAGCATGTCAGCCACCACTCCGATTTGCGCGACCAGGAGGCACACCCCGGCCAGGGACTGCGGTCTGGTCCAGGTGAGACGGGTGTCGAGATCCGCGAGGCGGTCGCAGAGCGCGCGTTCTTCAGCATCAACTACGCCGTCAACCGACCGGTCAGCGAGGTCATCGAGCCGCGCCTGCACGGCCGCGATCTGCTTTCCGAT
>NZ_CADEGK010000015.1 GCF_902826855.1 uncultured Phenylobacterium sp. | reverse complement strand
TCGCCTCGATAGGCTCCTCGCGCCAATCCTCAGGAAGGAGCGGACTGAACCCCGCCAGGCGCCGGACATCCTCGGTCCAACGCTCGGCGGCTCGCCCCGCAAGGAAGGCGGTGTGTATCACATTCTCGCCCCCTAAGGCCAAACCCAATTCGGCCGCGCCGAACAGGCCGATAAGCCCAGGCGCCGGGGACTGGTGGCGGGCGAGACGCAGGAGCTTTCCGCGACCGTCCGCAGCCCCATCGCAGGCTTCGACCAGCCACGCGACCTTGCCCGCGGCGATGGCAGAGGAGACCTTTTCAAACCCCGAGATAAGGTCGCCGCCCCGTTTCGCAAGTCCGAGCCCCGCCAGGAGCCGCGTCTTCAGCAGCATCTCGACCTGGTCCGGCAACTCGGCCGAGGCCTTGAGCTGCGCCTTGGCCGCGCGGGCGAAGAGCCCCTTCTTCGCGGCCGTGGCCACGGAGGCGCGGTCGGCGGCCACCCATAGTCCCCGTCCCGGAAGCTTGCGCGCCAGGTCGGGCACGACCTGGCCCTCCGGCCCCGCCACGAAGCGGATCAGCCGCTGCTCCGTCATCACCTCGCCCGAAACGATGTCGCGCCGCTCACGCGACGCCTGGGCGTGGGTGGAAGCCTTAGCGGCGGATATCTCCATGACGGGTCACCTCACCCGGCCTTAGGAGTCTTGCGCTTCGCCGACCGGTTCGGCTTCGGCGAAGACCTCTTCGGCGGGATCCAGCTCCTCCTCGACCGGCTCCGGCTCTTCCGGCGCCTCGACCCAGCCCATGGCCACGCGGGCGCGCATGATGAGGAGTTCGGCGTCGGCCGGGTCCAGGCCGAAGGCCTCGAGGATCCCCGGCTCGCGCACGCGTTCGCCATTCTTGGCCTCGAACCAGCCGCGCAGGTCGTCGGGCACCAGGCCGGCGAAGTCCTCGACGGTCTTCACGTCGCCCTCGCCCAGGGCCACCGCCATCGGCAGCGTGATGCCCTCGATCTCCAGAAGGGCGTCCTCGACGCCCAGCTCGCGACGCTTGGCGTCGTACTCGGCGGCTTCCTTGTCCAGGTAGTCTTGGGCGCGGGCCTGGATCTCGGCGCCGGTGTCCTCGTCGAAGCCCTCGATCGAGGCGACCTCGGAGACGTCGACGTAGGCCACGTCCTCGACCGTGGCGAAGCCCTCGGTGACCAGCAGCTGGGCGATCACCTCGTCCACGTCCAGGGCTTCCTGGAACAGGGCCGTGCGCTCGGCGAACTCGCGCTGGCGGCGCTCGCTCTCCTGGCTCTCGGTCATGATGTCGATCTGCCAGCCCGTCAGCTGGCTGGCGAGGCGCACGTTCTGGCCGCGGCGACCGATGGCGAGGCTCAACTGCTCGTCCGGCACGACCACCTCGACCCGCTCGTCCTCCTCGTCCATGACGACCTTCGAGACTTCGGCCGGCGCCAGGCCGTTGACGATGAACGTCGCCTCGTCAGGGCTCCACTGGATGATGTCGATCTTCTCGCCCTGCAGCTCGGCCACCACCGCCTGCACCCGCGATCCACGCATACCAACGCAGGCGCCGACGGGGTCGATGGAGCTGTCGTTGGAGATCACCGCCATCTTGGCGCGGCTGCCCGGATCGCGGGCCACGGCGCGGATCTCGATGACCCCGTCGTAGACCTCCGGCACCTCCTGGGCGAACAGCTTGGCCATGAAGCCGCCGTGCGCGCGGCTGAGCAGGATCTGAGGGCCCTTGGTCTCGCGGCGGACGTCGTAGATGTAGCAGCGGATCCGGTCGCCGATGTTGAAGTTCTCGCGCGGGATCGACTGGTCGCGGCGCATGATGCCTTCGCCGCGGCCCAGGTCGACGACCACGTTGCCGTATTCGACCCGCTTGACGGTCCCGTTGACGATCTCGCCCACGCGGTCCTTGTACTCTTCGTACTGACGCTCGCGCTCGGCGTCGCGGACCTTGCCCATCACCACCTGGCGGGCCATCTGGGTCTGCACCCGGCCGAACTCGAAGGGCGGCAGCAGCTCCTCGTAGGTGTCGCCCACCTTGGCGTTCTTGTCCCGGCGCTTGGCGTCCGCCAGCCGCAGGATGCCGGCCGGTTCCTCGATCGGCAGCTCCAGCCCCGTCTCCTCGTCGATGCCGCCGCCGAAGATGGCGTCGTCCTCAACCACGGTGATCACCCGCTTGATGGTGGTCTCGCCGGTCTTCGGATCGATGTGCACCCGGATGTCGTGCTCGGCGCCGTAGCGCGAGCGGGCGCCCTTCTGGATCGCCTCCTCGATCGCCTCGATGACGATCTCCTTGTCGATCGACTTCTCGCGGGCCACCGCCTCGGCGATCTGCAGGAGTTCAAGCCGGTTGGCTGAGATGCCGGTCAGGCTCATGGGGTGTTCCTCTTACTCGGGCGTGTGTTGTTGGTCGGATGCGAGGCGGGCCGCTCGGACCTGCGCCCCGCGCTTCATCAGTTCGTCGGTCAGCACCAGCTTGGCCTCGACGATCCAGTCGAAGGGAACCATCGCGGTTTCCTCTTCGCCCTCAAGATCCAGGCCGACCTGCTGGTCCTCGACGCAGGCCAGCCGGCCGCGGAACCGCTTGCGGCCCTCGGCGAGGCGGTCCAGCTCCAGCTTCACTTCGTGGCCCTCGTAGGCCGCGAAATCCTTCAGTCGGGTCAGCGGCCGGTCGACGCCGGGCGACGAGACTTCCAGGGTGTATTCGCCGCTGATCGGATCGGCGGCGTCCAGCACCTCGGAGAGCGCCCGCGACAGCCGTGCGCAGTCCTCTACCACCATGTCGCCGTCGATGGCGCGTTCGGCCATGATCTGCAGCCGGCGCGTTTCGGTCCCGCCCATCAGCCGCAGGCGCACGATCTCGTACCCAGCGGCCTCGGCCACCGGGTCGAGCAGCTCCAAAAGCTCAAGGTCTTCAGCGGTCTTCCCACGCACGGGAACCCAGGCCTCCGGCAAAGAAAAAAGCGGTCGGGCCGGAGCCCGCCGCTCGTAGGCGCCATACAGCGCTAACGGACGATGTTGAGGGGATATATAGCCCCAGCAGGGGTGGTTGTCAGCCCTCTTGCGACTCTGCGGCCCGCTCCATGCGGACGAGGGCTTTCATCCGACGCTCGGATGGGTCAGGAAGCGGCATGGACCTCTCCAAGATCCCCGTCGGCCAGAACCCGCCCTACGACGTCAACGCCCTGATCGAGATCCCGCAGGGCGGCGAGCCGGTAAAGTACGAGCTGGACAAGGAGTCCGGTGCGATCTTCGTCGACCGCTTCCTGCACACGGCGATGTTTTATCCAGGGAACTACGGGTTCATCCCCCATACGCTCGCCGACGACGGCGACCCCATGGACATTATCGTGGTCGGGCCGACGCCGGTGGTGCCGGGGGCGATCATCCGCGCGCGGCCGGTGGGGGCGCTGATCATGCGCGACGAGGCGGGCGGGGACGAGAAGATCCTGGCGGTGCCGGTGGACGCCCTGCACCCCTTCTACACCGGCGTGGACTCATGGCGTTCGCTGCCCACCATCCTGACCGAGCAGATCGCCCATTTCTTCCAGCATTACAAAGACCTGGAGAAGGGCAAGAGCGTCGAGATCGTGCGCTGGGCGGACCCGGAAGAGGCCGCCGACATCATCCGCCAGTCGATCGAGCGCTACGCCGTGGCCGGCTAGGTCCGGACGAAATCCAGGAATACCGGGGCGCAGTCGCCGAGGCGCTTTTCCTCATAGCGGGTGGTGACGTGGTCGGGCGGCGGGGTACGCCAGTCGTCGGCTCGCTCACCCTGCCAGGCGAAGGTCTTGGATGCGGTGAGCCGGGCGAGGGACCAGTCCACGTAGTCGGCCCAGTCGCTGGCGAACCGCAGCCGCCCGCCGGGCTTGAGCACCCGGGCGAGGTCGGCGACCAGCTCGGGCTGTATCAGGCGGCGCTTGTGGTGGCGGACCTTCGGCCAGGGGTCCGGGAAGAGGATGAAGACGCGCGCCACGCTGGCGTCGGGCAGGTGCGCGATCAGGTCGCGGACGTCGCCGTCGTGCAGACGGATATTCGTGAGGCCCTGTTCGGCGATGTGGCGCACGGCGCTGGCCACGCCGTTCTGGAACGGCTCGGCGCCCAGGATCAGGACGTCGGGCGCGCGCGCCGCCTGGGCGGCCATGTGCTCGCCGCCGCCGAAGCCGATTTCCAGCCAGGTCTCGGCCGCCTGAGGCATCAGCGCGCGCGGGTCGACCGGGCCGTCGGGGATCCGCAGGGCGGGCAAGCGCTCGTCCACCAGCGCCGCCTGGCGCGGCTTGATGGCGCGCGACTTGATGCGGCCGAAGGATCGGATGGGGCGCTCGGCGTCGGACATGGCGCCTTCTAGGGCGCCGCCTCCCGCGCGCCAAACTTGGCCCTCAAGTCAGCCGGGAACGTTCGTCGGGCCCGGATAGCCGGCGCCCGATCTTCGCGCGCCATGCCACGCTGATGACAACGCCCACCACCAGCCCCGCCATGGCGATCCAGGCCAGCAACTTCAGGCCCATCCACAGCGCCCAGCCCGCGCCCAGCGCCAGGCACACGAGGAAGACGATTCCGAGGGTCTTCAGCTTGTCCATGTGGACCATACGGCCAGGCCGCGCCTTCGTTCCCGCCCGCCGCGACCGTCAGCCCAGCAAGCCCTTCAGCCGGTAGAGGGCGTCCATGGCTTCGCGGGGGCTCATGCCGTCGGGGTCGAGGACCTGGAGGGCCTCCTCGACCTTGGAGGGGCCGAAGCGGGCCTCGGGCTCGGCGACGGCGGCGAAGAGCGGAAGGTCGTCGAGGTTGGCGGGGCCGGCGGCTTCGCGCTCCAGGCGTTCCAGCACCTGCCGGGCGCGGCTCACCACGGCTGGCGGGACGCCGGCCAGCTTGGCGACCTGGACGCCGTAGCTGCGGTCGGCGGGGCCGGGGCCGGCTTCGTGCAGGAAGATCAGGTCGCCGTTCCACTCCTTGGCCTTGAGGCTTAGGTTGGAGACGTGAGCCAGCCGGCCCTCGAGCACCGCGAGCTCGTGATAGTGGGTGGCGAAGAGGGCGCGGCAGCGGTTGGTCTCGTGCAGCGCCTCGGCGCAGGCCCAGGCGATGGCCAGGCCGTCGTAAGTGGCGGTGCCGCGGCCGATCTCGTCCAGGATCACCAGGGAGCGCGGGGTCGCCTGGGTCAGGATGGCGGCGGTCTCGACCATCTCCATCATGAAGGTCGAGCGGCCTCGGGCCAAGTCGTCGCCGGCCCCCACGCGGCTGAACAGGCGGTCGACCACACCGAGCCGCAGGCGCTTGGCGGGTACGAAACAGCCGGCCTGGGCGAGGACGGCGAGCAACGCGTTCTGCCGCAGGAAAGTCGACTTGCCGGCCATGTTCGGGCCGGTGACCAGGCTCAGGCGCGCCCCACCGACTCCGGCGCCATCCAGTCGGCAGTCGTTGGGGGTGAAGGCCTCCCCGGCGCGGCGTACGGCGGCCTCGACCACCGGGTGGCGCGCGGCCTCGGCCTCGAAGGCCGTCGAGCGATCCACCGTCGGCCTCGTGGCCCCGACGTCGTCGGCCCATTCGGCGAGGCCGGCGGCCACGTCCAGGGTCGCCGCGGCGGCCGCCGCTGCCTGGAGGGGGCGGGCGACCCGCGTTGCGGCCTCGCGCCAGGCCTCGAAGGTGTCGAGCTCGATGGCCAGGGCGCGCTCGGCGGCCTGTGCGATCTTCGCGTCCAGCTCGGCCAGCTCCACGGTGGTGAAGCGGACCTGGTTGGCCATGGTCTGGCGGTGGATGAAGGTGGCGCTGAGCGGGGGCTTGAGCAGCGGCTCGCCGGCCTTGGCGGTACATTCGACGAAGTAGCCGAGGACGGCGTTGTGGCGGATCTTCAGCGCCACGCCGGAGTCGGCGGCGAGTTGCGCTTCCAGCGCGGCAATGACGCGGCGGCTGTCGTCGCGCAGCGCGCGGGCCTGGTCGAGTTCGGGGCGGACGCCGGGGGCCACGAAACCGCCGTCGCGGGCAAGCGCCGGCAGGTCGGGGCCGAGGCCGGACGCCAGCAGGTCGCGGAATTGGGCGAGGTCCGGGAGGTTGGCGAGGTCGAGGGCGAAAAGGGCCTGGGAGACTTCGGCCGGCTGGCTGACCAGTGGGTCCCTGGTGTCGGCGAACAGGCGGCAGATAGCCTCCCCTGCCTCGAGCCCGACCGCGAGCGCCCCAAGGTCGCGCGGCCCGCCGCGGCCCAGGGCGAGGCGGCTGAGCGCGCGGGCCATGTCGGGCAGGCCTTTCAGCACCTCGCGCAGCTTCTGGCGCTGGGCGCGGTGGCCGCAGAACCAGGCCACGGCGTCCAGCCGCGCATCGATGGCGGCGGGGTCGAGCAGCGGTCGCGCCAGCCGCGACGCCAGCAGCCGCGCGCCTGGCGCGGTGACGGTGCGGTCGATGGCGCCCAACAGCGAGCCGTCGCGGGCGCCTGAGGTGGACCGCTCGATCTCCAGGCTGCTCCGCGTCGCCGGGTCGATGACCATGACGTCGCTCTCGCCGGCGCGGCGCGGTGCGGAGAGCGCGGGCAGGCGGCCGGCCTGGGTGGTCTCCAGGTGGGCGGCGATCAGGCCGAGGGCGGATATCTCGGCGCCAGTGAACGGGCCGAAACCGTCCAGGGTCTCGACGCCGTACAGCCGCTTCAGCCGAGTCTCCGAGGCGCCCGGCTCGGCCAGCGCGCCCGGCATCGGCTGGACAAACCCGCCGGCGGACTTCAGCGCCTGCGACACCGCCTCGTCGGCGAACAGCCGGTCGGGGACCAGGATCTCCGAGGGTCCCAGCGCCGCCAGCGCCGAGGCCAGGCCGGCGACCGTGACCGCCAGGCACTCCACCTCGCCGGTCGAGAGCTCGACGCTGGCCACGGCCGCGTGTCCGGCGCGCACCGATACGGCGGCCAGGCGATTGGCGCCGCGGGCGTCCAGGAGGCCATCCTCGGTCAGCGTGCCAGGGGTGACCACGCGGACCACGTCTCGGCGGACCACGGCCTTGTGGCCGCCCCGGCGCTTGGCCTCGGCGGCGTCCTCCAGCTGGTCGCAGACCGCGACCTTGAAGCCCGCACGGATCAGCTTGGCGAGATAAGCTTCCATGGCATGCGCCGGCACGCCCGCCATGGGGATCGGCTGGCCGCCGTGCTGGCCCCGGGCCGTGAGCGTGATGCCCAGCACCGCGGCGGCCTTCTGGGCGTCCTCGAAGAACAGCTCGAAGAAGTCGCCCATGCGGAAGAACACCAGGGCGTCCGGCTGCGAGGCCTTGGCCTCGAAGAACTGCGCCATCACGGGCGTGGCCCCGGCGGCGTCAGGCATTTGGGCGGTCTGGGCGTTCATCAGCGGCCGGACGCTAGCGGATGGGTGCGACGCTCGCACCCCTTGAACACCGCTGGTCCAACGCCAAGCTGTGGATGGATGAGTCGAGGTTGAGATGTCCCAAGGGCGCGTCGATACCCAGTTCGTGATCTTCCCGGCGGGGCCCACCGACGCCGACGATCTGGCGCGGGTGCACGTCCAGTCCTGGCGCGAGACCTACAAGGGCCTGCTGCCCGACGCCTACCTCGCCCGTATGAGCGAGCCGGCGCATGCGCGGCGCTTCGGCCAGATGTTGATGAAACCTGGCCCCGACGACGTGATCCTGGCCGCTGCGGACCGATGGGGCCTCGTGGGCTACGCCCAGGGCGGGCCATCGCGGCGGCGGGTGGCGGACGAGGCGGAGGTGGCCACGCTCTACCTGCTCCGCGCCGCCCAAAGCCGTGGCCTGGGCGGCCGGCTTCTGGCCGACGCAGCCCGGGGGCTGGCGGCGCGCGGCGCGAAGTCCCTCGTGATCAGCGTGCTGCGCGACAACTTCGCAGCGCGGGGCTTCTATGAGCACCTGGGCGGCGAGGCCGAGCCGGCGCGGCTGGAGCCGGGGCCGGGCGGGGGGACCTACTACGAGGTGGCGTACCGGTGGGGGGATATCGGGATGCTTTATCCTCTCCCCGAATGATCTTGCCCTTCCCGCAAGCGGGAAAGGCAGGGCGCCTACACCCCCTCCGCCGAGGCGTAGGTGAGGGAGACGAAGACGTCCTCCAGGTCCGGATCCTCGGTGGAGATGTCCTTGATGTGGAGGCCCGCGGCGCGGATGGCGGCGAGGACCTGTTCGACGGTGGAGTGGCCGGTGCGGTAGCTGACCGAGAAGCCGCCGGACTTGGTGAGCTTGGTCTCGAAGCCGGGGAGCGGCGGAGCGGTCGCCAGGGGCTCTTCCACGGTGACCAGCACCAGGCGGGTGTCCATGCGGCGCAGGAGCGTGGTGGTGGGCTCGCAGGCCACCACCTGGCCGCGGTTGATGATGGCGATCTGGTCGCAGAGCTCCTGGGCTTCCTCCAGGTAGTGGGTGGTGAGGACGATGGTCACGCCCTTGCGGTTCAGCTCCAGGACGTAGTTCCAGAGCTGCTTGCGCAGCTCCACGTCGACGCCGGCAGTGGGCTCGTCGAGGATCAGCACCGGCGGGTTGTGGACCATGGCCTTGGCCACCATCAGCCGCCGCTTCATGCCGCCGGAGAGCTGGCGGACGTAGGCCTTGGCCTTGTCGGCAAGGCCCAGCGCGGTCAGGAGTTCGAGGCTGCGCCGCTCGGCCTTGGGCACCGCATACATGCCGGCGGCCACCTCAAGCGCCTCGAAGGGGGTAAAGAACGGGTCGGCGGCGATCTCCTGCGGGACCACCCCGATGGCCGCGCGCGCGTCGCGCGGCGTCCGGTCGATGTCGCGGCCCCAGATGGCGACGCTGCCCGAGGTCTTCTGGCAGAGGCCGGCCAGGATGTTGATGAAGGTGGACTTGCCGGCGCCGTTCGGGCCGAGGAGGCCGAAGATCGAGCCGCGCGGAATGGCCAGGTCGATTCCCCGCAGCGCCTGCATTTCCGGCGTGGTCTTGGTGGCCGCGTAGGTCTTGACCAGGCCCCTGGCCTCGATGGCGAATTCCGGAAGGTCCATGGGGTCCTGTCGTTGACGCGCGAAGGTCGCGTCGCATACCTAGGCTCGCGCCGCCGCTCAGCCAAGCGAGCCGCTTGAAGGTACCGAAGACCATGGCCCGCAGAGCCGCGAAGAAACCCGAACCGGCCCCGGCCAAGCCGGCGCTGATCGTCGACCCCAATCCGCCCGAGATCGTGGTGGTGCGCAGCGGGCGGATCGCCTGCGACGGGGTCGGCGGGGCGCTGGGCCATCCACGCGTGTGGCTGGAGATGGGCGAGGCGACCTTCGTCGAGTGCCCCTACTGCGACCGCCGCTTCGTGCTGGCGGCCAGCGCTGGCGAGGGCCCGGAGGACGAGCGCCTGGCCCCGGGTGTCTACGAGGGCCCGCACGGGCACTGACTTGGGACCGCTCGCTGCAAGGCGCTTGAAGCGCTGCGGAAGACGGCGGCAAGCTCTCCCGATGATCCGCATCACGCTCGCCGCTGCGCTTCTCGCCGCTCCCGCGGTCGCCCAGGCGCCGCCGAAGCCGGCGTGCGCCGCCGCCGAGCATCGGCAGTTCGATTTCTGGGTGGGCCGCTGGCAGGTCTCGCAGACCGGCAAGGACGGGGTCGTCGCCGAGAGCCTGATCGAGAAAGTCTACAACGGCTGCGGCATCCGGGAGAACTGGATGCCGAAGAACAAGCAGGACGGCGGCAGCCTCAACATCTACCTGCCCGGCGAGAAGGCCTGGAAACAGACGTGGATCGACTCGGGCGGAACCCGGGCCGACTTCACCGGCGGCTGGACCGGCAAGGCGATGGTGCTGACCGGCAAGTGGGACGGACCGCTGGTGCGGATGACCTATACGCCGAACCCCGACGGGAGCGTGCGGCAGGCCGGGGAGCAGTCCACCGACGGCGGCAAGACCTGGACGCCGAGTTTCGATTTCACCTACCGGCGAGGCGACTGAAGGCGGCGCGGCGCTTCGTCTACACCCGCAGCGGCATCAGGATGTACTGCACGTCTACATCGCTCGGATCGAGGACCAGCGCGGGGTCGTTGAGGCCGCCGAAGCGCAGCTCCATGCTCTCGCCCGAGATCTGGTCGGTGATGTCCAGGAGATAGCGGGCGTTGAAGGAGAGCTCGAAAGGCTCGCCGTCGTAGTCGATCTCCAGCTCCTCGACCGCCTGGCCGGCTTCCATATTGCGCACCGTGAGGACGACGCGGCCGCTGTCGATGGCCATGCGCACCGAGCGGGACTTCTCCGCCGAGATCGTGGCCACGCGGTCGACGGCCTGAGCGAACAGCTTGGCGTCGACCATGACCGTGCGGTGGTTGTCCTTGGGGATCACGCGAGCGTAGTCGGGGAAGTTGCCGTCGATGACCTTTGACGTCAGAGCCGCCCCACCCAGCTCGAGGCGCACCTTCTGGGGGCTGATCTGCAGGTCGACGCTCTCGCCCGCGTCCTCGAGCAGGCGGCGGACTTCGTTGATGGTCTTGCGCGGCACGATGACGCCTGGCGCGCCCACCGCGCCCTCCGGGGCGGGCATATCCGCCAGAGCCAGGCGCGAGCCGTCGGTGGCCACGGCGCGCAGGCGGGCGACGCCGTCGACGACGATCGTGTGCACGTAGAGGCCGTTCAGGTAGTAGCGCGTCTCCTCCGCCGAGATGGCGAAGCGGGTCTTGTCGATCAACCGGATCAAGTCGCCGGCGTCCACGCTCATGCGCCCGGCGAAGCCGTCGGCGTTCATGACCGGGAAGTCGCCCGCCGGCAGCACCGGCAGGTTGAAGCGGCTGCGGCCCGCCGCGACGGTCAAACGGGGGTCCTCGCCGGTGAAGCTCAGCGAGACATCAGCGCCCTCGGGCAGCTTGCGGACGATCTCGTAGAGGGTGTGGGCGGGCGCGGTGATCTGGCCAGGCTGGTCCACCTGGGCCAGGGCCACGTCGATGATCTCCAGGTCGAGGTCAGTCGCCGAGAAGGTCAACCTGTCCCGTTCGGCCGACAACAGCACGTTCGACAGGATCGGGATCGTGTTGCGGCGCTCCACGGCGCTCTGCACGTGGCCCAGCGCCTTGAGGAGCGCGGCGCGTTCGATCGTCAGCTTCATCTCGGTCCCGGCTGCTTACACCCGCGGACGAATCACCCGCGTCCGCACGCGCCCCGATCTGCAAGGGATTGGGACATTAGCCAAAATTGCCGGGGGGAAAAGGGCTGCTCGTCCATAGAAGCTCGTCGCCGCGCGGGTGGGACGTCCAAGCTGTGGATGGCGGACGCCCCGCCCGCGGCGCCGGAGCCCAGGATCATCATCGCCGAGGTCGCCGGCGCCCGGCGGGACGGCGCTGTACTTGACCATGTTGCCCTGGGTGGGCTCACTGTCGAAGGCGTCGCTCCACAGTGCGCTCGACCGTCCACGTTGGCGCTGACGGGTCGTTCGGCAGCCAGGAAGCGGGGCCGGCCGGCCTTATTGCCCAGAGGCAAAACCGAACCGGAGACCAGTGATGCCGCGAGCCCACAACGGCGCCGTCGAAATCGAGTACGACAGCTTTGGCGACGACCGGCCGGAAGCCGTCCTGCTGGTCAACGGCCTGGGCTCGCAGATGACCCGCTGGCCGGAGGCGTTCTGCGCCGCCCTGGTCGCCCGAGGCTACCGCGCCATCCGCTTCGACAACCGCGACACCGGAATGTCCTCCTGGCTCGACGGCCAGAGTTACGTCCTGGCGGACATGGCGAACGATGGGATGGCGGTGCTGGATGCCGCCGGCGTGCGGCGCGCCCACATCGCCGGGGTGTCCATGGGCGGGATGATCGTCCAGCGCATGGCCCTGGACCACCCGGACCGGGTGCTGTCGATGACCTCGATCATGTCGGCGCCAAGCCCCGAGACGCTGCAGTCCACGCCCGCGGCGCTGGCGGTGCTGAATGACCCGCCGCCGGATCCGAAGGCGGACTGGGAAGCCTTCGTCGCCCACGGCATGAAGAACGCGCGCACCATCGGCAGCCCCGCCTATCCCTGGACGGAGACGGACCTCCGCGCCCGTGTCGAGGCGGAATACGCCCGAGCCTACAATCCCGCCGGGGTCGTGCGGCAACGCAAGGCGATCATGGCCGACGGCGACCGCATCCCCGAGCTCAACGGCCTCGCGATCCCCACCGTGGTCCTGCACGGCGAGGACGACCCGCTGGTTCAGCCCCTGGGTGGCCAAGCCACCGCCGCGGCGATCCCCGAGGCGGAGTTGCGGATGATCCCCGGCATGGGCCACGATCTGCCCCCGGGCCTACACGGCATTTTCCTGGACGCCATCTGCGCGGCGGCGACCCGAGGCCGACCGAACGCTTGAGCAAGGAAACACCATGGGACGTCTATCCGGCCGCACGGCGGTCATCACCGGGGCGGCCAGCGGGATCGGCCGGGCGGCGGCGAAGATCTTCGCCGCGGAGGGCGCGAACGTCATCGCGTCGGACCTCAACGACACGGCCTCGGCCACCGTCGCGGAGATCACCGCCGCCGGCGGCAGCGCCCTGGCGATCCAGGGCGACGCCGGCGACGACGCCTTTGTCCGGTCGCTGGTCGCCCGCGCTCAGTCCGAGTACGGCGGCCTCGACATCTTTTGGGCCAACGCCGGAATCCTGGGCCGCTCCGACTCGCTCGCGGCGCAGACCGCGGAAGAGTGGACGGAGATCCTGCGGGTGAACCTGATCGGGCCCTTCCTGGCGGTGAAGCACGCTTCGGCGGCGATGATCCCGCAGGGCAAGGGCTCGATCATCTGCACGGCCTCGATCGCCGGCATCCGCTCGGCCGATGGCGCGGTGGCCTATTCGGCCTCCAAGGCCGGCGTCATCAACCTGGTGAAGACCGCCTGCAACGAGCTCTACGGCACCGGGATCCGGGTCAACGCCATCGCGCCGGGCCTGATCGAGACCGGTATGACCAGGCCGCTGTTCGATAACGCCCGCGCCCGCGGCAAGGGAGACCGGATCGGCCAGCTCAATCCCAGCACACGCTACGGGGAGCCTGAGGAGATCGCCCGCGCTGGCCTGTTCCTCGCCTCCGACGACTCGTCCTACGTCAACGGCCAGACCATCGCCGTCGACGGCGGCCTCTCCAGCTCGCATCCGATCATGCCCCGCCGCCGATGATCCTGCTCGCCCGCCATGGGGAAACCGAGTGGAACGTCGAGCGGCGCATGCAGGGCCGCAAGGACTCCCCGCTCACCGGGCGCGGCCAGCGGCAGGCCCACGCCATGGCCGCCCTGGTGCGCAGCCTGGCGCAGCGGGATCCTGGTCCGTGGCGGGTGATCACCAGTCCGCTCGGTCGAGCCCACGCCACCGCCGGGATCATCGCGGCCGCCGCGGGCCTCTCGCTGGAGGCCGACGATCGCCTCATGGAGGTGAGCTGCGGCGATTGGGAGGGCCGCCTCTGGGCCGAGGTGGGCGCCGGCGTCCCCGCGACGGCGGCGTCGCGCCGCTGGATCTTCAACGCCGTCGGCGGGGAGAGCTATGAAGAGGTCGAGGACCGGGTGGCCAACTTCCTGGCCAGCGTCGAGCCCGAGCCACACCGCCGTCTGGTGGTCGTCAGCCACGGCGTCTCGGGTCGCATTCTCCGCGGGGTCTATGCGGGCCTGACACAGGAGGCGGTTACGGAGCTCGACGTTCCGCAGGACGCCGTCTACCGCCTTCAAAACGGCCAGATCGACCGCTTCGACTGCGAACCCGTCGAATAGCCGCTAAGGGGGCCGATGCTCCGCGCCTTCCTCCTCGCCGCCGCCGCCGTCCTGCTGATGGGCGCTGACCGTGCGCCGGCCGTCGACTATCGGCTGCGCGTGACGCCGGCCGGACTGGATGTGGAGCTGCGCCTACGCGGGGATGCCGACGGCGAGACGCGGCTGGTCGCGCCCACGGAGCTCGCCTCCGGCCTGGCCGTGTCCGGCGGTCAGGCCCAGGCGATCGACGCAGCCCACTACGTGGTGCGGCACAAACCGGGCGCAAAACTCGCCATCCGCTACCGATACGCCGGGCAGGGCGCGGGCGTCGCGGCCCTGGGCGAGGCCTTGTTCGCGACGCCGGAGGGCTGGGACGCGGTCCCTGCGTCGGTGCGCTGGCAGCGACCGCCGAAGGGCTGGCGCATGGCATCCGACCTCGACCATGCCGCCCACGGCCGCGCGCTGACCGTTGCCGACATCCGTCGTTCGGTGGTGCTGGCCGGGCCGGCCGTGCAGGTCGCGGAGCGCGGAACCCTGCGCGCCGCAACCTTGGGCGCCGGCGCCCCCACCGCCACACAACTCGCCGACGCGGCCGCCCCGGCCCTGGCCGCCGAGCGGGCCTATTGGAGCGAAGCCAACGGGCCGTTTCTCGTGACCGCCTTGCGCGGCGACCGCTATGTGGGCCGCGACGACGCGATGGCCGTGCCGGCGCGCCAGGCGCCCGACGCCGACCTGCGCCGCGCGATCGTCGTGGCGCAGGTGCTGGACCAGTTCCCCGGCCGCATGGGTCCCGCCGCCCGGCCCTCAGACTGGCTGACCCAGGGGTTCGCGGCGTTCCTGACCGACCGCATCCTGCTCCGCGCCGGCCTGGCCACCACCGATGAGAGCGTCGCCCAGGCAGGGCTGCACGAACGGGGGGCCGACCCCGCCAGCCGCGGCTACCTCCTGGCGCTGAAGTGGGATGAGGCGGTTCGGCTCAAGACCAGGGGCAAGGCCGACCTCGACGACGTGCTGGCGCGCACGCGCGACCACTACCGGCGCTTCCCGGCCGGCCTAGGGCCCGACATGATCACCGGCCTGGTCTCAGCCGCCTGGGTGACCGCCGGCCTCGATCTGCGGCCCGACATCGCGCGGTTCGCCGAGACCCGCGTCGCGATCGGCCTCCCAGAAGAAATGTTCGACGGCTGCTTGCAGGCGCGGATCACCGTGACGCCGGCCTTCGACGCGGGCTTCAATACCGAGGCGTCGTTCGCCGCCAGGCAGGTGAGGGGCGTGGTGCGCCGTGGCCCCGCCTGGAACTCCGGGGTGCGCGACGGGATGGCGCTGGAAACCTGGACGTACAAGGCCGGCGACATGACCCGGATGATCGAGCTCGCCGTCCGCCCGGCCGGCCGCCGCGCCAAGCCGCGCAGGATCGCCTACTGGCCCTATGGCGACGCCACGGTGGAAACCCGTAGGCTGCAGCTGACCCCCGGCATGACCGAGGCCCAGAAGGTGGCCTGCGGCAGGAAGATCAGCGGTCTGTGAAATGTCCTAGTGCACGGACCCGCGTATCCACTTCCACGGCGGCAGGCCGTCGCGGCGGGGGCCGATCCACTGGCCGGCCGCGAGCACGCCCAACGCCGCGGCGATGCCCAGCGCGAAGGCCGCTACGGTCAGGGCCGCGACCCCGGCGGCGCCGACGCTCAGGGATCCGGGCTCCATCCAGTGGACCAGTTCGCCGCTCTGTTCCTCAGGCTCGAAATCCTCACGGGGATGGGTCATGGCAGGGCTCCGACGAATTGCTGAGCTAACCCGCACTGCGCCCAGGGGTTCCGCCGCGCGTTGCGGCCGGTTAGAAGCGGCCACCCAAACTCGACCGACGGACCATGGCCGGACATTCCAAGTTCAAGAATATCATGCACCGCAAGGGCCGCGCGGACTCCGCGCGCTCCAAGCTGTTCTCCAAGCTCTCGCGCGAAATCACCGTGGCGGCCAAGCAGGGTCTGCCCGACCCGGCGATGAACGCCCGGCTGCGCCTGGCAGTGAACAACGCCAAGGGCGAATCCCTGCCCAAGGACGTCATCGAGCGCGCGATCAAGAAGGCGTCCGGCGGCGATGCCGAGGCCTATGAGGAGATCCGCTACGAGGGCTTCGGGCCCGGCGGGGTCGGCGTCATCGTCGAGACGCTCACCGACAACCGCAACCGCACGGCCGCCACCGTGCGCTCCACCTTCACCAAGCAGGGCGGCAACCTGGGGGAGACCGGCTCGGTCTCGTTCATGTGGGACCGGGTCGGCCAGATCGTCTACGGGCCGGAGGCCGGGTCCGAGGACAAGGTCATGGAGGCCGCCATCGAGGCCGGCGCCGAGGACGTGGAATCCGACGAGGACGGCCACACCATCTACACCGCCTTCGACGGGCTGTCGGACGTGGCGGCTGCGCTCGAAGCGGCCCTGGGCCCCGCCAAGTCCACGACGCTGGCCTGGCGGCCTAAGGCGCTCACCCCGATCAGCGGCGATGCGGTGGCGACCCTGATGAAGCTGATCGAGGCGCTCGAGGACGACGACGACATCCAGACCGTCTATTCCAACGCCGACATCTCGGCCGAGGACCTGGAGAAGCTCGAAGGCTGATGGCCAAGCCACCGCCCAAGCCGCCCCGCAAACCGTCGGAAGACCCGCGGGTCACCGACCTGCGCCGCTACCGCAGGGAGCGGGAGGAGGCCGCGAAGCGCAAGCCGAAGCCCAACCCTAAGGCGCAGATGCGCGAGACCTTCCTTGGCGCCAACCCGCGCGCCGGCCTGATCCTGGCGATCCTGGCGGTGGTGATCCTGGCCTATCTCTTCCTGCCGGCCCTGATCGCCCTACTTCGCCCATAGGCGCCGTTACGTCCGCACAGCTATGGTCCCCTCAACCGAGAAGGGGAACGCCTTGAAGACCATTATCAGCCTCGCCGCCGCCGCGGCCGCCATCAGCCTCGCCGGCGCCGCCAGCGCAGCCGACTTCGTCACCATCAATCTGGAGACCAGCGTCAATGCGCCGGCCGCCGAGGCCTGGAAGAAGGTGAGCGGCTACTGCACCATCGGCGCCTGGTTCAAGACCACCTGCGAGATCACCTCGGGCAAGGATGGCGAGGTGGGTGCGGTCCGCGTCATCGCGGGGCGCGTCACCGAAGTGCTCGTGGCCAGCACGCCGTGGTCCTATACCTACAGCCAACCGAAATCGCCGATCGACTATCACGGCACGCTGCAGATCCAGCCCGTCGACGCCAAGTCCTCGAAGCTGGTGTACACGCTGGTGTACGACGCCGCCGCCCTTCCCGACCCGTCCAAGAAGGACGCCGACATCAAGGGCCGCACGGCGCAGTTCACCGGGCTCCTGGCCACCATCAAGGCGGCCGCCGAGGCGAAATAGCCCGCCTCTAGGGCTGCGGCGAGGCGGTTTCCGGCTTGGCGGCCGCCTCGCCCGCCTCGAGGGCCGCCTTGCTGCCAGCGCCCTGCGCGGCCGTAACGGCCGCCGCCTGGCGTGCGCCTTCGTCCTGCACCACCGCGTTGACCTCCGTCTTGGCCCCCTCGCCAGCGCTTGCGCAGCCGTTCAGCAGCAGCGCCGCTGCGATCATGCTCGTCCGCCACATGGCTCGTTTCCTCAAGGTCTCGGGCTGAGCCAATCCCCCGGCGCCGTCCAAGGTTCCGTCCCGGCGGCGGGCAGGCTAAGAACGTCGCCGTCACGGGGAGCGGGAAGACTATGCAGAGACGGAAGGTCGACCGCGCCCAGCGCATGCGGGCCCGCCGGGTCTGGTGGGACCGCCACGGCGCCTTCGTGCGAGGCATCCTGACCGGCACGATGGTCACCGCCATCGGCGCCTGGATCCTGCAGCTGGTGATGTCGCGATAGCCCGCCCCACGCCGCCCGCCAAGGTCACCGAGGCCGCCTACGAGGACTGGGCCCGGGCCGAGGTCGCCGACTGGCGCGCCGCAGTCCTGAAGCCGGCCGGCCGGCTGGAGCGCGCCGCCAAGGGCCTGCAGGGGCGCGTCAATCGCCTGATCCCCGAGAAGGTCCACGCCACGGTCACCGGCGTCATGCAGGGCGTCACCCGAACGATCCTCACCGGCGCCGACCTCACCACCGCCGAGCCCCTGATCGGCGCGTCATTGGCCGAGCGGGACCGGCGCGCGTTGGCCGCCCTCGACGGCTACCGCAAGACCGCCGCGGTCGAAGGCGGAGTCGCAGGCGCCGGCGGATTCTGGCTGGCGCTGGCCGACTTCCCGGCGCTCCTGGTCCTGAAGTTCAAGCTGCTGTTCGATCTCTCGGCGATCTACGGTCACGAGGCCGAGCGGTTCGAGGAGCGGCTCTTCATCCTCAGCCTCTTCCAGCTGGCGTTCTCCGGCGCCGACCACCGCGCGCGGGTCTTCGCGGGGATCGAGAACTGGGACGGCCGCGCGCATCCAGCCGACTTCGAACACTTCGACTGGCGCGCCTATCAGCAAGAGTACCGCGACTACATCGACCTGGCGAAACTGGCCCAGATGATCCCCCTCGTCGGCGCGCCCATCGGGGCGGTGGTCAACTGGCGGCTCCTGGAGCGGCTCGGCGAGACGGCGATGAACGGCTACCGTATGCGCTGGCTGGCGCGTTGACGCACCACGTCGTCGTCCGGGCGGTGCTGCCGACGACGAACCGGAGGAGGAAAGGAGACCACGTGCGAAGCCTTATCCTTGCCAGCCTCGTCATCGCCGGTCCCGCCTTCGCCCAGGGCCGTATTACCGAGGCGGACGTACGCGGCTTCCTGACCCGGCAAGAGGCGGCCTGGAACGCCGGACGACTGGACGCCTACTTCGCCGGCTTCACCCCCGACGCGAGCTTCACCGACCAGGCCTATGTCGGGGACAAGCCCCCCGTGCGGTACGGAACCTCGACGCTGCCCCAGGCCCGCACTCAGGCCCGCAAGTCGCTGCAGGGCGCCAAACCACGCGAGACCGGCCGGATCCTGCGTATCGCCATCGCCGCAGACGGCCGCTCTGCGCGGGTCGACTCCCGGGTCGAGTCCGTCGTCAAGTCGCGCCGGCTGTGCGCTGCGCGCGTCCAGACCCTAATCAGCGCCAAAGGTGGCCTGCGCTCGCGCGGCCAGACGGATACGTTCATCAAATGTCCGAAATAGCCTCCCGCCTCGTCGTCGGCCGTGACGTCCCCTGGGTGACCAGCTGGTCACAGGAGCCGCTGGGCGCGGTCGGCCCCTGTCCGACCGTCGATGGCCAGCTCGCCGCGCTGCAGGCGTGGAAGCCGGGCGTTGGCCAGCCGCTCTATTCGAAGAACCACCTGCGCCGCCAGCGCGACAGCGTGCGGGCCCTCCTCTGTCCCATGTGCGGCGAGACCACCGCCGAGGGCGACCGCTGGAGCCAGACCGGCCGCTTCGTCGCCGCGGGCGCGCTGCGGGGGCGCGGCTTCGCCAAGGCGTTACCCGCCGACCTGGAAGACGACCGCGTGCTGCTCGACTGCGGGTCGATCGCACCGCTGCACCTGCGGTGCGCCGAGGCCTCCCTGAAGCGCTGCCCGCACCTGGGCGGCATGCGCGATCGCGAGCTGAAGGTGTTCCCACAGGCCTGGGTGGTCGTGCCGCTCTATGTCGCCGCCAAGCGGCCGGTCGGCGCACCGCTCTCCGCCGTCAGCTTCCTGCAACTGCTCGGCGTCACCAACAGCCGCGACACCGACTGGCGGGCAAGGGTGGCGACGGGCTATTCTGGCGCCCATGCTCCGCCGCACCCTCCTTGGCCTCTGCGCCGCCCTCGCCGTGACAGCCGCCCAGGCTGAGACTCCGCCCGCTCCCTCCGCGCCGGCGGCCAAGCCCAATCCGCGCGTGAAGATCGAGACGGCCGAGGGCGCCATCGTCGTCGAGCTCTTCGCCGACAAGGCCCCGATCACGGTGGCCAACTACCTGAAGTACGTGGACCGCGGCCTGTTCACCGGCGCGACCTTCTATCGGGCGTCCAAGCCGCCGGGCTACACCGCCGCCGACTACGGCCTGATCCAGGGCGGCCTGCAGAACAACCCGGCCAAGGTGCTGCCGCCGATTGCCCACGAGAGCACGATCAAGACCGGTCTGACCCACAAGACCCAGGGCACGATCTCCATGGGCCGCCACGCCCCCGGCTCGGCCCAGGCGGACTGGTCCATCACGCTCGGCGACATGAGCTATCTCGACGCCGACCCCAAGAATCCCAAGGCCAACCCAGGCTTCGCCGCCTTCGGTCAAGTCGTGGAGGGCCTCGAGGTGGTCCAGAAAATCATCGTCCTGCCCACCGACCCCAACCGGGGTGAGGGCGCGATGAAGGGCGAGATGCTGGTGAAGCCCGTCCGCATCATGCGGGTGAGCCGCGTTCCCGTTGCGCCGCCCGCAACCGCCCCTGCCGCCGCGCCGCCCCCACCGCCCGCGGCCCCGGCGCCCGCGCCATGAGCGAAACCCCCGAAGACGGCTGGAAGCACTCCGGAGTCCGTGTCGTGCCCGGCGATCAGCTCGGCCCGGTCAGCGCGACGACCCCCGGCATGGACCGCGCCGTCGCCATCGACCGCGCCCGTACTGGAGCCCAGAAACTGTGGGCAGGCACAGTCCACATCCACGCCAACGCCAAGACCGGCCCGCACCATCACGGCCCGCTGGAGAGCGTGATCTACGTGGTCTCCGGCCGCGCCCGCATGCGCTGGGGCGAGGCGCTGGAGTTCGTCGCCGAGGCCGGTCCGGGCGACTTCATCTACGTGCCCCCCTACGTGCCGCACCAGGAGATCAACGCCTCCACCGACGAGACCTTGTCCTGTGTCCTGGTGCGCAGCGACTCAGAGGCGGTGGTGGTGAACCTGGAGATCGAGCCTGCCGAGGCCCCCGAGGGCGTGGCGTGGATCGACCCGATCCATAAGTCCTGATCCGCTCAGAACACCACCGCGAAGTAGGTCAGCTCCAGCTTCGAGATCGACTGCTGGAGTTCCTCCAGCTCGATGTTGCGCTGCAGCCGGGCGCGGGCCTGCGCGGTGAGCAGGATCTCGCCGCGGCGGGCGATGTCCTCCCCCAGTTTCGAGGCCTTGTTGACCTCGTCGCCGAACAGGTCGGCGTGCTCCAGCACCATGACGTCGCCGTAGCCGATGCCCGCCGAGGCGTAGAGCTGGCGGTCCTCCGGCTGGGTGTGGTTCAGCTGTTCCAAACCCGCCATGATCTCCAGGGCCGCGCTCAAGGCGTCGTCCACCTCGGGGAACAGGCAGAAGAGGTTATCGCCCTCCGCCTTCACCAGGTCGCCGTTGTGCGCAGAGATGATTGGCTCGGAGAGCCCGCGCATCTTCATGATCATCACCAGGAAGGCGACGATGCCGTGGGCCTGGGTGACGCGCGAGAACCCACTCATGTCCAGCACCAGCACCGCGCGGCGCTGGGTGAAGGCCTGCTGGATCTCCTGCGTGATCGCGGCCTCTTCGGCGGGACGGTTGATGATGCGCAGCAGGAGCGCATCCAGCCGCTGGCCGAGCTTGAAGGCGGCGGGCGCGCCCGGACCCCTTGCCGTCATGAACCTCTCCTTCAGCCCGGGCAACGGGAGCGCGCCCGACGCGCCGGGTCAAGGCGAGGTTGCGCCTACAGGCGTCGGTAGGCCGTCACTTCGGACCCGGCCGCGGATATACGGGCCACAGCCTCGCTCAGAGGCTCTGCCGCGACGGCCATGTGGTGGGCGTTGGCGTGGATAATCCGGCCTTCGCCGAGGCCGATCGCCACGTGACCCTTCCAGAACACCAGGTCGCCGCGGCCGAAGTCGGCGGCGTCGATGGCCGCGCCCAGATCCTGCTGCTGGTCGGTGTCGCGCGGGCAGGCGCGGCCGCAGGCGAACAGAGCCTGCTGCACCAGTCCGGAGCAGTCGAGGCCAAGGCTCTCGCGGCCGCCCCACAGGTAGGGCGCGCCGAGGAAGCGCTCGGCCACGGCCGCCCAGTCGTCGTCGGATGTGCCGATGGCCGCCAGGTGCGCGGCCGCCATCCAGCCGGCGCCGGCGACCTTGGCGAGCTTGCCGTCGAGCGCCTCCACGGTCACCAGGCTGTTGATCGAATAGGGCCCGGAGGCGCGCGATTTGATGGTCGGTTCGGCGAAGGCATAGGTGCGGATCGCGCAGACCCGGTGGGTCGGGAGCGGTCCCGCCGGCCCCAGCGCGGAGGCCTCCACGAAGCCGACATAGCCGTCGCGGGCGGCCTGGCCGAACAGCCACGCGCCTTCCTCCTCCAGGACCTCGAAGCGCTCCCCGAACAGGAGCTGGTCCATCTGTTCCGAATTGGCGTCGGGGCCCGAGCGGATCGACGCCGCGGCGGCCGTGCAGCTCATCGCCTTGGGGTCGAGGTAGACCTCGGCCTCGATCACGCCCTCAAGGCTGACCGCCGCGATGCCGTCGCGCCAGGGGGTGATGCGGGGATCATGCTTCATGCGAAACGCTCGCGGATCATGCGGTAGAGGCCCCGGATCGCCTGGGCCTCGCCGCCGGTGGGGAATCCCGGGCGGCCGCGGGGGTTCCAGGCGAAGATATCGAGATGGACCCATGGGCCCTTCGGCGCAAACCGCTGCAGGAACAGCGCGGCAGTCACCGCGCCAGCCTGGGCCCAACCGTCCGGGTCGTTCTTGATCTCGGCGATATCCGAGTCCAGCGCGTCGGCGTAGCCCTTCCACAGAGGCAGGCGCCACACCGGATCGCCCGCCGCGTGCGCCGCCGCCTCGATCTGTCCGGCCAGCTCCTCGTCGTCGGTGAAGTAGGGTGGCAGCTGCGGGCCCAGCGCCGCGCGCGCCGCGCCGGTCAGCGTCGCCAGGTCGATGGTCAGCACGGGCTCCAGCTCGCTTGCCCGGGTCAGCGCATCGGCCAAGATCAAACGGCCCTCGGCGTCGGTGTTGCCCACTTCGATGGAGATGCCCGCCCGCGAGGCCAGCACGTCGCCCGGCCGCATGGCGTCGCCGGAGATCGCGTTTTCGACGACGGGCAGAAGGACCGCCAGTCGCACTGGCAGCCCGGCGGCCATGATCATCCGGCCGAGCGCCAGGGCGTGGGCCGCGCCGCCCATGTCCTTCTTCATCAGCCGCATGCCGGCTGAGGGCTTGATGTCGAGGCCGCCGGTGTCGAACACAACGCCCTTGCCGACGACGCAGATCAGCGGCTTGTCCGCCTCGCCCCACTGGATTTCGATCATCCGCGGAGCCCGGCCCGGATCGGCGGCGCGGCCGACGGCATGCACGGCGGGGTAGTTGGCCTCCAGCAGGCCCTCGCCCTCCGTCACGGTCATCTGGGCGCCGTACTGTTCGGCGATCTCGCGGGCGATGGCCTCGATCTGGCGCGGGCCCATGTCGTTGGCCGGCGTGTTGATCATGTCGCGGGCCAGGGCGCAGGCGTGCGCAACCTGGCGGGCCTCGGCGATGTCGGCGCCGTCGACGACAAGGCGCGCCCCGCCTCCGCGTTCACCCGAGCCCCTTTTGTAGCGGTCGAAGCGGTAGCTCCCGAGCGCCCAGGCCAACGCGACCCCGTCGGCCGAGATTGCGTCCGGCCTGGTGGCCATGCTGTACACACCGGCCGGCAATTTGGCCGGCAGCATGCGCAGGGCGCCGGGGTGCATTCCGTCGCCCAGGCCGTAGAGCACGCGGGCCAGCCGCCCCTCGGCGTCGGCGATCTGCAGCACCTGGCCGGCCTTGCCCTTGAACTCCGCCGTCTGGGCAAGCGCGGCAGCCAGCGCATCGGACGCCAGCAGCGTGGCGGCATCGGCTTCGGTGAGGGCGTGGATGGGCGTCACCGGCCCGTCCCAGGCGTCGAGGATGACTTCGCTCATGACGGGGACACGCTGGCCCATGTGTGGGGCGCCGGCAACTAGAGGCTCCAGGACCCAAGCCCGAAGGGGCTAAGCGGGAAGGCCGCCAGGACGCCGGCGGCGATCGCGACGCCGTAGGGCACGCCCTCGCCCGGCTCGGCCAGCTTCGACATCCAAGGGGGTCCCCGCAGCGCCACCAGGCGCAGACCCGGCGAGCGCAGGGCCAGCAGCAGCACGGCCAGCACACCGCCGGCCAGGGCGGCGCCGGCGAGGAACGTCATCAGCGCCGGCCAGCCCAGCCACAGGGCCGCGGCGGCCATCAGCTTGGCGTCTCCGCCGCCCAGCCAGCGCAGGGCGAACATCACCATCCCCAGCACAAGGGCCGCCGTCCCGATTGCGAGATGCAGGCCGATGTCGGTGATCGGCATGCCGACCGCCAGGGCGGCCGCCGGGAACAGGACCGCGAGCGCCAGGGAAATCCAGTTGGGGATCCTGAACGAGGTCGCGTCCTTGGCGGCGGCGAACAGCGTCAGGGCCGGGAATGCAAGCGACAGCGCGGTGGCGGCGAGCGGGAACATGGCGGCCATCCTGCACTCGTACGCGTGAACGGAGCGTTGCAGCCAAGCTTGTTATGAAAAAAGCTCCCGGCGTTTCCGCCGGGAGCCCGTTTCAGTCGACCCGTGGGGGTTTTCTGCGCTTACCCGCAAGGGCGCGACGTTCCGTTCGGCTTAGGCGCCGGCAACCGCGTCGCTGATTTCCCCGAACTTGGCTTCCAGGCTGGTGCCAACGAGTTGCAGGGCGCCGACGAGCACGACGGCGATCAGGGCGGCGATCAGGCCATACTCGATGGCGGTGGCGCCGGATTCGTCCTTCAGGAAGCGGGTCATAAACTTCGACATGATTTCTTCTCCAGTTTACGGCGGCCGGCGTGGACCTGATGGCGGTGGTCGGTCGCGTGCTAAGTACAGGCTCCAATCTGCACGATCGCGCTTAATCCTCAGTAAACGTAGGAAGCGTTACTCCAAACTTTCTATGGTTTATAAGTATTCAGGATTTATTTCTGTAAACCATGACGGCGACAGGGCTTCAGATTCCTGTTTGAAATCAACGCACCGCTACTCCGCCACGACCTGACCCCGGCCGGCGCCGCGCACGAAGAAAAGGCCTGTGAGCCCCAGGCCAAGCAACAGGATGATGCTGGCGAACCCGCCTTGCTGGCTCTTGGTGACGGCCGTTCCGAGATTGACCAGGGTCGGCGCCAGCCACGCGGTGGCGACCCCTGACAGCGCAAAGACGCCGAAGAAGGCCCCGGTCTGGCTGGGCGGGGTGAGCCGGATGAGCGCGGTGCGGGAAGAGGAGTACTGCCCCGTGATGAAGATGGCGTTGGTGAAGCCCAGCAGGAGGAAGATCAGGCTGGGCATGGTCGTGAACACCGGCCCATCCCACAGCGGCCCATGGGCGGAGGGGTCGTAGGCCCAGAGGTAGAGGATGCGATCGGGCCGCATGCCGAGGAGGGCCCCCAGCGTCAGCATGGTCATGAAGATCTCGACCTTCAGCGCATTCTTCGGTCCCAGACGCTCATCCAGCCAGCGCCCGACGAAACCGCCGAAGACCGCGACGATGCTGAGGACGATACCGGAGGCGAGAAGCTCCAGCGGGCCCCACCCCATCACGCCCGCGGCCAGCACGCCGAAGAAGAACAGCACCCCGTTCATGCCGTCCACGAACAGCATGCGCGAGAGCAGGTAGACCACGGCGTCGCGGTAGCGGCCGACCGTCCTCAGCATGCCCCACAGGTCGCTTGCGCCCGCCGCGAACGCCTTGACGATCGTGACTCCCGACTTGGGCGCGTCAGGCGTGAACAGAAAGAGCGGCAGCGAGCCCAGCGCCAGGGCGACGGCCGAGAGGATCGCCACCACCCGTTCCGGCTCGTGGCTGGCCGGGTCCAGGCCGAACAGCGGGCTGGCCGGCACGAACGCCCAGTCCACCTTGCCCGGCAGGGCGAAGGCCCAGGCGGTGAAGCCCAGCGCGAGCACGCCGGCGGCGTTGCCGAGGCTGAGCGCCAAGCCAGAGGCCTTGTGTGCGGCCTGCATCCCCGCCGCGCGCACCAGGAGCGAGTTGTGCAGCACCTCGGTGTAGGCGAACAGCACGTTGACGGTCATGGCGATCGTCATCGTTGCGATGATCGACAGGCCCGAGAGGTCCGGCTTGGCCAGCCACAGCGCCGCGATCAGCGGGACCATCAGGATCACCGCGGCCGCCAGCCAGCCCTTCCGGGGCCCCAGCTTGTCCACCGAGGCGCCCAGGAACGGCGCCGTCGCCATGACGATCCAGCCGGCATACTGCTGGAACTGCGCGATCAGCCCCTGGCCCCGGACCGGGTCGCCGACCATCGTCGCCGAGACGTAGGGGATGAAGATGTAGATCGTCATCAGGATGACGTAGGGGTCGCGTCCGCCCTGGAAGCTCGCCCAGGCGATCGCTCCGCGGCTCAGCTTGCCGTCCCCGCCCAGCTCGGCTTCCACGGGCACGTCGGCGGCAGGTTCCGTGGTCACGAGATAGTCCCCTCCTGACCACTCAGTCCGGCGGCCTTGCGCGCCACGTTTAGCGGGCGCCGCCGGGTTGTCGAGGGTCAGGCGAGCAGGCGCTCGTGGATGGCCTCGCGAAGGGCGGGGTCGAGGCCCAGCGCCTGGTCCAGGTAGCCGTCCAGCGATCCATGATTTTCGCGCATCGCCGCGAAGGCTTCGTGCAGGTATTCCGCCTCGACCCGCATGGCGGTCATCAGCGCCTCGTCGTCGGCGACGCGGCCGGTGGCGTCCAGGATCACCTGGCGGATCATCGGCAGGCGGTTGGTCAGCCGTTCGGGGTCGTTGGTCAGCAGGAAGTCGTCCATCACGTCGTCGTCATGGACCCCCGCCACGTGGTGGGTGAGCGCGCAGATGATCCCGGTGCGGTCCTTGCCCGCCGCGCAGTGCACCAGCACCGGCCCGTCGGTTTCCGCCAGCGCGCGGAAGTAGCGGCTGTAGAGATCGATGTGCCGCGTCTGGAACGGCGCCTGGCGGTAGTACTCCAGCATGTACTGCCGAAAGGATTCGACGGTGAGGTCGGAGGTGGTGATGAAGTGCGCCCACTCGTCGAGCGACTCCTGGCCGATGTCGTTCTCGATCACCTGGGCGGAAAAGCCCTCCCAGCGCCGGCTCGGGCTCTTCTCCCGCTCGTTGGATCGGCGCAGGTCGACGATCACCGACAGGTTCAGCGTCGCGAGCCGGGTCAGGTCGGTGTCGGTCGCCATGGCCTGGTTGGCCGAGCGGTACAGCAGTCCGGGTTTCAGCCGCCGTTCGCCGGCGGCGTAGTCCCCAAAGTCACGAAAATTGTCGATGGCGTCGAAGCGGATGTGGCGGGTCATGCCCGCTTCCTAGCCGGAACTCGCGACGACTTCGAGACGGAAGATGGTCACCGGAACGGCGGCTCGTCGAAGCTGCGGAGTTTGCGCGAGTGCAGGCGCGCGCCCTCCTCGCGGAGCAGGTTGATGGCCTCCAGGCCGATCTGCAGGTGCTGGGCGATGGCGCGGTCGTAGAAGGCGTTGGCCTGGCCTGGCAGCTTTATCTCGCCGTGCAGCGGCTTGTCCGACACGCACAGCAAGGTCCCGTAGGGCACCCGGAAGCGGTAGCCCTGGGCGGCGATGGTGGCGCTCTCCATGTCAATGCAGACGGCTCGGCTCTGATTGAACCGCAGCGCGCTGGATGAATACTTCAGCTCCCAGTTCCGATCGTCGGTGGAGACGACCGTGCCGGTCCGCAGCCGGCGCTTCAGCACCTCGCCGGTTTCGCCGGTCACCCGCTCGGCGGCGGTGTTGAGCGCCACCTGCACCTCGGCCAGCGGCGGAATCGGGATTTCCGGCGGCAACACCTTGTCCAGCACGTGGTCGTCGCGAAGGTAGGCGTGGGCCAACACGTAGTCGCCGATCCTCTGGCTGCCCCGCAGGCCGCCGCAGTGGCCGATCATCAGCCACGCCTGGGGCCGCATCACCGCCAGGTGGTCGCAGATGGTCTTGGCGTTGGAAGGCCCGACCCCGATGTTCACCAGCGTGATCCCGGATCGGCCGGGCGCCATCAGGTGGTAGGCCGGCATCTGGTGCTTGCGCCAAGTTCCCGCGGCCACCGCGGCCTCCGGGTTCTCGGTGTCGGCGGTGACGTAGACCTGGCCGGCCGCCGACAGGGCGGTGTAGCGCCCGCCGGCCTTCAACTGCTCGCACCCCCAGCTGACGAACTCGTCGACGTAGCGGTGGTAGTTGGTGAACAGAATGAACTGCTGGCAGTGCTCGGCCGGCGTTCCGGAATAGTGCGACAGCCGAGCCAGCGAAAAGTCGGTGCGCAGGCCGTCGAACAGCGCCAACGGTCGCGGCTCGTCGTCCAGGCCGATCCAGCCGCCGTCGGCGATCTCATCGCCGATGAAGGCCAGCTCCGTGGTCGGGAAGTGGCGCGCGATCTCTACCGAGGACACGTCGGCCATCGCCAGGTCGGCCGCATCCAGAACGTATGGAAACGGGATCTCCTGGTTCGAGCGCCCCACCTCCAGCTGGATCTCGAAGTCCTGCTGCAGCAGCGACAGCTGCTCGATCAGGTAGTCGCGGTAGAGCTCTGGTCGCGTCACCGTCACCGCATATCGGCCGGGCGCGGGGATGCGCGCGTACGCGCGCGAGATGCGCGGAAAGGTCCCGCCGGCCGGCCAGGTCAGGCGCAGCTCCGGATACACATAGGCCCCGCCGCGGCGGACGCCGGCGTCCGGGGGGCCGCCGCCGGCCAGGAAGGTCTTCAGGGCGGTCCGCAGCGATTCGACGCTGTGGCGGTACTCAGTCTCGAGCCGATCGACGATGCCGGCGGCTTCTGTCGTTTTCATTCGCCGCCTTATAGCTCCGGTCCATGACGCTTGCGACTCCACCCGCGGGTCCGACCGCGCTGGACGCCGCAGGGCATAGCGGCGACAAAGGCGGCCCAGCTTTGCCGAGGTGCGTATGAACCGCCTTTTCACATACCTTGTCGTGGGCGCCATGCTGCTGGGCGTGGCGGTCGGCTGGGCGGTCAACGTGAGCCTCCCCGCCGACAGCGCCAAGGAGATCGCCTCCAACCTCTCGATCGTCACCGACCTGTTCCTGCGCCTGATCAAGATGATCATCGCGCCGCTGGTGTTCACCACCCTGGTGGCGGGCATCGCGCACATGGGTGACGCCTCTGAGGTGGGCCGAGTGGGCGTGAAGACCATCGGCTGGTTCATCCTGGCCTCGCTGGTCTCGCTGACCATCGGCCTGCTGATGGTGCACATCATCCAGCCGGGCGCGGGCCTGCAGCTCACGATCCCCACGGCGGAGCCCGGAGCGGCGGTCGTCGACACCGCCAAGTTCACGCTGCGCGACTTCATCACCCACCTCGTGCCGTCCTCGATCGTGGACGCTATGGCGAGGAACGAGATTCTGCAGATCGTGGTGTTCTCGGTGCTGGTCGGCACCGCCGTCTCAGCCATCGACGACAAGGCGCCGGCGGTGCTGAACCTGGTCGAGCAGGGCGCGGCCATCATGCTGAAGGTGACCGGCTATGTGATGAAGACCGCGCCGCTGGCGATCTTCGCCGCCCTGGCCGCCAGTATCTCGACCCAGGGGATCGATGTCCTCTTCACCTACGGCAAGTTCGTCGGCGGCTTCTATCTGTCGCTGACCCTCCTGTGGGGCCTGCTGATCCTTGTCGCGGTCGTCATCGTCGGACCTCGCGCGATCAAGCTGATCGCCGCGATCCGGGCCCCGGCCCTGTTGGCGTTCTCCACGGCCTCCTCAGAAGCGGCCTACCCACGCACCCTTGAAGAGCTTCAGAAGTGGGGCATCTCGCGCAAGGTGGCGAGCTTCGTCCTGCCGTTGGGCTACTCGTTCAACCTCGACGGCTCGATGATGTACTGCACCTTCGCGACCCTCTTCATCGCCCAGGTCTACGGCATCGAGCTGACCGTGGCCCAGCAGGTCACCATGCTTCTGCTGCTGATGATCACGTCCAAGGGTATGGCCGGAGTGCCGCGGGCCTCACTCGTGGTCATCGCCGCCACCCTGACCTTCTTCGACCTGCCCGAGGCGGGCCTGCTGCTGATCCTGGCCGTGGACCACCTGCTCGACATGGGTCGCTCGGCGACCAACGTGGTCGGCAACTCGGTGGCCGCCGCCGTGGTGGCCAAGTGGGAAAACCAGATCGAGGAACCCGCCGCCGAACCCGCGCCGGCGTAGGCTTCCCCGCCCAGCGAGGCGCGAAGAAGGGGCGGAGGGGGCCGCCAATCCTAACGCCGGCTAACTGTATCGCTTAACTCGGTCTTCGCCTCGTCTGAGCAATGTGCCGGGCTATGCCGCCCCTCTCCACCAGCCTTTCGGAACTGGCCGCACGCGTCGCCGAGCTCGAAGCCGAGCGCGAGATGACGCTAAGACTGGCGCAGACCGACTCCCTGACCGGCCTGGTGAACCGCGGCGCCTTCACCGGAAGCCTGTGCGAGCGCCTGGAGGCGGCCCGCGCCGCGGGGACCTCGGTGGCGCTGTTCATCATCGACCTGGACCGGTTCAAGAACCTCAACGACACCCTGGGCCATCACGCCGGCGACATGCTGCTGGCCGAGCTCGGCCAGCGTCTGCTCGACGAGGCCGGACCCGGCGAGATGGCCGCGCGGCTCGGCGGCGACGAGTTCGCCCTGGTCACGCAGGACGCCGATCCCGCCGCCCGCGCGGAGCGGCTGGTGGCGATCCTCAGCCAGCCCCAGGTGATCTACGGCCGCGCCGTCTCCCCCGCCGGCTCGGTCGGCGTGGCGGTTTTCCCACGCGACGCCGGCGACGCGGCCGACCTGCAGCGCCACGCTGACCAGGCGCTCTACCGCGCCAAGTCGGGCGGCGGCCGCCGCTGGCAGGCCTTCGATGAGGCGTTGCGGCTGGAAGGCATCCACCGCCGCACCCTCGAGGACGAGCTGCGCCGCGCCATCCCGGCCGGCGAGCTGGCGCCGTGGTACCAGCCGATCGTCGATTCCATGACCGGCCGGATGGTCGGCGTCGAAGTTCTGGTGCGCTGGAACCACCCAGAGCAGGGCCTGCTCGCCCCCGGCGTCTTCGTGCCGATGGCAGAAGAGCTTGGCCTGATCCGCGCCATCGACGAGGCGGTCTTCGAGGCCGCCTGCGCCCAGACCGCCCCCTGGGTGGCCGACGGCCTGATCGAGGTGGTGTCGGTCAACGTCAGCCCGCGCGACCTCCTGGACCCCGCCTTCTCACGCAAACTGATCGGCCGCCTGGGCAAGACGGCGCTCCCGGCCACCGCGCTGACGGTCGAGATCACCGAGACCTTCCTGCTGCAGGACATGGCGCTGGCGCGCCGCCACATCGAGCGGTTGGCCGCGAAGGGCGTGAACGTCGCCCTCGACGACTTCGGGACCGGCTATTCCAACCTTCGCGCCCTGATGCACCTGCCGATCCAGACGGTGAAACTGGACCGTTCGCTGATCGATGACGTCGGCCGCGACGCCCGGGTGTCCAAGCTGGTCGCCTCCATGCTGCATGCCGCCCGTTCACTGGGTGTCCGGATCATCGCCGAGGGCGTCGAGCACGAGGCCCAGGCCCTGTTCCTGCGGTCAGCCGGGTGCGATCGCATGCAAGGCTATTTCTTCGCCCGCCCAATGCCTGGCGAAGCCATGGAAGCGATGCTGCGAGAGGCCGTGAATCCCTCACCGGCCCGCCTGGCGGCAGCCAGCTAAGCCCCAAGGCAAGCTGCGCCATTCGCCTCTAATCGGCCGTGTTTGCCGCGCCTCTGGGTTGAGTCCGACGGGAATGCGGCACGGATCAGGCCACGATCACAAGGACATGAACTCAACTTCCGCGGCTTGGAGCTGCATCCGGCCGCAGAAGCACGCCGTTCCCCTTGTAGAGGCGCCCTGCGCGCGAAAGTCCGGTCCCATGCACACATTCATGCGCACCCTCGAGATCGACGCCCCGGCGAATGAGGTCTGGCGCGTGCTCACCACCCCGGAACTGGTGCGCGAGTGGGCTGCGGTCTATCTCGAGGGCATCCAGATCCGCACGTCGTTCCGCGAGGGCGAAGCTGTGACCTGGAAGACCCAGAGCGGGGAACCGCGCTCCTGGGGTACGGTGGCGGCCTGTCGTCGCGACCGCCTCCTCAGGTTCGAATACGACTGCGATCCGCGCGGCGCCTCTTCCGAAACCTTCGAAATCAGCGAGTTGGACCACAAGACCCGGCTCCAGCTCACCACAGGCGCGCTGGACAGGGACCACTTCGAGGCCCTCAAGCGCCCCACTCAGCAGGTCATCGAGGAGATCAAGAGCCTCGCCGAGGAATCTGCCCAGATCCACGGGGTCCGCTAGGAACCCCTCCTGTCGCCGAGCGCAACGGGCCGACGGTAGATAGATGCGGAGCTAACCGCCCCGCGAGCGTGAGTGCAGCAGGTCACTCCAGCGCCAGGCGTTTGCGCCCATCACCACCCGCGCCGAGCCCGGGCCGTCGCTCATCGAGATCGCCACCAGGCCGCGCACGGGCTCGGCGCGGCAGGCTTCCGGCGCGAAGGCCACGTGCCACATGATCGACTCGCGCACCGCTGCCAGGCCCGCCCCTTCCTCAGCCCCGTGCCGCACCCAGGAGCCGTTCCAGACTCGGATCGCCTTGCCGGAGTTGCTCCTGGCGAGCGCCGCCTGCACCGATCGGTCCTTGCGCAGCTTGCCCTCGAGCCAGCGGGCCATATTGCAGGTGCGCCCCGCCCCGCCTCCGCCGGACCCTGCGGTCTGCGCGCCGGCGAGTTCGGCGTCGCTGACGTCGGACTCTCCCGACGACGGCTTGCCGGCGATCGCCAGGATCGGGGCGACGGTCGGCGGCGCACGCACGGGCCGGGCGAGCCGGCGCGGCGGCGGCTTCGCCGGCATCGGCTCGGGCGCCTTGGCCGCCGGTTTTGGCGGCGCGGGGTCCGGCTCCGGTTGTGGCGGCGGAGGCGGCGGGTCGGGCGGCGGCGGCGGCGGCGGTGTGTAGAGCACCACCTGGATCGGGGGATCCTCCTCGCGCGCCGGCGGGTCGGGCTGGGCGCCGAGGAGGGCCAGCACGGCGAGCACGTGGCCCGCCAAGCTGCCCGCCGCGACGAGGCCGCGGCGCCGCTTCGCCAATAGGCGCCGAGCCTGGTTCACAGCGATTGCCGGTGTCACAAGGCGGGGGCGAGCGACGCCGCCCGCCCTTCTACGTCAGGACGATCAGGACCACGCGGCGGTTCTGCGCCCGCCCGTCCCGGTCTTCATTCGGCGCTACCGGCGCATCGGGTCCATACGAGATGGTGCCGACCCGGTTCAGGGCCACGCCGTGCTGGTTCAGGTAGCGGCGCACCGCTTCCGCCCGTTCCTCACCCAGCTTGTAGTTGAAATCCTTGGGGCCGGTGATGTCGGTGTGGCCCTGGACCTCGACGTAGACGTTGCGGTTCTCGCTCTTCAGCTTCTCGACGAAGGCGTCCAGACGGGCCGTGGCTTCGGGCGAGAGCTCCGCCTTGCCGGTCTCGAACTTCATGCTGTCGTCGCTCAGCACCTCAGAGAAGAGGAACTTGCCCTCCGCCAGCTTCCCGGCGGCGGTGGCGCGATCGAGCGCATCCTTGGCCGTGCCCGACACCGCGGCGACCTCGGTGTTGGTGGCGTCCACGCGCGAGCCGACGATGGCCGCCTGCTCACGCACAAACTTCTTGGTGGCGCAGCCTCCTAGGCCCGTCGCCAATACGATCGCCCCGGCGATCAAAACACTCGACCCACGCAACATCATTTCCCAAGCTCCTCCGTCCGGTTGTTTCCCCCCCGGCTGAAAGCGACTGAGATCCTCAATCGAGCCCGAAAGCGGCGCTTTTCTGTTCCCGAAAACGGCGCTTTTCCGGCGAAGCGTGACTATGGAAGGTCAGCGCCACCGCTCCAGGAAGGCGAAGGTCGCGGCGTTGAAGGCGTCGTTCCGGTCGCCGGCGACCATGTGATCGGCCCCGGCGATGTCGGCGAACTGCGCGTGTGGCGCGAGCGCCAGGAAGTCCGCCACCCCCTCCGGCGAGAGCACGTCGCTCATCCTGCCGCGCACCAGCAGCGTGGGGACGGTCAGGCTCCGGGCCGCCTCACGCAATGTCTCGGCGTCCCTGGGCCCGCGGCCGGTGAGCATCCGGGGGTCCCAATGCCAGTGGTAGCGGCCGTCGTCGCGCAGCCGCAGGTTCTTCATCAGACCGCTGGGATCCTTGGGCCGCGGGCGGTGGGGCAGGTAGGCGGCGACGGCGTCGGCGGCCTCCTCCACGCTGGCGAACCCGTTCGGCGCGCTGCGCATGAAGGCCTGGATGCGCGCCGAGCCCGCCGGCTCGATCTGCGGCGCCACGTCGACCAGCACCAGGCCGGCCAGCGGACCGCCCGCAGCGGCGTAGGTCAGCGCCGTCAGCCCGCCCAGCGAGGCGCCCACGACGAATGGCGTGCTGTCCAGCGCGTCGGCCATGGTGCGCAGATCGGCGGCTTGGGCCTGGAGCGTGTAGTCGCCGTCGGCGGCCCAGCCGGAGTCGCCGTGGCCGCGGAGGTCGGCGGAGAACATCCGGAACCCCCGCCGCGCACCCTCCAGCGCCGCGCCGCCCCAGGCGCCGCGGGTCTGGCCCCCGCCGTGCAGCAGGATCACCGGCGTCCCGTCCTCCGGACCCGCCTCGTCAGCGACGATCTCGATACCGGCGCCGGCGAAACGGCGGATGCGAAGGGCGGGGGCGGCGACGTTCATGAGCGGAATTTGGCAAGGTGACGCTGCGATAGGCGAGCCCGCCTTGCTTCCGCCGCGCCCACGGTCCAGCCTGGCGCCATGTTCGTGACCGCTCTCGCCCTGCTCGCGGCGACCGCTGCGCCGGCGACTCCGGCCCGGCCGCCGACAGAGGTGTCCGCGGTGACCGTCTATCCGCCGACCCCGCCGCCGAACCTCGTCGCCAGCTACCCGGCGGCCGGCGGAGCGGTTGCGCCCGGCGTGGTCGTGCTCAAACTCACCTTCGACCAGAAGATGCTGCAGACCGGCTTCGACCTCTCCGCGGTGGAGGGCGCCGAGCCGCCACCGTGCCTGAAGACGCCGCGCCTACTGGACGATGGCCAGACCTTCGTCCTCCTGTGCACCCTGCGCGCCGGAAAGGCTTACGCCCTGGCGCTCAACGCACGGCCCGCCGCCGAGGCGCGGAACTTCGGCTTCGCCAACGTCTACGAGCGGCGCGCCACGCCGACCTCGCTCGCCTTCACCACCACCCGCGACGATCCGATCCGCAACCTGGACGCCGCGATGAAGCTCCAGGGGCTCACCGCCCTCGAAGTTCCCGTTCAGGAAGACCCCATAACCGCCCAACGTACGGACGCTGTGCAGCCCTGATCACGGCATCCTCGACGCAAAGAGGTTCCCGCGAGGATCGTCGGTGGCGCCACGCCTCACGGGAGGTATGCTTCCCGGCAGGATGAGAACACGACCTGAAGATGTGATGGGCGACGGAGTCGTCGAGGTCGAGGAAGCCTCGCCGCCGCCCGACTTCAATCCGTTGCAGCTGGATCTGCAGCTGTGCTTCACGCTCTATTCCGCGAGCAATCTGGTCACGCGCCTCTACAGGCAGCTGTTGGAGCCGCTCGGGCTGACCTATTCGCAATACCTCGCCATGCTCGTCCTGTGGGAGCGCGCGCCCCAGACCATGGGCGACATCTCCCGCCGGCTGCGCCTGGATTCCGGGACCCTCGCGCCCCTGTTCGGCCGGCTCGAGTCGCGTGGCCTGGTGCGTAGGACGCGCGACGCCGACGACGAGCGCCGCGTGCTGGTGGACCTGACGCCGGAGGGCGAGGCGCTGCGCACCCGGGCGATGGCGGTGCCGGCTGGAGCCTACGGCCAGCTGCCGCTTCCGCACGAAGACCTGGTGAGGCTGAAGACGGACCTGCAAAGGCTGGTTGACGGCCTGTCGTAGACCGCTGGTCTCAGCGCCGGATCGGTGCGGAAGCGGCTGCGCCGGCTCACATGGGAGGGGCAGAGCCGCCTTCCCCGACCGTGACGGCGTTGGTGACGAGCGCGCCGCCGGGACCCGGCCCAGCGATGAGGAAGACGGGGACGCCCTTCTTGACCTGCTGGCGCTGGCCGTCGGCGATCTGCACGATGGGAATGTTGCGGGACACGGTGACCTTCCGGCGTCCGTTGCCGTAATCCACTTCCAGCTCGCGGCCCCCCCTCGCGACGGTGATGTTTCCCACGGTGCCATTGGTCATCATCGCGCCCTTCCGCTTGTCCCAGGCATAGTGTCCCTGGCCGATCTTCACGCCGGGCGGGAAGACGTGGACTTCAAGCGAACGGCCTCGGCCGTCGGCCCGCGGCATCTCGGTCGAGCCGATGAAGCTCCCTGGCTTGATCTCGGCCGCCGTGATCGGCCGCGTGACGGCCACGCGCCAATCCTTGGTGAGCGCCACCGTCACGGGCTGCCCGCCCTTCGGCTTCACGGAAATCTGCTCCGGACGAACATCGGTGATCACCCCGCGGATTATCTGCGGCGCCTGGGCGGCGGCCGGGAATGCGGCGCCCAGCAGGAGGGCTCCGACCGCGATTGCAAGGGACTTCATGCTCGTTGGCTCCAGTTATATTGTGCACGATATAATGAGAGACGAACGTTGCAAGCTTGTTTCGCTCGCCGGGTCGGGGCGCCGAGGCGCTTCTGCGTCCCTTGCCGCGCGCGCCGCACGCGCGCACTGTTCGGCTTCAAGCCCGGGAGCCACACATGGCCGACGACGCCAGCCAGATCATCCAATCCGCCCGCGAGCGCGCCTATGCCACGCCGCTGGACCAGTTCCACGTCGCTGACGTCGGCCACTTCACCAGCGACACCTACGCCCCTTGGTTCGAGCGGCTGCGCGCTGAGGATCCCGTGCACTACTGCCCGGCCAGCGAGTACGGGCCCTACTGGTCGGTCACCAAGTTCCAGGACATCGTCGCCGTCGATTCCAACCACGAGGCGTTCTCCTCGTCGTCGGAACTGGGCGGCATCACGATCATGGACGCCATCGAGCCCAACGAGCGCTCCAGCTTCATCGGCCTCGACCCGCCCGCCCACGACGCTCAGCGCCGCGTCGTCACGCCGATGTTCTCCACGCCCGGGATCGCCAATCTCGAGCCGCTGATCCGCTCGCGCGCCGCCGCAATCCTCGACGAATTGCCCGTCGGCGAGACCTTCGACTTCGTGGACAAGGTCTCCGTTGAGCTCACCAGCCAGATGCTGGCCACCCTGTTCGACTTCCCCTTCGAGGAGCGCCGCCTGCTGCCGGAGGCGTCCGACATGATCCTCGCCCGCCCCGCCGACGACGACCCCAGGACCCTGGAAGAGCGCCAGGCTGCCTTCATGCCCTTCGTCCAGAAGTTCGTGGAGCTCTGGGAGGCGCGCAAGGACAAGCCCGGCAGCGTCGACCTGCTCTCCCTCCTGGCCGGCGACCCGGTCACCCGCAAGGACGAGCTCCCCTTCGGCTACATTGGCAACGTGGTGCTCCTCACCGTGGCCGGCAGCGACACCACCCGCCACTCGATCACCGGCGCCCTCATGGCCTTCCAGGACTATCCCGAGGCCTACGACCGCCTGCGCGCCGACCCGGCCCTGCTCGACTCGGCCGTGCCCGAGATCATCCGCTGGCAGAGCCCTGTGGCCCACATGCGCCGCACCGCCACCCGCGACATCGAACTGGGCGGCAAGCGGATCCGCAAGGGCGACAAGGTGGTCATGTGGTACGTCTCCGGCAACCGCGACGGCGACGTCATCCCCGACCCCGACCGCTTCATCATCGACCGCGAGCGCCCGCGCCAGCACGTGGCCTTCGGCTTCGGCATCCACCGCTGCGTCGGCAACCGCCTGGCCGAGATGCAGCTGAAGGTGGTCTGGGAAGAGATCCTCAAGCGCTTCAAGCGCATCGAGGTCGTCGGTGCGCCGAGGCGCCTCAACTCCAACTTCGTGAAGGGCTACGAAGCGTTACCTGTGCGGATCGTCGCGTAGCCTCGCCGAAGCCGAGCGGGTGGAAGCTGATCCAGACCCTAATTCGTGGGCCGGGTCTCGATCTTGACGATGCGCCACTTCCGCTGCTCGGCCGTGGACCCAGGCACGCCGTTGACGCGATGCAGCGTGGCCTCGCCCTTTTCGTGGACCTCCGCCCCGGTCTTCAGCCGGCCGTAGATCACCACCGGCGCCGTGACATAGAGCGAGCCTGCGGCGCCCTCGATCGCGCTCGGGCCGCCGATCTGGGCGTCATACTGCGCATAGCGGTCGAAGCTCGCCGCGAAGGCGGCCGCGGTTGGCTGACCGGAAGCCTTGCCGCCACCGCTCCACAGCTTCCAGGCCTCGGCATAGGCCTTCTGGCCGATATGGGCGTAGTAGGTCTGGACTACGTTCGCAGCGCCCTGGGCGCTGTCGTCGGTGAAGGGCGCCTCGGAAATCGGCGTGCGATCGTCGGGCAATCCGCCGGGGGTTCCAGGCGCCGGCGGATCGACCATCGGGAACTCAGCGGGGCCTGCGGCGGGCGGCGTCGTCGTGACCGGAGTGTCCTTGACGGGCGGCTCCGCAGGCGGCGAGCGGTCGCAGGCGCAGAGCGCGACGACCGCAAGAAGGGACAGCAGGCAGGGTCTCATCCTGCCGCAACGCATGGGCTCTGAAATGGTCACGCGCTTCGCCCAGCCGGTGTGAGGGGTTGACTTGGGCGCCCTCGGCTTGAAGAAACCCCGCCACCGAGAACGTCCCAGGGAGTCTTCGCCTCATGACCGTCCGTGTCGCCATCAACGGTTTCGGCCGCATCGGTCGTCTGGTGCTGCGTTCCATCGTCGAGCATGGCCGCAAGGACATCGAGGTGGTGGCGATCAACGACCTCGGCCCGGTGGAGACCAACGCCCACCTCCTGCGCTACGACAGCGTCCATGGTCGTTTTCCGGCCGAGGTAAAGGTCGTCGGCGACACGATCGAGGTGGCGGGCTACCCGGCGATCAAGGTCACCGCGATCCGCGACCCCAAGGAACTGCCGCACAAGGCTCTCGGCGTCGACATCGCGCTGGAGTGCACTGGCCTCTTTACGGCCAAGGACAAGGCGAGCGCCCACCTGGACGCTGGCGCCAAGCGGGTGATCATCTCGGCGCCGGGGGACAACGTCGACAAGACCATCGTCTACGGCGTGAACCACGACACGCTGACCAAGGACGACCTGATCATCTCCAACGCGTCCTGCACCACCAACTGCCTGGCTCCGGTGGCAAAGGTGCTGCAGGAACTGTGCGGGATCGAGCGTGGCTACATGACCACGATCCATTCCTACACCGGCGACCAGCCGACCTTGGACACCATGCACAAGGACCTGTACCGCGCCCGCGCCGCGGCCATGTCGATGATCCCCACCTCCACCGGCGCGGCCAAGGCGCTGGGGCTGGTGATCCCGGCGCTGGCCGGCAAGCTGGACGGCTCGTCCATCCGCGTGCCGACGCCCAACGTCTCGGTGGTGGACCTGAACTTCGTGCCGGGCCGCAAGGTCACGGTGGATGAGATCAACGCCGCCATGGAAGCCGCGGCGAACGGCGCCCTGAAGGGCGTGCTGGCGGTGACCAGGGAACCCCTGGTCTCCTCGGACTTCAATCACAACCCAGCCTCCTCGACAGTCGCGCTGCCGCAGACCCAGATGGTCGACGGCGGCCTCGGGCGGGTGCTCAGCTGGTACGATAACGAGTGGGGCTTCTCGACCCGGATGAGCGACACCGCCGTCCACATGGGCAAGCTGATCTAGACGGTCACAGTATGCGCTTCCGCACCCTCGACGACGCCGATCTCCAGGGCCGGCGCGCCCTGGTGCGGGTGGACCTGAACGTGCCCATGGAGGACGGGAAGGTCAGCGACGACACCCGCCTGCAGGCCGCCAAGCCGACGGTCGACAAGCTGCGCGCCGGCGGGGCCAAGGTGATCCTGCTGGCCCACTTCGACCGGCCGAAGGGCAAGGTGGTGCCGTCGATGAGCCTGGCGCCCATCGTCGAGCCGCTGGCCAAGGTGCTGGGCGCGCACGTTGCCTTTGCCGAAGACTGCGTGGGCCCGAAGGCCCGAGAGGCCGTGAATGCGCTGGAGCCCGGCGGCGTGCTGTTGCTGGAGAACGTCCGCTTTCACGCCGGCGAGGAGGAGAACGAGGCGAAGTTCGCCGACGAGCTAGCGGCCAACGGCGACCTGTTCGTCAACGACGCCTTTTCCGCCGCCCACCGCGCGCACGCCTCAACAGTCGGCATCGCGCGCCGCCTGCCGGCCTATGCGGGCGAGCAGATGCGCCTGGAGCTGGACGCCCTGGACCGGGCGCTGGGCAATCCGGAGCGGCCGGTGCTCGGCATTGTCGGCGGATCCAAGGTCTCCACCAAGCTCGACCTCCTGAAGCACCTGGTCACCAAGCTGGACAAGCTGGCCATCGGCGGCGGCATGGCCAACACCTTCCTCTATGCGCAGGGCCACGATGTCG
>NZ_CADEGK010000014.1 GCF_902826855.1 uncultured Phenylobacterium sp. | reverse complement strand
TGATTTGGTCGGATCACGTGGTATTTCGGGGCTACCTAAGCCGGAGCGAGCCCGCTAGAACTGCAGTAGGTGCGCCGGGGGAGTGAGCATGGGGGCAGCACGGACGTCGCGGGTCATCGGAGCGCTTTGCGCAACCGTGGCAGTGGCAGTGTGCGCGGTCGGGGTGTTGGCCGGCCGCACGGCGTTCGCGCAGGCGGAACGGCCGGTCGTCTCGCGTGGAGTCCACGAGGGCGTGGCGTCCTGCGCGGACTCCAGCTGCCACAGTCGCCAAGTCGATTCCGGCGTCGTCGTGCGGCAGAACGAGTTGATTACCTGGCAGGACCCTTCAAGCCCGGCCGGCGTGCACAGCCGGGCCTGGCGGGTGCTGACCCAGCCCCGCGCCCAAGCTATCGCGCGCAAGATGGGCATCGGCCCGGCGGAAGACGCAAAGGAATGCCTCGGCTGCCATGCCGATCCGGCGCCGGCAAACCTCCGGGGCGCCAAATTCCGCGTGGAAGACGGCGTCGGCTGCGAGGCTTGCCATGGCGGCTCCTCGGGGTGGCTGGCCAGCCACCGGACCGTGAGCGGGACCCACGCGAACAATGTCGCGAACGGCATGCGCGCGCTCGAGAATCCGAAGGTGCGCGCGAACGTCTGCCTCGACTGCCACTTCGGCAGCTCCAAGCCTGGCCAGTTCGTCACTCACCGGATCATGGCCGCCGGCCATCCGCGGGTCAGTTTCGAGCTCGACCTTTTCTCCAGCCTGCTGCAGCACTGGGACGTCGACGCCGACTACGTGAAGCGCAAGGGCTACGCTGGCGGCGTGCGCACCTGGGCCGTGGGCCAGGCGATGGCGGTCGACCGGGCGCTGACCCTCTATTCGGAACCGGGCGGCCGGGGGCAGGGGGCGTTCCCCGAGCTCTACTTCTTCGACTGCCATAGCTGCCATCGCGAGATCCAGGACGACCCAAAGGCGCGCCCGACGTGGGAAGCCAACCCCGGCCGGCCGATCCCTGCGGGCCAACCACCGTTCAATGACGAGAACATGATCATGCTGGCGGCGGCGGCGCAGGCGGTGTCCCCGAGCCTGGCGGCGCGCTTCGAGGCCGACTCTCGGGCCTTCCACGTCGCCATGGCGCGGGATCGGAACGAATCGATGCGGGCCGCAGGCCGGTTGGCGGCGTCCGCCCGGGCGCTCTCCGACGCTTTCGCAAGGCATGACTTTAGCCGCCGGGAGACCTTGGCGATCCTGGACGCCGTGCTGACCGGCGAGATCAGCAAGCGCTATACTGACTATGCCGGCAGCGCCCAGGCCGTGATGGCCGCCGACACGCTGCTGAACGCCCTGGTCAGCTCTGGTCAGGCCGACCGTGGGGCGGTGGCCCGGATCCGGCCCACTCTCACGGCCGCGTACGCCCAGGTGCGGGATCCCAACGCCTATCGGCCAGGCGCCTTCCGTACTTCTCTCGCCCAGGTCGCCCAGGCTGCGAGGTCGCTCAGATGATGTCGGCGTCGCGTCTGGCCGTGTTCGTGGCCGCTTTGGCGCTGGTCTCCTGCGGCGGCGGAGGCGGGACGAACAGCAGCGTTCCCACCGCCCCTCCGCCCGCGCCGCCCCCGCCCCAGGGGGCGTATACCCTGCCGGGCGCGCAGGCGCTCAGCGTCGCCGACGTGGAGCAGGTGATCGCCCAGGCCGTGGCCGAAGCGAGGGCGCGCAACCTGCCGGTTGTGATCGCCGTGACCGACCGGCCCGGCAACGTGTTGGCCGTCTATTCCATGGCCGGGGCGCGGGCGACGACGGTGACCCGACGCGGGCCCACGGGCGTCAACACGGACGCGCAGGGCCTGCCCGTGCCGGCAGCTGGCGCGGCTATCGCCAAGGCGATCACCGGGGCTTACCTGTCTTCTTCGGGCGGCAATGCCTTCTCGACCCGCACGGCCAGTCAGATCGTCCAGGAGCACTTCCCGCCCGCGCCGACGACGGTCGGGCTGGAGGCGGGCCCGCTGTTCGGGGTCCAGTTCTCGCAGCTGCCGTGCTCGGACGTCGTCACGCGGGTGGCCAACGCCTCGGTCGGGCCGCGCCGCTCGCCGCTCGGCCTGTCGGCGGACCCCGGCGGCTTCCCGCTCTACAAGAACGGCGTGCTGGTGGGCGGCATCGGCGTCGTCGGCGACAACGACTACGGGTTCGACACCAACATCCTGGACGTCGAGGACGACGCCGAAGAGGCGATCGCCATCGCCGGGACCATCGGCTTCGAAGCCCCTCGCGAACAGCAGGCCAACCGGATCACGGTGGACGGCACGACGCTGCGCTACACCGACGTGACCGCCGCGACGCTCCGGACCACGCCGGCCAGCGCGCCGACCTTCGCGAGCCTGCCGGGGGGCGCCGGCGCGTTCACGGCCGTCACCGGCTACTACGCCGGGGGCGGCGCCCTGCCGGGCGTCGTCTACGGCACGGAGGCCTCTGGCCTGCGCCTCGCCACCAGCGCCGAGTTCTCGATCCCGAGCTCGATGGTCCTCTCCGACGGCTCGGGCCAGAACCGCTTCCCGATCCGCGCGGGCACCGACGGCGCCGACGGTATCGCCCCGCTCACCGCCGCCGAGGTGCGTGCGGTGCTCGAAGAAGCCTTCACGATCATGAGCCGCGCGCGCGGCCAGATCCGCCGGCCGCTGGACAGCCGCGCCCAGGTTTCGATCACCGTGGTGGACAGCCGCGGCCAGATCCTGGGCCTGGTTCGGGCTCCCGATGCGCCGATCTTCGGCATCGACGTCTCCGCCCAGAAGGCGCGTACGGTGGCCCTGCTGTCGGCGCCCACGGCCGGCGCCGAGTTGCTGGCGAACCCGGATGCCGACGTACGCTTGTTCGTGCAGCGGGCGCGGGACTTCATTCCCGATCCCGTCTTCCTGACCGGCAAGACCGCCTTCGGCGCCAAGTCGATCGGCAACCTGGCGCGGCCCTATTTCCCGGACGGCGAGGTTGGGCGGCCGAACGGGCCATTCTCGCGGCCGATCACCCTGTGGAGCCCGCTGTCGACGGGGCTGCAGTCGGCGCTGATCATCAACAATCTCGGTGCGCACCTGGGCTTCATCTCCGGGGCGACGGCCACCGACACCCCGGGTGTCTGCACCAACCTGCCGCAGGTCGCGCCGGGCCAGAACCGCCTGCAGAACGGTCTGCAGATCTTCTCCGGGTCGGTGCCGCTATTCCGCGGAAACATGTTGGTCGGCGCCGTCGGCGTATCCGGCGACGGCATCGACCAGGACGACATGATCTCGTTCCTGGGCGCCCACAACGGCGGTCTCAAGGCCGGCGGGATCGGCAATGCGCCGGCGGCCATGCGCGCCGACCAGCTCCTCGTCGGGCCAACGAACACGCGTCTGCGCTATGTGGGCTGCCCGTTCGCGCCGTTCCTGGACAACCAGGATCAGAACGTGTGTCAGGGCAAATAGGCATGCGCAGGGCTCCTTTCCTCGCACTCGGCGCCATCGCCGCCCTCGCCGGACAGCAGGCCAAGGCCGCGCCGGCGCAAGGCCCCGTGGCCGTCGCACGCCCGCTGACCATCGACGACATCCTGGACCGCGCATGCGGACCGATGCAGACGGCGTCGGTAGCCTTGGCGGCCCGCGACGCCTCGGCGCAGGAACAGCCAGGTCCCGAGGTCACCGCCTCGCCGGCCGATGCGCCGCCGCAGGACGCCGCGCCGCTGGACGGCCGCCGGCGGCCCGGTCGCGTCGAGGAGTTCCCCGCTCCGATCCGGCAGGAGAACCCGGGGGCCGTGCGCGCGCCGCCGCCCGAGGCGTTCCCGAAAGACGAGATCCCGGTGCCGGACCGCTGGCGCCTTGCGGGCGCGCTCGGCGTGTCACGGCCGCGGCTGATTGATCCGTACAACCAGAACTTCCTCAAGGGCGACCTGCCCATCAAGGGCACTGAAGACTGGTTCCTGAACGTCAGCCTGATCTCCGACACGGTTTTCGAGCCGCGGAGTTTCCCCATCCCCGTGGGGGTGCAGACGACCGAGCGGGCCGGTAGCCTCGACGTGTTCGGCAAGGACACCAGTCTGGTGTTCGCCCAGACCTTCATCGCCGCGGCGTCGCTGGTGAAGGGTTCCACGGCCTACAAGCCGCCGGAGTACGAGTTCCGCGTCGCTGTGGCCGGCCAGTACAACTACGTCGACGTGCCCGAACGCCGGGTGCTCAACGTCAAGCCCTCCAAGCCGTCGCACCGCAACGACGCCTTCATCGGCCTGCAGGAAGCCTTCCTCGACTACCACCTGCGCAACATCGGCGAGCGCTACGACTTCGATTCGATCCGGGTTGGCATCCAGCCGTTCAACACCGACTTCCGCGGCTTCCTGTTCCAGGACAACCAACTGGGCGTCCGCCTGTTCGGTAACCGCGACAACAACCGCTTCCAGTACAACCTGGCGGTCTTCCGGCGGATCGAGAAGGACACCAACTCCGGCCTCAACGACGTCGGCCAGAAGCTGCGCGAGGACTATGTCTTCATCGCCAACGTGTTCCGCCAGGACCTGCCGATCCCGGGCCTGACGTCGCAACTGACCGTGGTGCACAATCGCAACCACGAGGGCGACGACATCCAGATCGACCACAACGGGTTCCCGGTGCGCCCGGCGCTGATCGGCAACCTGAAGGGCCGCAACTACGAGGTGACCTACCTCGGCTACAATGCCGACGGCCACTGGGGGCGCGTCAATCTGACGGCGTCGGCCTACTACGCCTACGGCCAGGACCGGAATTCGATCTTCACCGACCGCAAGGCGAAGATCCGCAGCTACTTCGTGGCCGTCGAGCCCTCGATCGATTTCAGCTGGGTCCGGGTGCGCCTCAACGGCCTCTACGCGTCCGGCGACAAGAACCCCTACGACAACACCGAGCGAGGGTTCGACGCGATCCAGGAGAACCCGCAGTTCGTGGGCTCCGACACCAGTTACTGGATCCGCCAGACGATCCCGTTCGCCGGCGGTGGCCGCGTGATCGGGGTCAATGGCCGCAACGGCCTGTTGAACAGCCTGCGCTCCTCCAAGGACGAAGGTCAGTCGAACTTCAACAATCCCGGCACGGTCATCTTCGGGGCCGGCGCGGACTTCGATGTGACGCCGGAGCTTCGCATCACGACCAATCTCAACCACTTCGGTTTCGCCAACACCGCCACCGTGCAGGCGCTACGCCAGGAGGGGTCGATTCCCAAGTCGCTTGGCTGGGACGCCTCGGTGTCGGCGATCTGGCGGCCGTTCATGACGCAGAACATCGTGGTGCGCCTGTCAGGCGCGGCATTCGATCCGGGGAAGGGCTTCAAGGACCTCTTCGCGAACGCAGAGCGCAACAAGCGCTACTACTCGGTATTGGCCAACATCATATTCACGTATTAGGGGCAAGATGTTGAAAGCGTGGGGAAAAAGGCTGAGGATGGGGGCGCTGGCGGCGCTGGCCTTGCTCGTGCCTGTCACGCTGAGCGCGTCCGAGAGCGAGAAGCCGGTAAAGCGCCACTATGTTTCCGCGCCGGCCGCGAAACTCGGCATGACCGACGCGGAAGTGGACGCCGACAGCGTGGGTTGCGTCTCCTGCCACACGGCCTCCGACGCCAAGACGATGCACCTGTCCAACGCGGTAAAGCTGGGCTGCGTGAGCTGCCACGGCGGCGACGCCACGGCGATCGCGCCCGCCGGCCTGGACCCGAAGTCGAAGCCGTACGCCGAAATCCGCGACAAGGGCCATGTGCTGCCCAAGTATCCGAAGACCTGGCACTTCCCGAGCTCAGCGAACCCGAAGCAGAGCTACACGCTCTTCAACAAGGAGAGCCCGGAGTTCGTCCGGTTCGTGAACCCCTCGGACTATCGTGTGGCCCGCAAGGCCTGCGGCGCCTGTCACATGGAGCTGATCGAAAAGGCCGAGCGGTCGCTGATGGCCACCGGGGCCATGTTCTTCGGCGGCGCCTCGTACAACAACGGCATTCTGCCCTTCAAGAACTACGTCCTGGGCGAGGCCTACACGGCCCATGGCGAACCCGCGACGGTCAAGTCCCCGGGCGATCCGCCCGGGCAGGTGACGGCGGCCCAGGCCAAGCGCGGCGCCCTGCCGATCCTCTATCCCGCGCCGACCTGGCAGGTGACGCCGCCCGGCGACATCTTCCGCGTGTTCGAGCGTGGCGGCCGCAACATCAACACCCAGTTCGCCGAGGTGGGGCTGCCGAATTCCCTGGGCCAGATCCAGCGCCTGGAAGAGCCTGGCCGGCCCGACCTGAAGCAGTCGAACCGCGGGCCCGGCACCGGGCTGCGCGTGGCGATCCCGCTGCTCAACATCCACAAGACCCGCCTGAACGACCCCTTCACCTGGTTCCTGGGCACCAACGACCAGCCCGGCGATTACCGCTCTTCCGGGTGCGCATCCTGCCACGTGGTCTATGCGAACAACCGCCAGGTGCACGCCAGCCTGACCTGGGCCAAGTACGGCCGTGACGGCAAAAGCTTCACCGACGACCCGACCATCAACAAGGAAGAGTCAGGCCACCCGATCAAGCACGCGTTCACGCGCGCCATCCCGACCGCCCAGTGCATGAACTGCCACATGCACCAGCCGAACATGTTCGTGAACACCTACCTCGGCTACACGATGTGGGACTACGAAGCCGACGCTCCGTTCATGTGGCCCGAGAAGCAGAAGTACCCGACCACGGAGGAGGTGCGCCACGTCCTGGATCGCAACCCCGAGGGCGCGGCGCCCAAGGGTAACTGGGCCGACCTGGACTTCCTGCGCAATGTGTTCGACCTGAACTCCAAGCTGAACGACACCCAGTTCGCCGACTACCATGGCCACGGCTGGAACTTCCGCGGCATCTTCAAGCGTGACCGCGAAGGCAACCTGCTCGACCGCAAGGGCGACATCGTCACCGCCCAGGGTCCGGCCAAATGGCCGAAGGAGCTCTATCCGAAGACCGACAAGCCGGGCCCCGACCCGCTCGGTGAGGATCCCAAGCTGAACGACGGCAAGGCGGTCCATATGATGGACATCCACGCCGAGAAGGGCATGCAGTGCGCCGACTGCCACTTCGCCCAGGACAGCCACGGCTCTGGCCTGATCATGGGTGAAGTCGCCAACGCGGTGGAGATCCGCTGCCGCGACTGCCACGGCACCACCTCGGCCTATCCGACGCTGCGCACGTCCGGTCCCGCGGCCAGTCCCAAGGGCAACGACCTCACCCTGCTGCGCAACCCCGATGGTCAGCGCCGCTTCGAGTGGGTGGAGCGTGAGGGCCGCCAGGTGCTGGTCCAGCGCTCGCTGCTCGACCCGAACCTGGAGTGGCGCATCCACCTGACCAAGGACACGGTCGATCCAACGCACCCCGACTTCAACGCCAAGTCCGCGCGCGCCAAGCTGGTGTCGAAGATCAGCCAGAACGGCAAGCCGATGACCTGGGGTCCCGGTGTGCCGGCCAGCGACCGCGCCCACACCGAAGACAACATGGAATGCTTCGCCTGCCACACCTCGTGGACCACGGCGTGCGCCGGTTGCCATCTGCCGATCGAGGCCAACTGGAAGACCAAGAGCCACAAGTTCGAGGGCGAGGAGACGCGGAACTACGCCACCTACAATCCGCAGGTGGCCCGCGACGACATGTTCCAGCTGGGCAAGCACCAGACCACCAAGGGCTGGACCATCGCGCCCATCCGCTCGTCGTCAGCCCTGGTGCTGTCCTCGACGAACGTGAACCGCGAGCGGATCTACGTGCAGCAGCCGCCGATCGCCGCCTCGGGCTTCTCCAGCCAGGCGTTCGCTCCGCACTTCCCGCATACGGTGCGCACAACTGAAACCAAGACCTGCTCGGACTGCCACGTCTCCGCCGACAACGACAACAACGCCATCATGGCGCAGCTGCTGCTGCTGGGGACCAACTACGTCAACTTCGTGGGCCAGAACGCCTGGGTCGGCCTGGAAAGCGCTATCGAGGCGGTCCGCGTCTCCGAGTGGGGCGAACCGCAGGCGGTGTTCGGCTCCTACCTGCACAAGTATGCCTATCCCGACTACTACAAGGCCCACGAGGAGAACGGCCGGGAGCTGAAGACCTGGGTGCGCGGCAAGCCGTTCGTGGACGGCTTGAAGGGCGGCGAGGAGGACTCCGCGGAGTATATCCGCAACGTCGTCCATAAGACCGATGGCGCATCGCGCTGCCTGCAGCTGCGTGGCGAGTACATGTACGTGGCGAGCGGGAAGGGCGGCTTCCGCGCCTACGACGTGGCAAGCATCGCCAACAAGTCGATCTCGCAGCCGGTCATCACCGCGCCGTTCTCGGCGCTGCGCAACGACACCCGCGTGGCCACCAAGAACGCCACCTGCATGGCGCTGCCGACCAACCAGTCGATCGCGCCGTTGCGCAACGAACACATGCAGCGGCTGAACGCCCAGGGCATGCCCCTGAAGGACGGCGAGCAGAGCCTTCTGCAGGCCAATCAGGAGCAGGAGTTCCTGGCGATCTACTCGTACGCGGTGATCACCGACAGCGAGGAAGGCCTGATCCTGGTCAACGTGAATACCCTGGCCGACGGTGACCCGCGCAACAACAACCTCAAGCGCGCGGTGACCTGGAACCCCGGCGGGGTGCTGAAGGGCGCGCGCCATATCACCCTGGGCGGGCATTACGCCTACATCGCCGCGGACGCCGGCCTGGTGGTGGTGGACCTGAAGAACCCGCTCGCCCCGGCGCTCGCCGCCACCGTCCCGCTCGCCGATGTGCGCGGCTCGGCCCTGCAGTTCCGCTACCTGTGGGTCACTACCGCCCGCGGCCTGGAGGTCCTGGACGTCACCAACCTGGCCCAGCCGCGGTTGGTCGAGGGCGCCACGATCCCGCTGGTCGACGCGCGCCGCGTCTACGTGGCCCGCACCTATGCCTACGTGGCGGCCAAGAAGGACGGCCTCGTCATCGTCGACGTGAAGAACCCGGAGCGGCCGCGCATCTACCAGAAGTTCGACGCCGGTGGGCAGCTCAACGACGCCGAGGATGTCATCGTGGGCTCGACCAACGCCTCGCTGTTCGCCTACGTCGCCGACGGCAGGAACGGTCTGAAGGTGCTGCAACTGACCAGCCCGGTTAGCCAGCCCAACTTCTACGGCTTCTCGCCGGCCCCCAAGCCGGAGCTGATCGGCTGGGTGAAGACCCCGTCGCCGGCCGTGGCGCTCTCCAAGGGCCTGGACCGCGACCGGGCGGTGGACGAGACCGGCGGCCAGATCGCCATCTTCGGCCGCCTGGGCTCACGCCCCCTCAGCCGCGACGAGATGGCCCGCTTCTTCACCGACGCCTGGGGCCGCCCCTACCGCGTGACCGATGCCCCGGACATGCAGGCCTGGCTGGGCCCGAAGATCCTGCCCAGGTCGATGGCGGGGCGGTAGGTCCTCGCCGTCGAGGAGAGAGTTACCGCCCAGGCGCATGGGCGGTCGCGTCAGCGTTCACGGCGTCGGCGCGTCAGCGCCGTATTGATTCAACTGCGAACGAACGCAAATGGACGCGAACGCGCCGAGGCGGACCGCAGGTCCCTGCCTTCTCCCTGTCGAGAGGTCGGTGTTCGACGCGAGCCGAGCGTCCGCAGGCAGGACGCGTTCGCGCCCATTTGCGTGCGCTCGCGGTTCAGGATGACAGCGGCTTAGGCGCGCTCGGCGCTCCCGCGCTACGCCTCGACGGGCGGTTCCACCGGCGTGGTGTAGGCTGGGATCGGCACCGGGACGCCCTTCAGGTCGATCTCGCCGACCGCCTCGATGGGGACGTGGCGCTTGGCGAGCTTCAGCGTATCGCCGGAGAACAGTATGCGCGTGCCGAAGGTCTTGTTGGCGGCTTCGAGGCGCGCGGCGATCACCACCACCTCGCCATAGGCCGTGTAGTTGAAGCGCCGCTCGCCGCCGAAGTTGCCGACCAGGCCGATGCCCGATGAGACGCCCATGCGCGTGTAGCCGAAGTTGATTCCGCGGGCGATCATCTTCTGGCGGATTTCCAGGGCGTAGGTGTCGATCTCGCGGCAGCAGGCGAGGGCGCGGTCGGCGTGGTCCTCGGAGGGCACCGGCGCGCCGAAGATGGCGATGATGCCGTCGCCGGTCATCTTGTCGATCATCGCCTCATGCTTCCACAGGAGGTCGATGATTCCGTCGAAATACTCGTTGATGACCCCTTCGAAGGTCTCCAGGTCGAGGCTGGCCACCAGGTTGGAAAAGTTCTCCAGGTCCGAGATCATCACCGTGATCTCGCGCTCTTCGGCGCCGATCTTCACCTCCTCGCGCCCGTCGACCATGCGGTCGATCACCTGTGGGGCCAGGTAGCGCTCGAGCGTGGAGGAATAGAACGCCCGCTGGTTCTGGAGGTCAGCCGCCGCCAGCCGCGAGAGGACGAAGAAGCCGAACGCGAAGGCGATGGCCGGAGCCGCCATCGGCAGCATCAGGGCGAAGCGCTCGTAGGCAAGATAGGAGACCACCGCGCCGCCGGCCAGGAAGAGGAACAGGATGCCGATCGACATCCACCACTTCTGCGTCGAGCGGCCCATCATCGCGCCGCCTAGCGCGGCCGCCAGCACGACGACCGCGTCCCACAGCCAGCCGGGCGTCTTTACCCGGTCGCCATCCAGCATCTGCGACAGCGCGTGTACATGCACTTCCACGCCGGGCGTGCCCTGCTGATGGCCCGGTTGGAAGCGCAGCGGGGTTGAGTGCATGTCCTCCTTGGGCGTGTCGGAATCAACCGTCGCGGCGCGGGTATTGCTGCCGATAAACGCGATCTTGTCCTTCAGCTTGTCGGCCGGCGCGAATTCGGCGAACGCGGCGGAGAAGGCGGGGCTGATCGAGCCGGCGTTCTCCGCCTGGGCGTCCTTGTCGGGCTGGCGGTAGCGGATCGCGAAGGTGCCGGGTGGCGGCGCCTTGCCGGTGGCGGCCAACTGGGCTTCGCCAGCCAGAGAATAGAACTTCCCCGGCTTCGCGTCGTACTTGCGGATGACGTCGTCGTAGTCGGAGTGAGTCAACGCGCGCGCATCGGAATAGCGCAGCTTCTTGGAGACCGGATAGTCGACGCCGGGTGTCCGGTTCGGATCGACGGCCACCACGATGGGCGCCTTGACGCCGGCGATCCGCTTCTCGAAGTCCGCGAACTCCGGACTGTCGAGCTGGCCTCCGGACGGGCCGGGCTCCCAGGTGTCGAGCAGGTAGTCGACGACGATCACCTTCGCGCCGCGCGCATCCAGCGTGGCGATCAGGTCGCCCAGCCAGGCCTTGTTGATTGGCGCCAGGCAGTGGCACGGCGAGGCCTCGGCCATGGCGTTTGTCGCCGCGTCGTCGATCTTGATGATCACGAAGTCCGGCTTGGCCGCCGGCGCGCCGGCCGACAGGCGCAGGTCGTAGGTCAGGTTCTCCACGAAGCGGATCGGGGTGGTCTGGTTGAGGGCGAGCGCCGCGGCCATGGACGCCAGGGCCACGCCGGCGACGACGATCGCGTCCGCCCAGGTCTTGCCGCCGACCGCCCGCAGGCGCGCGAGGCCGCCGGCAACAGCGCCCATTATCCCCCGCCGCGTCCCCGGCATGGCTCAGGCTTGCTTTCGGAACGGGAAGTTGTAGGTGACCGCCGGCTTGTAGGAGCCTGCCAGGCAGATGTGGCTGGTCAGGTCACCGTCCTGGGCCATCAGCAGAGCGAAGCCGGGCGGTTCCTCAACGAGGATCTCGCGGCCGTCCGGCGTGTGCATGTCGACCTCGGTGAGGTCGAGGGTGAGTTGGATCGAGGTGGCGGGTGCGGCCAGCAGCGCATGGCCCGCGAAGATGCCGGAGAACGCCCGGTGGATGTGGCCGCACAGTATCATCTTCACCTGCTCGCGGCCGGTCAGCACCTGATGCAGGCGCGAAATCCAGGGTGAGCTTGGGTCTGGGTCCATCCAGCGGATGCCGCTCGGGATCGGTGGGTGATGCAGGACGACGCAGGTGGGAGTGTCCGGCGCCTCGTCCAGCGTCTTGGCCAGCCACGCCGCGCGGGGTTCGTCGTACTCGCCCTCGTTCGGCCCCTCGAGCGTATCGCAGATCACCAGCCGCACGCCCGGATAGTCGACGACGTACTGCAGGAACCCGTGCTCATCGAGCTTGTCGCGGTACTCAGGGAAGACTTCGAGGAAGGTGTCCCGGCCATCGTGGTTTCCTAGCGCGTAGAGCACCGGGATTTCGCACTTGGCCATCACTCGCTTGAGCTCGTCGTACTCTTCCTTCTCGCCGCGGTCGATCAGGTCGCCGGAGGCGATGATGGCGACGGGGCGGGGGCGCAGGCCATGGATCGTGTTCAGCACCTGGCGCAGACGGGTTTCGTTACGCCGCTGGTTCAGCGGGTCCTTCTCCGTCGTCACGTGGAGGTCGGTGATCTGAGCGATCGTTAGCAAAAAAGCCGCCTCCCCAAGCAGCAGCGCGCACTATCCCAAAGGTTTATACGAAAGCTCACCGGCGTCGGATGACTAGGTTGCGAATTTCGGTCATGTCTTCCATGGCGAACCGGACGCCCTCTCGGCCAAGGCCGGAATCCTTGACCCCGCCATAGGGCATGTTGTCGACACGATAGCTCGGGACGTCGCCGATGACGACGCCGCCGACATCGAGGTGGTCCCAGGCGTCGAGCATCTTGTAGAGGTCGCGGGTGAAGATACCGGTCTGGAGGCCGAACTTCGAGTCGTTCACCTCGGCCAGGGCGTCGTTGAAGTCGGTGAACTTCGACAGGATCGCCACCGGGCCGAAGGCCTCCTCGGCATAGAGGGCGGCCTTGCGCCCCACGCCTTCCAGCAGCGTGGCCTCCAGCATCGCGCCCTCGCGCTTGCCGCCCACCAGCAGCTTGGCGCCGTCGGCGACCGCAGCCTGGATCCAGCTGTCGAGGCGGGCGGCCTCCTTGACGTCGATCATGGGCCCGACAAACGTGGCTTCATCGTGCGGATCGCCGGTGACCAGGGTCTTGGTCTTGGCCACCAGCCGGTCGCGAAGTTCGTCGTAGATCGACGCGTGGATGATGATCCGCTGCACGCCGATGCAGGACTGGCCCGACTGGTAGAAGGCGCCGAAGATGATCCGCTCGACGGCGTCGTCGAGGTCGGTGTCGGCATCGACGATCACGGCGGCGTTGCCACCCAGCTCGAGGACCACCTTCTTCTTGCCGGCCTTGGCCTTCAGGTCCCAGCCGACGCCGGGCGAGCCGGTGAAGCTGAGCAGCTTCAGACGCTCGTCGGTGGTGAACAGGTCCGCGCCGTCGCGCTGCGCCGGCAGGATCGAGAACGCGCCCTTCGGCAGGTCGGTCTCGGCCAGGATCTCGCCCATGATGATCGCGCCCAGCGGCGTGCGCGAGGCCGGCTTCATCACGAAGGGACAGCCGACGGCGATCGCCGGGGCGATCTTATGGGCGGCGAGGTTCAGCGGGAAATTGAAGGGGCTGATGAACGAGCAGGGGCCGATCGGCACCCGCTTCCACATGCCCTGATAGCCCTTGGCGCGCGGCGAGATATCCAGGGGCTGGACCTCGCCCGTCATCCGGACCGATTCCTCTGCGGCGATGCGGAAGGTGTCGATCAGGCGGGTGACCTCGCCGCGGGCGTCGCGGATAGGCTTGCCGGCCTCCACGCAGAGCGCATAGGCCAACTCGTCGTACCGCTCCTGGAAGCGCTTCACGCAGTGGGCCAGCACATCCTGGCGCGCGTAAGCTGGCATACGGGCCATAGGCTCGGCCGCCTCGACGGTGGCGGCGATGCCGGCGTCGATGATCGCCGCGTTGGCCAGGGCTACGCGGGTCGCCACCTTGCCGGTGTACTTGTCCGTGACCTCCAGATCGAGGTTCGGGGTCTGGGCCTCGTTGGCCAGGTAGAGCGGGTAGGAGTCCTTCAGGGCGGCCATGTCCGTGTCCTTGCCGGGCCGCCGCTCTAGAGCGCCGCGCTCAGTTCCTTGATCTGCTTGTTCAGGATCAGATCGTTGTCCGAGTAGTCGATGGGGCAGTCGATCAGATGAACACCGGGTGTGTCGAGGCACTCCTTCAGAAGCTTCGGCAGGTGCTCGGCGCTTTCGACGCGGTGGCCCTTGGCTCCGTAGCTCTCGGCGTACTTCACGAAATCCGGGTTGTCGTAGGTGAGTCCCCAGTCCTTGAAGCCCATGTTGGCCTGCTTCCAGCGGATCATGCCGTAGCTGTTGTCGTTGAGGATCAGGACCGTGATGTTCAGCTTCAGGCGGACGGCGGTCTCCATCTCCTGGCTGTTCATCATGAAGCCGCCATCGCCGCAGATCGCGAGCACCTTGCGGTCGGGGTAGACCATGTTCGACGCCATCGCCGACGGGAGGCCCGCGCCCATGGTGGCGAGTGCGTTGTCGAGGAGGACGGTGTTGGGCATCCGCGCGGGATAATTGCGCGCGAACCAGATCTTATAGACCCCGTTGTCCAGGCAGATGATGCCGTTGTCGGGCATGGCCTTGCGGATCTGCGCCACGGCGTACTGCGGATAGATCGGGAAGCGCATGTCGCCTTCCGACGCCTTGGCGTGGGCGACCTCGGCGTCGCGGGCCGCGTGCATCTTGGAGAAGTCCCAGCTCGCCTGGGGAAGGATGTCTTCCTTGATCTGCCAGATGGCGTTGCCGATATCGCCGATCACTTCGTACTGCGGGAAGTAGACGGGATCGACCTCGGCCGAGCGGAAGCTGATGTGGATCACTTCCGTGCCGCCCACCTCCATGAAGAACGGCGGCTTTTCGATCACGTCGTGACCGACGTTGATGATCAGGTCGGCCGCGCGGATGGCGGCATGGACGAAGTCACCGGCGGAGAGCGCCGCGCATCCGACGAACTTGTCGCTCGTCTCGTCGACCACCCCCTTGCCGAGCTGGGTGGACACGAAGGGAATGCCGGTCTTCTCGATGAACTGCGAGAGCATCCGGCTGGTCATGGTGCGGTTGGCGCCGGCGCCGATCACCAGGATTGGGGACTTGGCCTGCTCGATCCGCTTGGCCGCGGCGCGGATCGACTTCTCGTCGGCCACCGGACGCCGCGCGTTGCTCTTGGGCATCGGCTTCGATTCGGTGTGCTCGTCGGCGATGTCCTCCGGGAACTCGATGTGCACGGCGCCGGGCTTTTCCTCCTGCGCCAGGCGGAAGGCCTCCCGGACCCTGGAGGGGATGTTGTCGGCCGAGGCCAGCTGGTGGGTGAACTTGGTGAGCGGCCCCATCATGGAGACGACGTCGAGGATCTGGAATCGGCCCTGCTTGGACTTCTTGATCGGCTTCTGGCCGGTCAGCATCATCATCGGCATGCCGCCCAACTGCGCATAGGCCGCCGCGGTGACGAAGTTGGTCGCGCCCGGACCCAGGGTGGCCACGCAAACGCCGGCCTTGCCGGTGTGCCGCCCATAGGTTGCGGCCATGAAGCCCGCGGCCTGCTCGTGGCGGGTCAGGACCAGCTGGATTTTCTTCGACCGGCTGAGGCTGTCCAGGAAGTCCAGGTTCTCTTCGCCGGGAACCCCGAAGACGTGCAGTACGCCCTCGTCTTCCAGGCATTGCACGAACAAATCAGACGCCTTGGTCATTTCATCAGCCCCCATCCAACCAACGAGTTGTCGCAAATTCCACCGGCTCATCAAGGGCCGAATGACCGAGCTTGAGCTTTGCCGCCGGAAATGCGCTTAAGTCCGGTTACATTTCGTAGTTAGGTTGGGCTGGAAAAGCCGCAGGTGCGAACGCGCGCCGGTTATCAGGGGGCAGTCATGGCAGTAAACGATCACGTCGATCTGGCGGGTTTCATCGAGGGCGTGAAGCGCCGCAATCCCGGCCAGCCGGAGTTCGCCCAGGCAGTGCAGGAAGTCGCCGAGGACATCTTCGACTTCATCCAAGACAAGGAGGAGTACCACCGCTACCAGATCCTGCGCCGCATCGCCGAGCCGGATCGGGTGGTCAGCTTCCGGGTCTGCTGGGAAGACGACAACGGCAACATCCGCGTGCAGCGCGGCTGGCGCGTCCAGAACAACAATTCCATCGGGCCCTACAAGGGCGGCATCCGCTTCCACCCCTCCGTGACCGAGAGCGTGCTGAAGTTCCTGGCCTTCGAGCAGACCTTCAAGAATGCGCTCACCGGGCTGCCCATGGGCGGCGGCAAGGGCGGGGCGAACTTCAACCCGAAGGGCAAGTCCGACAATGAAGTGATGCGCTTCTGCCAGTCCTTCATGAACGAGCTCTACCGCTACATCGGCGCGGACATCGACGTGCCGGCCGGCGACATCGGCGTGGGCGGTCGCGAGATCGGCTACATGTTCGGCCAGTACAAGCGCCTGACCAACGAGTTCACCGGCGTGCTGACGGGCAAGGGCCTGGAATACGGCGGCAGCCTGATCCGCACCGAAGCCACCGGCTACGGCGCGGTCTATTTCCTGCGCAACATGCTGGCGACCCAGAAGGACGGGATCGAGGGCAAGAAGGTGGTGATCTCGGGCTCCGGCAACGTGGCCACCCACGCCGCCGAGAAGATCAACCAACTGGGCGGGAAGGTCCTGACCCTGTCGGATTCCGAAGGGTTCATCTACGACCCGGCCGGGATCAGCCAGGAGAAGGTCAACTGGATCAAGGAGCTGAAGAACAAGCGCCGTGGCCGGATTTCCGAGTACGCCAAGGAGTTCACCGGATCCGAGTTCGTCTCCGGCAAGACCCCGTGGGGCGTCCCCTGCGACCTGGCGCTGCCCTGCGCCACGCAGAACGAGCTTACCGGCGATGACGCGCGCACCCTGGTCGGGAACGGCTGCAAGGCGGTGTCGGAAGGCGCCAACATGCCGACCACCCTGGAAGGGGTGCACGTCTTCAAGGACGCCCAGATCCTGTTCGCGCCCGGCAAGGCCGCCAACGCCGGCGGCGTGTCGGTCTCCGGACTGGAGATGAGCCAGAACTCGGCCCGCATCTCCTGGAAGGAAGAGGAGCTGCAGCGCCTGCTGGAGGATATCATGGCCGGAATCCACGCCTCTTGCGTCGAATACGGCGGCCGTCCGGGGTCCAAGGTCACCGACTATGTCCGCGGCGCCAACATCGCCGGGTTCAAGAAGGTGGCCGATGCGATGCTGGCCTTCGGGGTCGTGTAACCACAACCAGAAACGTCATGGCCGGGCTTGTCCCGGCCATCCATAGACGCCGAGGCGGCCGTCATCGCGCAAGCGGGGCGGCCGCTTCCATGTCCGGCGGACGAACTGCGCTTCTGGATGGCCCGGACACGCCCGGCCATGACGAGCGGTAGAGGGGTTTTACCCCGGGGCCTTCCCGGCGGTTATCTGGCTCCAGCGCAACGTCTCCAGCGGCGGATGACCGGGCTTGGGCGTCGCCTTCCCGGGCGCGTGGAAGCTGTGGCAGGTCGCGCACTCGCCGTCGCTGGCCGCGGCCGTCTTGGTCTTCGGCTGGCCGTGGCAGGCGTTGCACTTGGCGATGTCGGGCACCAGGACATCGGAGGTCCGGTCGGAGACCGCCGCCTTGTGACAGTCGGCGCATTTGTAACCGCCGGCCTTGGACTGCCCCGGACCGCCGTGCTCGGGCGTCGCGTGGTCGAAGGCGCCGCGTGGCATGTAGCTGGTGGTGAGTTTCACCGCCTGCACGCTGGGCCGTCCCTCGGGCGTCCAGGTGATGGTGTGGCAGTCGAAGCAGGCGCCGCCCGGGCGGAACGGCGAGCCGCTCACCGCCGACGGCGGGGCGGTCCCTGGCAGGGGCGTGGGCCGCGCGGTGCCGGGCCGGACACGGTTCGAACCGCCCATGCTCCCGCCGCCGGCGATCATCATGGTCTTCTCGACCTCGCCATGTGGATAGAGGCGCAACTCGCTGCCGACGCGCGCGTAGGCCAGGCTGTGGCAGCTGCCGCAGTCCTTCTCCATCTGGATGGGTTGGAAGCTGCGACCGGTCGCGTCGGGACGGTGGCAGGACTCGCACTCCAGGGCGGCGCCATAGCCGCGCGCCGCGCCAAGGCCGATGGCCTGCTTGGCGACCCCACCCAGCGGATCGAGGTGCATGCGGTGCGGGAAGATCAGGCCGTTCCGCTCCTGCGGCGCCCCGGTCAGAGCCATCCGCTGGAACGTCGGCTTCACGCCCTCGGCCGAGGTCATGATCAGCGGGCGGAAGGCCGGGTGGCGGTTCCAGTCCGGCGTATCGATCAGCTCGGTCTTGCCCAGCCGCGTCTTCAGTTTCGAGTGGCAGCTCTCGCAGTCGTTGACCACGACCATCTTGGGCTTGTCGGCCAGCGGCGCCTTCGGGTCCCCGCCCTTTGCCGGGGGAGTGACCTTGGTGTGCTCGATGTGGCAGCTGGCGCAGCGGTCGGTCGGATGGCCCAGCGTCCGCTGAACGATCGTGGTGACCTTCGCGCCGAACCCATCGGGCAGGGGGGCGGACTGGCTCAGCTTCTTCGGATCGGCGTGATCGAAGATCAGGGTGGGGCGATAGGGGCTGCCCCCGTCCCGGGCCTTGGCGAGGACCTTGGCCTGGGCCGCAGGGTCGTGGCTGGCCTGGTGGCAGGACTTGCAGGACTCGTCGCGCACGGCGACGAACGACTTGGCGTGACACGACTTGCAGTCGGTCTCGAGGAAGGCATGCGACTTCGACAGGGGTCCGGTGGACCACTGCTGGTCCGGATGGATCTTCGACTGAGACAGCAATCCGGCGAACAGCAGCGGGATGAGCAGGCAGATCACGAAGATGCCGGAGCCGAACACCCAGGCCATCTTGCGCCGGCCGAACACCTTCGACTGCAGCGAGAAGACCTTCGGCGTAGCGTGGCTCTCGTGCTCGGCGTGGGTGACGGTGACGACGGCGCCGCCGTCCGGGCCAGGCTCGAAGGCGAGCCGATAGCTCGCGAACTCCACCTGCGGGCGGCTGGCCACGTCGATGTCGGCCCGTTGCACCGGACGGCCGCCGACCAGGAATGGACGCCCGCTGACGGATTCCAGCGTGATCCGGCCCGGGCCGGAGAAGCGCATCTTGGCGTGCTGCGGATCGATCGTCAGGTCGGTGAGGACGATGCCGCTGTCGGCCGCGCGGCCGATGCTGAGCTCCGGTCCGGGCAGCTGCCGCTCGCGGACGATGGGATCGCCGCCGCCGGCGCGCTCGGTGATCAGTTTGAGATGGAATTCTTGGGCCACCGGCTCACCAGTACGCAAAGACGCTGGCGATGTGCGCCGTGAGCGCCGCCAGAAGGGCGAAGGTGGCCGGGATGTGCACGAACAGCCACCCCTCCAGGAAGGCGGTGATCTGCATCTGCCGCCGCGCCAGGGCCAGGACCTCGGCCTTCTGCTGCATGAGCTGCTCCAGCTTGGTCAGGGCTTCCGCTTGCGCCGGGTTCGATGCCGGGGGCAGGGCGCGCAGCCTCGCCGCGGCCCGCCTGTTCGCGCAGTTTCCATAGCCGTTGGTGAGCCGCGTCCAGAAGCCGCCGCCCAATTCCGTGTCCTCGATGGACATCCGCGCCAGCTCGGCGCCGGCCCGGTCCAGGGGCTGGGCCACGTCGTGCATCTGGCGGTCCAGGCTCTCGATGCTCTCCAGCATCTGCTTGCGCGTGGTCTCGCCCCGGTTGCCATGCAGGCGCTGCGGCAGGGTGGCGTAGGCCCAGATGCCCAGGGCCCCCGAGACGATGACCAGCATCATCAGCACGTAGGCCAGGGTGTGGATATTCCAGCCGAACTGGAAGCCGGTGTGCAGGGTGGCCAGCACCGTCAGCGACAGGCCGAGATAGACATGCGCGGAAACCCACGCCTTCAGCGAGTAGTGGCCGGAGGTGATCACCCGCTTGCGGATGCCGAGGCAGGCCAGCCAGACGATCAGCCCGGCGCTGATCGTGCCCAGTATGTAGCCGATCCAGCTGCCGCCGCTGGGCGGCTCGTCGAGGCTCGCTGCGGTGAAGAAATAGACGCCGACCGCGACCACGCAGAGCGCGGTGGCGATCTGCGCGAACATGAAATGCTTATGCCGCAGGAACCCCTCGTGGGTCCGCTGCTTCACTCGTTCCGTATGCCCCCCGGCGTGTGTCACGACCTACGCGGTCCTCTCAATCCTGGCCACCGAGAGGAAGGCGTCGGGTGTCACCCGGATCGCCGCCCCCGTCGGGCACGCCCGCACGCAGGCGGGGCCCCCGGCCTTGCCTGAACACATGTCGCACTTGATCGCCAGCTTCGGCGATTCGGCGCCACCGGCCTTGGCCGCCTTCTTGCGCCATTCGTTGTCCGGCTGGCCCGGTCCCGGTCCACGGCCGAACAGCATCCATTCCACCAGGCTGGGCTTCTTCGGCGGCGGCTTGTCCATCTGGATCACACCGTAGGGACAGGCCCGCTGGCAGTTGCCGCAGCCGATGCAGGTCTCATTGATGAACACCTCGCCGTCGGGGCCCCGCCGAATGGCGTTGGGCGGACAGTCGGCCATGCAATGCGGTTGCTCGCAGTGGCGGCACGAGGTCGGCACGTGGATGTTGGCGAAGGTGGTGCCGGCCTCGCGGTTCAGACGGCTGAGGCCGTCGTGGCTGTCTGCGCAGGCCTTCTCGCAGTTGTCGCAGCCGACACACAGACTCTCGTCGATCAGCAGCACGTCGGTGGCCTCGCCGATCCCCTGTTTGATCAGGAAGTTGGCGACCGAGGAGTACATGTCGACCGCGCCGCCGAACTCCTCCTTCTGGCTCTCGATGAACGCGTTGATCTCCTGGCGCGCCCGCATTTCGGTCTGCATGCGCTTGGCGAGCTCGGGCTTGCGGCCCAGCAGCGCCCGGAACGGCTCGGCGGGCAATTTAACGACAGTGGAGCGGATCGCCGCCTTCACGGTCGTCGAGCGCGGCGTACGCTCCATCATCGCCATTTCGCCGACATAGGAGCCGGCCGGAACGTACGACATGAACACGGGCTTTCCGCCCAGGTTCTTCTCCACGATCATCGAGCCGGAGCGGATGATGTAGAGGTCGTCCGAGATATCGCCCTCGTTGATGATCGCCTCGCCGGGCTTCACGTCGATCACCTCGGCGCCGGCCAGCACGTCGGTGATGTCGGCGGGGGTCAGGCCTGACTTGAAGATCTGCAGCACCTGGCGCTCGGTGGTGATCCGCTGCACGGCCTCGCGGGCGGCCGGCACCTGGCTCATCAGCTTCAGCGCCGCCATGCGGGGGATTTCGACGCAGATCGTCGGTTCCGACGCACGGATCGTCGACCCGCGCTTGCGGCCGGAGATCAGGCCCACCTCGCCGAAGATCGAGCTCTGGCCGATCGGGACCGTGATGTTCGGGTTGGTCGGGTCGACCTCGACCTTGACCGCGCCTTCCGCGATGCCGAACACCGAGGAGCCGGTGTCGTTGCGGATGAAGATCGGCTCGTTGGCCTTGTAGGCCCTTACCTCGGAGTCGAGCAGGAACTCCCGCATCTGCAGGGGCGAGAGGCCGTTCAGGATTTCCACGCGGCTGCGCAGGAATTCCAGCCAGTCGGCGACGCTGCGGTTGCCGGGCAGGTGCTTCAGCTTGTCCTTCAGGAGCGGTTCGTCGGCGGCTTCCAGCTGGGTGTTGCCGGTGATGAACTCGATGACATCGTAGCCCTGGTTCATGCAGTGCTTGATCAGCGGGTAGCCGGCCAGCGCCCCGATCACATAGATGCCCGCCTTCGTAGTCTCGAAGGTCGGCGACAGGGTCGGGAAGGCCGTGCGGTCAGGGCCGGAGAACTCGATGCCGGCCGCTTCCACGAAGGCCCGAGGCGGGGCGGCGCCCATCCGCGCGATGATCCGGTCGCACTTATAGCGCGACGACCCCTGCGGCGTGTCGACCGTGATCCAGCCCGGCTCCACCAGACTGGTGTTGCACTCGGTCAGGATGGTCATGCGCCCGGCGTCGCGGGCGGCGAACAGGTTGTCGACGTTGGGCTTCTTCGCGGTCGGGAAGTCGGCTCCGCGGTTGACGAGGGTGACCGTGTTGTTCTGCGCGGGGTCGGCGGCCAGGCCGAGCGCATTCTCGATGCCGGCGTCACCGCCGCCGATGACGAAGATATGTTCGTCGGTGTACTCGCCCGGGTCGTCCAGCTGGTACTGCACGTGGGGTAGGTTGGCGCCGTCGCAGCGCATCCGGTTCGGGTTGCCCTGGGTGCCGACGGCCAGGACGATGGTCTCGGCGCGGACCGGGTCGCCCTTGGTCAGCTCGATGGTGAAGTTGCCCTTCTCGCCGGTGATCGCCTTCACGTCGGCGTGGAATTTGACGTTCACGCCGGCCGCGGCGATGTCCTGGTTCCACTGATCGAGGACCTTCTCGCGCTTGCCCGCGTCGAAATCCGCGTCGGCCCGCAGCACCAGGATGACGGGCGTCGCCATCACGTGCTTGCCCTTCTGGTAGCGGTAGATGGTGTCGGAGAGGTGGTCGGTCTTCTCCAGCAGGATGTGGCTCAGGCCCTTCTTCGCCGCGTGCGCCGCCGCGCTCAGCCCGGCGGGCCCGGATCCAATGATCGCGACCTTGTAGAGCTCCGACATCCCAACGCCCCCAGCGCCCTGGCCAATTGGCCGCAGCGGTTACCCATTCACGCCCGGTCCTGGCACACTAGCATTTCCGATCTTCGCCGAACGCGGTACCACGCGCCACCGGTCAGAGGGGAGCACAAAGTCCATGTCGGCGGAAGTCGGTCAGTTCGCACTGATTCTCGCCCTGCTTCTCGCGCTCGTCCAGTCCACAGCCCCGCTTTGGGGTGCGTGGCGGGGTGATGGCACGCTCATGGCCCTCGGCCGGGCGGCGGCGCGGCTGCAGGCGGGATTCGTGATCCTGGCGTTCGGGTGCCTCGCCTACGCCTTCGTCACCTGTGATTTCTCGGTCGCCCTGGTGGCCAATCACGCCCACACCGCCCAGCCGACGCCCTATCGCTTCGCCGCCACCTGGGGCAACCACGAGGGCTCGCTGCTTCTGTGGGTTCTCATCCTGGTGATCTTCGGAGGCGCGGTGGCCACGTTTGGCGGCGCGCTGCGAGAGACGCTCCAGGCCCGTGTCCTGGGCATCCAGGGCATAATCGGGGCGGCGTTCCTGAGCTTCCTGCTGTTCACCTCCAACCCGTTCCTGCGCCTTTCACCTGCGCCGCTCGAGGGGCGGGAGCTCAATCCGCTGCTGCAGGACCCGGGCCTCGTGATGCACCCGCCGATGCTCTACCTGGGCTACGTGGGCTTCTCGATGGCGTTCTGCTTCGCCGTCGCGGCGCTGATCGAAGGCCGCGTGGACGCGGCCTGGGCGCGCTGGGTGCGGCCGTGGGTGCTGGCGGCGTGGGTGCCGCTGACGCTGGGCATCACCCTGGGCAGCGCCTGGGCCTACTACGAGCTGGGCTGGGGCGGCTGGTGGTTCTGGGACCCGGTGGAAAATGCCTCCCTGATGCCCTGGATTCTGGGGACCGCGCTCCTGCACTCGGCCCTGGTGCTGGAGCGTCGCGGCGCCCTGGTCAGCTGGACGATCCTGCTGGCGATCCTCACCTTCTCCCTGAGCCTGGTGGGCACCTTCCTGGTGCGCTCCGGCATCCTGACCAGCGTGCACGCCTTCGCCGTCGACCCGGAACGCGGGGTGTACATCCTGGCGATCATCGGGGCGACCACCGGCCTTTCCCTCGCGCTCTACGCCTGGCGGGCCCAGGCTCTGCGGCCGGGCGCCTTCTTCACGCCGGTCTCGCGTGAGGGCGGTATCATTCTGAACAACCTGTTCCTCAGCGTGCTGTGCGCGGTCGTCTTCTGGGGAACGTTTCAGCCGGTGTTCATCGAACTGATGGCCGGCGACAAGATTTCGGTTGGGCCGCCGTTCTACGCCCGCACCTTCGTGCCCATCGCCGCGCCGCTCCTGGTGCTGGTGGTGCTGGGTCCGATGGTGAACTGGAAGCGCGACAGCCTTCGCCAGGCCCTGCGCCGCGTCCGCGTACCCCTGGCGCTCGCGGCCGTCGTGCTTCTGGTGAGCCTCGTGCTGGGCGGGTTCAAGGGCGTGATCGCCGCCGGCGGCCTGGCGCTGGCGGCCTGGCTGGTGGCCGGGGCGGGTGCGATTCTGGGGCGTCGCTGGTGGGCGGGCCGGGCATATCTCGGGCGCGCGATCCGCACGACGCCGCGGGCCATCGTCGGCCTGACCCTGGCGCACGCCGGCCTGGGCCTCCTGGTGCTCGGGATCACCGCCGTCACGGCGTGGGAGACCGACAAGGTGGTCTCGATGCGGCCGGGAGACACCGTGGCCTTCGCCGGCCGCACCCTGACGCTGGCCGCGCTGGAGAATGTGAACGGACCCAACTACGAGGCCCGCCGCGCCCGGTTCACGGTGACCGGCCAGGGCGCGCCCTTCACGCTCTCCAGTGAGCGGCGGTTCTTCCCGTCCGCCCAGACCCAGACGACTGAGGCCGGCATCCACGTGCGGCCGCTGGGCAATCTGTACGTCTCCGTGGGGGAGGAATCTCCGGCCGGCGTGGTCGTTCGGCTTTGGGATCACCCGCTGATTGTCTGGATCTGGCTGGGCGGCTTCACCATGGCCCTCGGTGGGGCGGTGTCTCTCAGCGACAGGCGCCTGCGGCTGGGGGCGGCGGTGAAGGCTCCGGCCCTGGCGCAGCCGATGGCCGCCGAATGAAGCGCGTCCTGTTTCTCGCGCCGATCGCCCTGTTCGTGGTGGTCCTGGTCGTGTTCTTCGTGGGCCTGCGACGCGACCCGTCGGCTTTGCCCTCGGCCCTGATCGACAAGCCCGTGCCCGCGTTCATCCTGCCGCCCCTGCGCCCCGAGGATTCGAGGGGCTTCGCCGCAACCGATCTGGGCGGCGAGCCGATGCTGGTGAACGTCTACGCCTCCTGGTGCGGGCCCTGTAAGCTGGAGCACCCGATGCTGATGCGCCTGAAGCGCGAGGGCGTCATCATTCACGGCGTCGACTGGAAGGACACGCGTGAGGCTGGCTATGGCTTCCTGGCGGAGCGGGGGGATCCCTTCGTGCGGGTGGGCAGTGACCAGAGCGGCCGCACCGGCATCGACCTGGGCGTCGCGGGCGCGCCGGAGACCTTCGTGATCGATAAGGCCGGCAAGGTGCGCTACCGCCACATCGGCGCTATCAGCATCGAGGATTGGGAGCAGAAGATCGGCCCGCTGCTGCAACGGCTGAGGGCGGAATCTTGAGTCGGCTCCTGCTGATCGCGGCCAGCGCCGCCGCCCTGGCGGGGGCGGCCCACGCCGTCGAGCCGGACGAGGTGATGGCTGACCCGGCGCTCGAGGCCCGGGCCCACGCGCTCTCCCGGGAGATGCGGTGCGTGGTCTGCCAGAACCAGTCGATCGACGACTCCGACGCCGCACTGGCCAAGGACATGCGGATCATCCTGCGCGAGCGGATCGCCGCAGGCGACACCGACGAGGAGGCGGAGGGGTTCCTGGTCGCGCGGTACGGCAGCTTCGTGCAGCTGAAGCCGCCCCTTCGGCCGGACACCCTGGCGCTCTGGTTCGGGCCGCTCGTCGTGCTGGTGGCCGGCGGGATCGGCGCGGCGATCTACATGCGCGGCCGCGCGCCGGGAAAGGCGGCGCCTCTCAGCGCCGGCGAGGAGGCCGAACTGGCCGATCTGATGGAAACCGACCGCTCAAGCAGTGATAGGGCCGGCTGAATGCTCTGGATGATCCTGACCCTGATGACGGTGCTGGCGGCGGTTGGCTTGGCCATCCCGCTTGTCCGCCGCGTCGACGCCGCCCGCGCGGCTGAACGCAACGATAGCCTCGGCGTGCTGAAGGCCCAGCTTGGCGAGATCGAGACCCAGGCCGCGACCGGCGTGCTGGAAGCTCCGGAGGCCGAGGCGCTGAAGACCGACCTCAAGCGCCGCGTGCTGGCTGAGGGCCGCCGGCCGGTGACGCCTGCGCGGCCGCTGAGCGAGCGGACGCTGCTGTATGTGGCGCTGGGGACGGTCGCGATCGTCACCCTCGCGGGCACTGGCCTCTACCTGGCCATCGGCAAGCCCAACGTCGCCGCCGCCCCGGGGGTGAAGGCCGCGCAGGCCCCCGGCGCGCCCGGCGCGAACGGCGCACCGCACGCCGACGCAGACTCGGTGATCGCCCAGCTCGAGACCCAGATGCAGCAGAATCCCGGCAACGCCGAGGGCTGGCGGATGCTGGGTTGGTCCTACCTGCAGACCGGGCGCAACGCCGAGGCCGCCGTGGCCTACGGCCGCGCCGCCGCGCTGGATCCCACCAACGCCGACTATCTGTCGGCGCAGGGCGAGGCCACGGTGCTGGCGTCGGAGGGCACGGTGACGCCGGTGGCGCAGGACGTGTTCAGGAAGGCGCTCGCCGCCGACCCCGCCGACCCGCGCGCCCGCTACTACCTTGGCGTGGCCCGCGACCAGGCCGGCGACCACGAAGGCGCCATCAACGACTGGGTCGCGCTCCTGAAGTCCGCGCCGCCGGACGCGCCGTGGGCCGCCGACGTGCGCGGCTTCGTGGAGAAGGTGGCCGCCGAGCGGAAGATCGACATCGCCGGGCGCCTGCCTCCGCTCGCCGCCGCGCCCGCCGCCAGCCCGCGCGGTCCCACCCAGGAGCAGATGGCCGCCGCCCAGACCATGAGCCCGGCCGATCGCCAGCAAATGATCCAGGGCATGGTCTCGGGCTTGGACGCGAGGCTGAAGCAGAATCCCAGGGACCTGGCCGGCTGGCAGCAGCTGATGCGAGCCCGCATGGTCCTGGGCCAGACGGGCGAGGCGCAGGCCGCGTACCGCGAGGCCAGCCGCGCCTTCGCCGGCTCGCCCGGCGAGCAGCAGACCCTGCGCCAGGCCGCCCGTCAGCTCGGCGTCCCGGGAGCCTGACATGCCGGAGCGGGCCGGGGCAGGCGCAGCGGCCCAGATGATCCTGGAACTGCTGCCCGAACCGGTGATCCTGGTGCGCGGCGCGGACGGCGAGCCGCCGGAGATCGCCTACGGCAACCAGGCCGCCCGCGAGGTCTTCCGCCTTGAGCTGGCCGGCGCGCCCCTGGGGGCGGCCCTGCGGCGGCCGGAGGTGCTGGAGACCATCGAGCATGCGCTCGCGACCTCCACCAGCGCCGAGGTGGCCTTCGAGACGATCGGCGTGCAGCCGCGCTTCTGGCGCGCCTTCGCCAGGCCGTTGGAGGCCGAGCCGGGGGCCGCCAAGCAGTTGGTCGTCGTGTTGCGCGACGAGACCGACGCGCGGCGCACCGAACGGATGCGCGCCGACTTCCTGGCCAACGCCAGCCACGAGCTGCGCACGCCGCTGGCCTCGCTGGCCGGCTTCGTGGAGACCCTCCGCACCCATGCCAAGGACGATCCTGAGGCGCGTGAGAAGTTCCTCGGCATCATGGCCCAGCAGGCCACGCGCATGGCCCGGCTGGTGGACGACCTGCTCTCGCTCAGCCGCATCGAGCTCAACGAGCACATCGCACCCTCCGGCAAGGTCGACCTGGCGCGTACCGTGCAGGACGTCTCCGACGCCATGCGCCCGCTGACCGCCGATCGGGGCGTGACGGTCGCCATCGACCCCGGCGACGACGTCGGCTCGGTCATCGGCGATCGCGACCAGCTCGTGCAGGTGATCCAGAACCTGGTGGACAATGCGGTGAAGTACACCCCGCGCGGGGGCCAGGTGCGGGTCGCCTTGCGATCGGCGCCGACCGTGGAGGCGGCACGCGCGCCCAGCCGTACGGGCGTGGGCCTTTCGCTGCTGTCCCCCGACGCCTCGGAGGGGCAGGCCTATGTGGTGCTGCGCGTCACCGACACCGGGCCGGGGATTGCGCGCCAGCACCTGCCGCGGCTTTCCGAACGCTTCTATCGAGTGGAAGGCCAGCGCAGCGGCGGCACCGGCCTGGGGCTCGCTATCGTCAAGCACGTGGTCAACCGCCACCGTGGCGGGCTGGCCGTGGAAAGCGCCGAGGGGGAGGGCAGCACGTTCAGCGTCTACCTGCCCGTGGCGGCCTCCTGACCGCGACCGTCGCAAAACTGTCGCCATACCGCAGTAGTTTGCACCTCCATGAGAGGGCTTAAGTGACACGTTCCCTGCAGGCTGAACTTCGCCAGCTGGTCGCCGAGGTGATCCGCATGGGCGGCCTGGCGGAGGCCCAGGTGGTGGACGCTGTCGACGCGGTGGTCCGCCGCGACGTGCCGCTGGCCCAGGCGCTGATCATCCGCGACCTGCGTCTGGACACAATGCAGAGCGAGGTGGAGCGCCGCGCCGTGGCGTTGATCGCTCGCCACAGCCCCGACGAGGCCGAGCTGCGGCGCGCCATCTCCACCCTGAAGCTGGCCATGAACCTGGAGCGCTGCGGCGACCTGGCGCGCAACATCGCCAAGCGTAGCCTGGTGCTCTCGGCGGGCGAGCCGCTGCTGCCGCTGACGGGCGCGATCGAGCGCATGGGCCGCCTGGTCTCCGCCCGCCTGCGCGAGGTGCTGGACGCCTACGCCGCCGGCGACGTGGAGCCGGCGCTCGACGTGTGGCGCCGCGACGGCGAGGTTGACGAGCACTACGAGAGCCTGTTCCGCGAGCTGCTGGCCCTGATGACCAGCCGGCCCGACCAGGTGGCCGCCGGGGCGCACCTGCTGTTCGTCGCCAAGAACCTCGAGCGGATCGGGGACCACGCCACCAATATCGCCGAGATCCTGCACTTCCAGATGACCGGGCAGGAACTGACGGGCGAGCGGCCCAAGGTCAGCCTGCCCGACGCGGAGGTTTCGCTATCGTGATCCCCTATGTCCTGGTGGTGGAGGACGAGGACGCTCTGGCGACGCTCCTCGACTACAACCTGATGAAGGAGGGCTTCCGCGTGGAGCGCGCCGCCGACGGCGAGGAGGCCCTGCTGCGGGTCGCCGAGGAGCCGCCGGACTTGATCGTGCTGGACTGGATGCTGCCCAAGGTCTCCGGCGTCGAGGTCTGCCGCCAGCTGCGCGCGGGCGTGGAGACGCGGCGCACGCCGGTGCTGATGCTGACCGCCCGCGGCGAGGAGACCGACAAGGTCCGCGGCCTGGACACCGGCGCCGACGACTATGTGGTCAAGCCCTTCGCCATGAGCGAACTGGTCGCCCGCATCCGCGCGCTGCTGCGCCGGACGCGCCCGGAGCTGGTGGAGGAACGGCTGGAGTACGCCGATCTGGTCCTGGACCGCGCCCGCCACCGCGTCACCCGCGGCGGGACAGATGTCCATCTGGGCCCCACCGAGTACCGCCTTCTGGATTTCCTGATGCAGCGGCCGGGCCGGGTGTTCACCCGCGAGCGCCTGCTGGACGCCGTCTGGGGGGCCAACACCTACGTCGAGGTCCGCACCGTCGACGTCCACGTGGGGCGCCTGCGCAAGGCCCTGCGGCTGCCGAACGCGCCGGACCTGATCCGTACCGTGCGTTCGGCGGGCTACGCTTTGGATCAGGACGGCTGAGGGGGCGGCGGTCACCGCCCCGTCACGGACTCGCCCTAGCGCTGGTCACACGACCGTTGGGGGATTGCCATGCCCGATAACACGCCTGCCGTCCGCTGCCGCACGGCCTTCATCTCCGACATCCACCTGGGCACGCGCGGCTGCCAGGCGGAGCTCCTGCTGGAGTTCATCCGCGAGCTGGAGTGCGAGACGCTCTACCTGGTGGGCGACATCGTCGATGGCTGGAAGCTGCGCTCCGGCTGGTTCTGGCCCCAGGCGCACAACGATGTGGTGCAGAAGATCCTGCGGATGGCGCGCAAGGGCGTCCGCGTCGTCTACATCCCCGGCAACCACGACGAGGTCATCCGCGACTTCTGCGGCGTCCACTTCGGCGGCGTGGTGGTGGCCCGCGACGCGATCCACGAGGCGGCGGACGGGCGGCGCTACCTGGTCACCCACGGTGACGAGTTCGACGGCGTGGTCCAGAACGCCAAGTGGTTGGCCTTGCTGGGGGACTGGAGCTACCGGGCGCTGATCGCGCTCAACACCCACTTCAACCGGGCGCGCAAGATTCTGGGTCTGAACTACTGGAGCCTCTCGGCCTTCCTGAAGCACAAGGTGAAGGACGCCGTCGCCTTCATCGACCAGTTCGAGACCGCCATGGCCGACGAGGCCCGGCGGCGGGGCGTCTGCGGCGTCATCTGCGGGCACATCCACAAGGCCGAGAGGCGCGAGTTGGGCGGGATCGTCTATCTCAACGACGGCGACTGGGTGGAAAGCTGCACGGCCGTCGTCGAGGACTTCGACGGGTCGATGCGGATCATACCGTGGCTGGAGGCGCGCAAGGCGCGGGCGCCGCGCCCGGTTCCCCTAGCAGCCTAGCGATCCCCGGGGAAAAAAAGGCCGCGACCCCGGGGGAGGGTCGCGGCCCCATCCGGCCTTCGGGGCGGCCGTGGAGAGATGCGCGAGGGGATGCGCACGCCGGGACCCTATCGCGCCGCGATGTCCGACCCGTGACGGTCTCTTGAAGGCAAGAAAACGCCGCCGCGGAGCACCGCGGCGGCGAAGGCGGAGAGGGGAGGCGGACGGACTAGAAGGTGACTTGGCCGCGCGCCGCCACGGCGTCGAAGGTCTGGCCCACTTGCAGGCCAGTCCCCCCCAGCCGATCGATCTTGACGTGCTGATAGTTCAGCATGAGCCGCATCGCAGGGTTCAGATACCAATTGACGCCCATCGAGTAGATCTTCTGCTCGCCGCCCCGCACCGCGCCGAGGGCCGCCGCCGTCGTCGTACCGGGCGCGCCCTCGCGGTAGTTGAGGTCCAGGTCGGAATAGCGGGCCGCGAGTTCGAAGGCGCCCCAGGTGCCGGCCGCGGGATTGAAGTTGTACGCCTGCTTCGGCGCCTCGAAGCGACCCTCCATGGGGTTGTAGGGGCGCGGCTCGCCGGTCAGGACCCAAGAGCCCTGTACGTACCAGCCCCGGAACTTCGGATCGGGCAGCAGGCTGTTGCGGCGCTCGATCTCGTAGCGGAAGACCTCGCCCTCCAAGAGGAAGTTCCGCACCTGGACGGCCGCCTCGCCGCCGTAGACCGTGGCGTGTTCGGCGTCGATCCCGCCCGTGTCGATGAGGCGCGTGCCGTCCAGGCGGAGTTCGGGCCGATCGCGGATCTGGATGGGATAGCGCGCGCCCGCGCCGGCCGGGCCGAGGGCGTCGTTGGGCTGGATCACGTACTGGACGTTGGCGCCGAGGTGGGCCTGCCAATCCTGGCCGGAATAGGGAGCCACCACCGCGCGCGCGAGCCACCCGGTCTGCTCGTCGAACTGCTGGGCGCCGCCGAGGACATTGCCGGTGAAGGCGGTGGAAGCGAGCCAGGAGGCCGCCAAGCCGCTCTCGCTGCCCAACCCACCGGCGGCGGACACCTGGAAGGCGGCGCGCGAGTCGCCGGCGGCGACGTTGCGGGCGGCCTCGGCCGGGGCCGGGCGTTCCAGCAGCACCATCTGGCTCGTCGAGGTGGCGGCCGCCAGGCCCACGTTGGGCTCGAATGCGCCGACCTTGATCCGGAACGGCTTCAGCGCGGTGTAGGTCACCGAGGCCTCGTAGAGACGTCCCGCCTCTTCGGCGCCTGAGCCACCGAATTCGTAGACGAAGGCATAGTCGAAGTCGCCGAACAGCTTGCCGTCGAAACCGATCCGCGCGCGGCGGAAGTTGACCCCCTCGTTGAGGTCGCGGTTGGTCACGCTGGCCGGCAGGTTGCCGTCCTGGAAGTACTTGCCCGCGTCCATCATCAGGATCGCCCGGATGTTGGCGGTGAAGCGCCCGTCCGTGGTGGCGAAGGACGGCTTGCCGTTCGACAACTTTGCGGTGACGGCGGCGGGCGCGGGAGGCTGCTGCAGGGTAGCGATGCCGGCGCTCGCGGTCTCCTGCTCGGTCTTCATTTCCGCCAGCTGGGCGGCCATTGCGCTGAGCTGCTGCTCGATGGCCGACAGGCGCGTGTCGGGCGCCTGGCCCGACGCGCGCAGGGCGGTCAGCTGACCGCGCAACTCGTCCAGCTGACTCTGCATCGACTGCAGCTTGGCGTCGGCGGCGGGGGCGGCCAAGGCGGTGCTGGACACACCGCAGAGCAGCAGGCCGGCGAGACTTGCGCCCAGCCACGCGGGCGCGCCGCGCTTCAGTGACAACACCATCTGAGAAACCCCTCTTTGGCCACCCGAGCGGCGGCTTCGACGAGGCGGTTCCTAGGCTCCGTATGCGACCTTACGACAAAGGTTGGAAAACAGATTTGTGACAATGCCACTGTCATCAAACTGAAGGACGGACGTCACGTGAGAGTCGTGGGACGTCAATACACCGGCCCCCGAACGGGCGCGCGACCTGCGCCCTCGACGAGGGGATTTCCATGTTCAAACGCTACATCACCGCGATCTTGGCGGTCGCGGCCCTGGCCGGCCCCGGGGCGGCCCGGGCCGCCGACATCTCCGGCGCCGGCGCAACCTTCCCGGCGCCGGTCTATGCAAAGTGGGCCGAGACCTACCGCGCCCAGACCGGCAACCGGCTGAACTACCAGGCCATCGGCTCCGGCGGCGGCATCCGCCAGATCACCGCCAGGACCGTCGACTTCGGCGCCACGGACAAGCCGATGAAGCCGGACGACCTGGCCGCCAACGGCTTCGCCATGTTCCCCACCGTGATCGGTGGCGTTGTGCCGGTGATGAACCTGCCGGGCATCCGCTCGGGCCAGGTGAAGCTGACCGGGCCGCAGATCGCCGACATCTTCCGCGGCGTGATCAAGAAGTGGAACGACCCGCTGCTCGCGAAGACCAACCCGGGCGTGGCGCTGCCGAACCTGCCGATCACCGTGGTCCACCGCTCGGACGGCTCGGGCACCACCTTCGTGTTCACGACCTACCTGACCATGAAGGCCCCGCGCTGGGCGGCCGAGGTCGGGGCCAACGACTCGGTGAAGTGGCCGGTCGGCCTGGGCGGCAAGGGCAACGATGGCGTCGCGGCCTATGTGAAGCAGACGCCGGGGGCGATCGGCTATGTGGAGTACGCCTTCGCCAAGCAGAACAACCTCACCTACGCCCAGCTGCAGAACAAGGCGGGCAAGTTCGTTAACCCCACCGCCGCCAACTTCTCGGCTGCGGCGGCGAACGCCAACTGGGCCAAGGCGCCGGGCTTCTACCTGCTGCTGCTCGACCAGCCGGGCGCCGAGGCCTGGCCGATCACGGCGGCGACCTTCATCCTGGTGCCCGTGAAGCCAGAGAACCCCGCCCGCGCCCGCGAGGTCCTGGCCTTCTTCGATTGGGCCTACAAGAACGGCGACGCCCAGGCCGTCCAACTGGACTACCTGCCCATGCCGCAGAGCGTGAAGGACCTGGTGCGCAAGTCCTGGATGCGGGTCGTCGGACCGGACAAGCGGCCCGTCTACCGCTAAGCTCGCTGATCGAACCACGACCGCCATGGCCGGCCTCACCGCCGGCCATGGTGCGTTTGGGGCCGGGGCGTTCGCGCCCGACGCAACGACCGCGCGCCGGGCGGGGGGACGAAACTCATGGACGAAAGCGAAGCGCTGATCCGGCTTTGTGGGCGCGCCCTCGTCGCCCAGATGGGCGACGTGCCCGGGGTGGAGCTTCACTTGAGCCATAACAGCGTGCTGGGGCTGACCGGCGAGCCCCTCGCGGATTTCAACATGCTGACGCTGGGCCCCGACCTGGATGCCGAGGATTTCTTCGTCCGGTCGATCGCCCGGGCCAGGGCGCGAGGCCTGCCCTTGCTGGCTACCCTCAGTCCCCAGGTGGCGCCGGCGATTGCGCCGGTCGCGACGGCGTTGGGCCTGACCTACGTGGGTATGGCGCCGCTGATGGTGCTGCGCGCTGACACGCCCTTGCTGCGAAGCCCTTCAACGAAGGTCAGTCGGGCGCTCGGGACGCAGTTGGTGGGCATCGCAGGCGACCTTGCCGCCGCCGCGTTCGATGCGCCGCGCGACGCGATCGCCAGATGCATCGACGTGGGGCTCACCGCCACATCGGGTGTGGAGACCTACATCGCCTGGGACGGTGATCAGCCGATGAGCGCTGTCTCCGTGACGCCCATCGGGAACACCGCGGGGATCTCGTTGATGGCCACCTGGCCGGCGCAGCAGCGCAAGGGCCACGGCCGGTCCCTGCTCACCCAGGTGATGCAGGATTTCCGGGGCCGTGGGGTCCAACGCTTCTACCTCTCGGCCACCGAGGCTGGCCGCCCACTCTATGCGAGCCTGGGCTTCGAGGTGGTCGCCGACCTCTCGGCCTGGATTCTTTCTGGGCGAACCCCCTAGGCTTCCCTGGCGCCCGCCTGCCACGGTGGTGAAAACGTCAGGGAGGCGAAATATGGCCGACGGTTCGGTGCAAGGCGTGACCCACGACCGCTATGCGGCGGTCCGCACCCAGTTCGAAGAGAACCTGGCCTCGGCCGATGAGGTAGGCGCCTCGTTCTGCGCCACGGTCGAGGGCGAAATCGTCGTCGACCTCTGGGGCGGCTTCGCCGACGCGGCCGAGACTCAGGCCTGGGAACGGGACACCATCGTCAACGTCTATTCGACCACCAAGACGATGTGTGCGCTGACAGCGCTGCTGGTGGCCGACCGCGGCGGGCTCGACTTCGATGCGCCGGTGGCGAAGTACTGGCCCGAGTTCGCGGCCAATGGGAAGGGCGACATCAAGGTCAGCCACCTGATGAGCCATTCGGCCGGCCTTTCCGGCTGGCGGGAGAAGGTCACCACCGCCGACCTCTACGATTGGGAGAAGGCCACCAGCCTGCTGGCGGCCCAGGCGCCGTACTGGCCGGCCGGGACCGCGCCTGGCTATCACGCCCTGACCCAGGGCTACCTGGTGGGCGAGGTCGTTCGCCGGGTCACCGGCAAGTCGATCGGCGCCGTCTTCCGCGAGGAGATCGCCGAGCCTCTGGGCGCGGATTTCTGGATCGGTCTCCCGGCGTCGGAAGACCACCGCGTCGCCGAGCTGATCCCGCCGCCGCCGGCCCCGCCGCCGCCAGCCGGCTACACCCCGAACGAAATCCAGCGCAGCATGTCGAACCCGGTCATCGACATCTCGGCCACCAAGACGCGGGGCTGGCGCGGCGCCGAGATCCCGGCCGCCGGCGGCACGGGCAACGCGCGCTCGGTGGCCGAAGTGCACATGATCCTGGCCAACGGCGGCGTCGCCAAGGGCAAGCGCTTCATGTCCGAGGCCGGCTGCCGCAAGGCCCTGGAGCTGCAGGTCGAGGGCCAGGACCTGGTTCTCGGAGGCCCGGCGCGGTTCGGCCTGGGCTTCGGCCTGGCCGGCGGGATGCTGCCGCTGCCGAACCCCGGCAGCATGTACTGGGGCGGCTACGGCGGTTCGCTGATCATCATCGACATGGATGCCCGCACCACCTTCGGTTACGCCATGAACAAGATGGGGGCCACGACCCAGGGCGACATGCGCGCGCTGGGCCTGGCCATGGCCATGTGGACCGCGATGGGGACGATCTAGCCGGGCGGCCCGGCGTCATCGAACTGTCGTGGAAGTGACGTAGGGCTGTGGCGCATCGCCTGTCGGCCCTGGAGCTCCCATGATCCGCACGTTCGCACTCGGCCTCGCCGCCTGCCTCGCCCTGACCGCCTGCAACCAGCCCGACAAGGCCGGCGGCGCGGCCAAGCCCGCCGCCCTGACCGAGATTTCCGGCGCCGGCGCCACGTTCCCCGCGCCGCTCTACGCCAAGTGGGCGGAGATGCAGAAAGCCGCCACTGGCCGCCTCCTCAACTACCAGGCCATCGGGTCGGGCGGCGGCATCAAGCAGATCAAGTCCAAGACCGTGGCCTTCGGGGCCAGTGACAAGCCGCTGAAACCGGCCGAACTGGAAGAGGCGGGTCTCGCCCAATTCCCCACGGTGATCGGCGGCGTCGTGCCGGTGGTGAACCTGCCGGGCGTGGCGAACGGTCAACTCAAGCTGACCGGCCCGCAACTGGCCGACATCTTCCTGGGCAAGATCAAGAAGTGGAACGACCCCGCGCTGGCCGCGGCCAACCCCGGCCTCGCCCTACCCAACCTGCCGATCACCGTGGTGCACAGGTCGGATGGGTCCGGGACCACATTCCTGTTCACCAGTTATCTCGCGGCCGTGGCGCCGCAGTGGGCCTCTGTCGGGGCCGCGGATGCGCTCTCCTGGCCCGTCGGCCTGGGCGGCAAGGGCAACGACGGCGTCTCGGCCTTCGTCAAGCAGACGCCCGGCGCCATCGGCTATGTCGAATACGCCTTCGCCAAACAGAACGGCATGCCCACGGCCAGCCTGCAGAACGCCGGCGGCGCGTTCGTGACGCCGACGGCGGCGAGCTTTGCGGCCGCGGCGTCCGGGGCCGATTGGTCCAAGGCCCCTGGCTTCTATCTGCTGCTGGTGAATCAGCCGGGGCAGGGGGCATGGCCGATCACCGGCGCCACCTTCATCCTGATGCACAAGAAGCAGGACAAAGCCGCGGCCGGCGCGGCTGCGCTGGCCTTCTTCGACTGGGCCTACACGAACGGCGACGCGTCGGCCGGCGAACTGGCCTACGTGCCGCTGCCGGCGGATCTGAAGGCGCGCGCGCGGGCCAGCTGGGCGGACATCGTCGGTCCGGACGGCAAGCCCGTCTTCACGCCGCCGGCGTCCTAGAACACCCGGTCCAACACCCGCGCCAGCCCGTAGAATCCCGCCGCCACCAGGGCGGAGGAGGGCAGGGTGATCACCCAGGCCCAGACGATGCGCGAGGCCACGTTCCAGCGGACCGCGGCCGCGCGCCGCGCTGCGCCTACGCCCACGATCGCGCCGGTGATGGTGTGGGTGGTCGAGACCGGGACGCCGATGTAGGTGGCCAGGAAGATGGTGATCGCCCCGCCTGTCTCGGCGCAGAAGCCCTGCTGCGGCGACAGCCGGGTGATCCTGGACCCCATCGTGTGGACGATCCGCCAGCCCCCGAACAGGGTGCCCAGGGCCAGGGCCGCCTGGCAGCTGATCACCACCCAGAAGGGCACGTGGAACTCGCCGGAGAGCTTGCCATGGGAGAACAGCAGGACGGTGATCACCCCCATGGTCTTCTGCGCGTCGTTGCCGCCGTGACCGAGGGAGAACATCGCCGCTGACACGAACTGCAGCTTGCGGAAGGCGCCGTCGGCCAGGGCCGGCGTGGCTTTCACGAACAGCCAGGAGACGATCAGCACCAGGACGATGGCCAGCCCGAAGCCCAGGGCCGGGGACACCACGATCCCCGCGACGGTCTTCAGCACGCCGCTCCAGATCACGCCCTCGAACCCCGCCTTGGCGATCCCGGCGCCCAGCAGGCCGCCGATCAGGGCGTGGGAGGACGACGAAGGAATGCCCGCCAGCCAGGTCACCACGTTCCAGGTGATCGCCCCGCCCAGCGCGCCGAAGATCACCGCATCGCTTACGATGTCGGCCGAGATGATGCCCTTGCCGACTGTGTTGGCCACGTGGAGGCCGAAGAACAGGAACGCGATGAAGTTGAAGAAGGCGGCCCAGATGACCGCCCATCGCGGCGACAGGACCCGCGTCGAGACGATCGTGGCGATGGAGTTGGCTGCGTCGTGCAGGCCGTTCAGGAAGTCGAAGGCGAGCGCGACGCCGATCAGGAAGATCAGCAGCAGGCCCGCGGTGGAATAGTCCATCCGCCAGCCTAGAGGTGTTCGATCAGCACGCTGCTGATCCGGTTGGCCACGTCCTCGAAGCGGTCGACCACCTTCTCGAGGTGGTCGTAGATCTCAGCGCCGATGATGTAGGCCATCGGGTCGTGCTTGCCGACTTCCTTGTAGAGGGCGGCGATGCCGGTGTCGTAGAGTCGGTCCGACTGTTCCTCCAGGTCCTTCACCGCCTCGGTGATCTCGTTCAGGCGCGCGGCGTGGGACCGCATCGAGCGCAGGAGCGGGACCGCCTCGGCGGTCAGATCCGCTGTCTGCACGATCACCTCGCCCAGCCGCTTCATGTCAGGCTGGAAGGTCCGCTGTTCGAACAGGGCGGTGACCTTGGCCGTCTTGTGCATCTGGTCGATGGCGTCATCCATCGAGGTGATCAGGTCGATGATGTCGGCCCGGTCGAAGGGCGTGATGAAGGTGCGCCTTACGTGCAGCATCACCTCGCGGGTGACCTCATCGGCGTCGTTCTCGTGCCGGGCCACCGCCGCGCCGTGGTCCGGCACCGATGCGCCACCCTCCAGCAGGCTGTCGAGGGACCGGGCGCCGGCGCACAGCGTCGCCGCATGCTTCTCGAACAGGTCGAAGAACCGGCCCTCCTTGGGCATGAGGGCCTGGAACCATCTGAGCATGTGACCTCGTGTCGACGGCGGCGGAGCAGGGTGCGGCGGCTACATAGCGTGCGCCGCGCGCGGCGTCACCGAACTGTCACGCAACCTTCGCTCAACTGTCATCCGGCCCCGATAGAGCGAGAGCGAGATCGTCACCACGGGAGTGCGCGGGTGTCACCCAGACGGCAGGACGACCGATGAGCGTGACTGTCGATGTTCCCGTCGCCGTCCCCGCCGCGCCGCCGCGTTCCGCGCGCGGGACCGGTTGGGATCGGGCCTTCGAGATCCTCTGCTTCTCGGCTGCAACCCTCTTGCTGACGGCGCTCGGCGGACTGGTCATTTCGCTGGTCATCGGCGGCTGGCCGGCGCTGTCGAAGTTCGGCTTCGCCTTCTTCACCAGCGCCGAATGGGATCCGGTGCAGGAGGTGTACGGCGCCGCGGGGGCCATCGTCGGCACGGTGGTGAGCGCTGGGCTTGCGCTGCTCCTCGCCCTGCCGCTGGCGTTCGGCATCGCCATCTTCCTGGTGGAGCTCTGCCCGCCCATCCTGCGCCGCACCATCGGCACGGCGGTGGAGCTGCTCGCCGGCATCCCGTCCATCGTCTACGGGATGTGGGGCCTCTTCGTCTTCGCGCCGTGGTTCGCCAAGCACGTCCAGATGCCAATGATGATGTCGGCCAAGCCCGGCTCCCTCTGGGAGAAGCTCACCGCCGGCATCCCGAACGGCGCCGGCATCTTCACGGCCTCGGTGATCCTGGCGATCATGATCCTGCCGTTCATCGCCGCGACCATGCGCGAGCTCCTGATGACCATCCCGGCCACAGTCCGCGAAAGCGCCTACGGCCTGGGTTCGACCACCTTCGAGGTGATCCGCAACGTCAGCCTCCCGTACGTGCGCACCGGCGCCATCGGGGCGGTCATGCTGGGGCTGGGCCGCGCCCTGGGCGAAACCATGGCGGTGACGTTCGTCATCGGCAACGCGCACGGCTTCCCGACCTCGCTGTTCTCGCCCGGATCGACCATCGCCTCGACCATCGCCAACGAGTTCACCGAGGCCACCGGCGAGCTGCATCTCGCCGCCCTCATCTCGCTCGGTCTCGTGCTGTTCGTGATTACCTTCACGGTGCTGGCGCTCGCCCGCCTCCTCATTGGACGGCAGCAGAACCTATGAGTATGGCCGCCGCAGCCCCGCGCCTGTCCCGACGCCTGGGCGAGATCGTATTCCTGAGCGCCTGCTGGGTTGCGACGGGCGTCGCGCTCGTCGCCCTGGCCGCGATCCTCTGGTCGCTGCTGACCAAGGGCGTGGGTGGGCTCGACCTCAACGTCTTCACGAAGTCGACGCCCGCGCCTGGCAACGAGGGCGGGCTGCTGAACGCCATCCTGGGCTCGGTGATGATGTGCGTCCTGGCCATGATCGGCGCCGCGCTGGTGGGGTTCCTCGCCGGCACGTGGCTCTCCGAGTTTGCCCGCGACAGCCGATACGGCAAGGTGGTGCGCTTCCTGAACGACGTGCTTCTCTCGGCGCCATCGATCCTGGTCGGCCTGTTCGTGTACGAGATCCTGGTGGCGCCGCTGAAGGGCTTCTCGGGGTTCGCCGGCGCGGTCGCCCTGGGCCTCATCGCCGCCCCAGTAATTACCCGCACCACCGAGGACGTGCTGCGCCTCCAGCCGACGGCTCTAAGGGAAGCCAGTGTCGCCTTGGGCGCGCCGGTCTGGCGCACCATCTTCACGGTCATCTGGAAGTCGGCGCGCAGCGGGATGCTCACCGGCGCACTCCTGGCGTTCGCTCGGATCAGCGGCGAAACCGCGCCGCTGCTGTTCACCGCGCTCAACAACCAGTTCCTCAGCCTTGACCTGACCAAGCCCACGGCCAACCTGCCGGTGGTGATCGCGAACTTCGCCCTGACCGCCTACGACGACTGGCGCCGGCTCGCCTGGACCGCCGCCCTCCTGATCACGGCCACGGTGCTGGTCGTGACCATGCTCGCCCGCATCCTGCTCCGGGGGAACACCCGATCGTCATGAACGTCCAACTCGAATCCCCGCCTGAGACGGCCATCCTCGAGATCGCGCCGGACACGGTGAAGCTCGCCATCAAGGACCTGAACTTCTTCTACGGCGCCAAGCAGGCCCTGTTCGACGTCAACGTCTCCTTCGCCGCCAACGCGGTGACGGCGCTGATCGGACCGTCCGGCTGCGGCAAGTCCACCCTGCTGCGGACCATGAACCGCATGTACAGCCTCTATCCCGGGCAGAAGGCCTCCGGCCAGATCCTGCTGGACGGCGAGGACGTGCTGTCGCCGCGGGCCAACGTGGCGGCCGTGCGAGCCCGGATCGGCATGGTGTTCCAGAAGCCGACACCGTTCCCGATGTCTATCTTCGACAACGTCGCCTACGGCGTTCGCCTGTACGAGAAACTGTCGAAGGCGGACATGGCCAACCGCGTCGAAGAGGCCCTGCGCCGCGCGGCCCTGTGGGACGAGGTCAAGGACAAGCTGAAGGAGTCCGGCCTGGGTCTCTCCGGCGGCCAGCAGCAGCGCCTGTGCGTGGCGCGCGGCATCGCAGTGAAGCCCGAGGTTCTCCTGCTGGACGAACCCGCCTCGGCGCTCGACCCCATCTCCACCGCCAGGTTGGAGGAGACCATCGCCGACCTCAAGAGCGAGTACACGGTGGTGATCGTCACTCACAACATGGGCCAGGCCGCGCGCCTCTCCGACCACACCGGCTTTATGTACCTGGGCACGCTGGTGGAGTTCGGTGAGACGGAGCAGGTGTTCACCAACCCGGTCACCGCCCGGGCCCGCGACTACATCACCGGCCGGTTCGGCTAGGAGCGCTCCGCATGTCCCACACCTTCAAGGCGGTCGATACGGACCTGGAAGTGCTGGCCCACGCGGTGGCGGCGATGGGCGACCTGGCGGTGGCGCAGGTTCGCGCCGCCGTGGACGTCTTCAACCGCCACGACCTCAAGGCCGCCGCCAAGGTGGTCCGCGCGGACGATGCACTCGACATCCAGGACGCCGAGATCGAGCGCAACGCCGTGCGCTTCATCGCCCTGCGCCAACCCATGGCCGACGACCTGCGCCGCCCGATCGCGGCCATGAAGATCGCGATGCAGCTGGAGCGCTGCGGCGACCTGGCGAAGAACATCGGCAAGCGGGTCGGGCGGATGGACACCGCCGGCGCGCAGGATCAGGTCGAACCCATTGTGGACCTCGGGCGGCTGGTTGGAGACCGGCTGGCCGCGGTGGTGGGCGCCTTCCGCCAGGACGACGCCCAGGGGGCCTACACCGTCTGGCTGAAGGACACCGAGATCGACGAGCGCCACGACGCGGTCCTGCAGAACATCGTCAGCGGGATGATCAACCATCCCGGCACGGTCGGCGACGGGACGCATCTGCTGTTCATCGCCAAGAATCTGGAACGCATCGGCGACCACGCCACCAACATCGCCGAGCTGGTCCACTACCAGATCACCGGCCAGGACCTCGCCGACCGGCCGAAGCTGTAAGCGACGCGCGTTCGCCCTATATTGAGCCCGCTGCGGCGGGCTACGACGGTCCACCGGCGCGCCGGCTGTCGGCCCCGTTCCGGACGGTGGGTCAGAGCGTCATCGCAAGAGCGCTCTCCCGCCGCAGCGCTCCAATCCGC
>NZ_CADEGK010000013.1:12717-43248 GCF_902826855.1 uncultured Phenylobacterium sp. | reverse complement strand
GACGATGCGGCTCCGCCGCCCTTCCGAGCCTTCCTTGGCGCGGATTTCCCGCGTCGCCGCGACCCCGTCCAGGACGGGCATCTGGATATCCATCAGGACCAGATCAAAGTTCGCCTCGGCCAGCGCGTCCACGGCCTGGCGCCCATCGGCGACGACCACGGGAACGACCCCCAGGGAATGCAGGATGGTCCTGAGCACCAGCTGGTTCGTCACGTTGTCCTCGGCGGCCAGGACGCGCAGCGCGCCGAGGTCGACCGGCTCACCATCCAGCTCCAATTCCGCCGCCGGCGGAGGTGGCGATGCGCCCAGGTGTTCGAGCGGAAGGCGGACCACGAACGTGGTTCCGCGTCCCGCTTCGCTGCGGGCGTCGATTGTGCCGCCCATAAGCTCGGAGATGTGTCGGCAGATGGTCAGGCCCAAGCCGGTGCCGCCGTAGCGGCGCGTGGTGGAGCTGTCGGCCTGGGTGAATTTCTCGAACAGCCGCGGCAGGTTTTCGGGCGCCACGCCCACGCCCGTGTCGGATACCGACATGATGAGCTCGTCGCGCTCGCCCTCCAGCGCCCGATCGATGACGACCACCACCTCGCCTTCGTCGGTGAACTTGATAGCGTTGGAGATGAGGTTGTACAGCAACTGGCGCACGCGCACGGAGTCGCCCCGCCACATCCCCTTCGCGGTCTCGGCGACTCGCAGGCCGAACGAGAGCCCCTTGCTGTTCGCGGCCGTGGTGAAGACGGCGTAGGCGCCCCCGGCGACCTCCTCAATGTCGAACGGTTCGGCCTCGATCTCCAGCCGGCCCGCCTCGATCTTCGAGAAGTCGAGGACGTCATTGAGCACGGCCAGCAGCGAGGCGCCGGACTTGCGGATCACGTCCAACTGCTCGTGTTGCTCGGCGGTCATGGAGGAATTGGCCAGGACCTGGGCCATGCCCAGGACCCCGTTCAAGGGCGTGCGGATCTCGTGGCTCATGTTCGCGACGAACTCCGACTTCAACCGGGTCGCGTCCTCGGCGGAGTCGCGCGCCGCGGTGACCTCGATCAGGGCGTCATTCAGGCTGTCGCTGTAGATTTCGAGGTCCGCGAGCAAGGCGTTGAAGTTCTCGGTGAGGCGGCCGATTTCGTCCTCGCTGACGACGGGGACAGGAGCACCGAAGTCCCTGGTTCGGCGGACGGTTTCGATTGCGAGGTTGAGCGCGTGCAGGGGAGCCAGGGTGCGGACCGCCAGCAACGCGGACAGGACCCCGGCGAACAAGGTGGCCAACAGCGACAGCCCGCCGGCGATGAGGGCATTGCGACGAAGCGTGGCCCTGATTTCTTCGTTGCTCGCCCGGATCACCAACTCGCCCAGCCGACGACCATTCGCGACGACTGGAACGTGGATGTCGGCGCCGTGGGCGTGCTTTGCGCTCTGCATCGTCACCACGCCGAGCGGGGCCGCCAGGGTCACCCGCTCGTCCTCAGGCACGAATAGGATTGGGGGGCCGCCGGTCGGATAGTAGGCCGCCCAGGCCATGCCTTCGGAAGAGCGGTAGATGCTGCGCGCCTCTGTGGCGCCGCCGGGGCCCACGAGAGCGTTCGCCATGTGCCGGCCGACCTCGCCCTGGTCATAGATCAGGTCGGCCTCGTCCGCCCGCCAGGCCAGCGACAGGAAGATCGCGAGGGCCAGGATGAGTGCGCCGACCGTCGAAACGAGCGACAGGCCTACGACCTTGCGGATGAATGAGGTGCGAAGCAGGCCGCGGGGACCCCTGGCCGCCGGCGGGTTCGAACTCGGGAACTGGGCGCGAGCCTTCATGCGGATGGGGTGTGACGGAGGTTGCTTAAGGGCCCGACGTCGAGGCTGTGCGCCCAAACGCCACAGGGTCGGCCGACACGCGCGCCGTTCGCCTAGGTTCTCTGAAGCCGGCGTGGCACTCTGGTCGTATCAGCGAGGAAGCAGGATGAGGGCAGGATGCGCGGGCTGACGGCTCTGGTTTCCGGCGTTGCGGCGGCCATCATCGCCGGGGCGGCTCCCGCCCGGGCGGAGATCCGCGCGCTGGTGGTGGCGGTCTCCGAATACACCGCCCCGATCTCCTCGCTGGAGGGACCGCCGAACGACGCGGCGGCCTTGACCGCGGTGCTGAAGGGGGAGGGCGCCACGGACGTGATCTCGCTGCGGGACAGCCAAGCCACGCGGGCCAATGTCCGCGCGGCCCTTGAGGGTCTGGGCAAGCGGTCCAAGCCCGGCGACTGGGTGATCTTCTTCTACGCCGGCCACGGGGCACAGGCCCGCTCGGCTGACGCCAGCGAGACCGACGGCATGGATGAGTTCCTGGTGTTGGGCGGATTCCGCGCGGCCAAGCCCGACACAAACCAGTTCATCCTCGACGACGACCTGCGCGGTTGGCTGACCAACTTCTTCCCGTCCACGGTCAACGTCCTGCAGATCGCCGACGCATGCCACTCGGGCACCATGAACCGGGCGGTCGGCCGCAGCGTGTTCAAGACCCGCCAGGCGCTGCCGAGCGCCCTGGCCATCGCCCTGCCGCCCGGTCCGCCGGATCCGGCGGCGAAGGCGCCCGCGGGGGGGCTGCCGCCGAACCTGGTCTATGTGGGCGCCGCTCAGGACAACCAGTTCGCCCTGGAAGGACCTCTGCCGCAGGGGGATTCGCCCTCTCGCGGCCTGCTGACCTACGCGCTCGAGGGCGCGCTCAAGGAGCGCCGGTCAAACGGCAACCTGGCGGCGGACCTGGACGACGACGGGAAGCTGTCGCTGGTGGAGCTGGCCTCCAGCCTGGAGACCCGCACGCGAGAGCTTTCCTCGACCCAGCAGTGGGCCTCCACGTCGGTGCCGCCGCGCAACGAACGCAGCGTTGTGTTCCAGCCGTTGAAGGCGCCACCGCCCGAGGAGCGTCCCATCCAGGTCAAGGCCGCGGACGACCAGGCCGCAGACCTGCTGGGCGGCAAGGGGCCCTGGGCCTCGATCCCGCGCGGCGCGCCCGATCTGACATGGTCGGCCAAGGAAGGCTGGGTCACCGACTCGAAGGGCGACCGGGTCGCCGAGAACCTGACCAGCGCCGAGGCTCTGGCGGGCGTCATCGTCAAGCGCCGGGTGGTCCGCGAGCTGGCCGGCGTGGCCAACGAACGGCAGCTGAAGGTGGCGATCGGCCCGCGTCCGCCCGGTCAGCTCTACAAGGCCGGCGAGAGCGTAGACCTGGCGGTCACCCATCGGGGCGCGGCCGTCTACCTCACCGCCTTCAACCTCGCCGGCGACGGCACGGTGCAGAGGCTCTATCCGCTGGAGGACGACGGCGACGGCCGGATGGCGGCGGGCGACACGCGCGTGGTGATGGCGCGCACCAAGGCTGCGGCGCCCTTCGGGGTCGATAATGTGGTGGCGCTGGCGACGCCCGACGAGCCGAAGGTTCTGCGCGCGACGCTGGCCCGCATCGACGGCAAGCGCGCACCCGAGGTGGCGGCAGGCGCCGTCAGAGACGAGCTGGACCAGGCGCGCGGCAAGGCCGCGATGGCGCTGGGCGAGCTCTACACCGGTCCCTAGTTCTTGGTCGCGTAGGCCTCGAGCGCAGCGCGGGCGGCTCGGGCGCAGTCGCCCCTCTGAACGGCCAGGATGTCGTCCAGCGTCTTCAACGTCGTCGGATCCGGGCAGACGCCGCCGCGGCGGCCGCCGAAGGTGCGGCCCGTAGGCGGCGGATCGATCAGGACGCGCAAGGCCTCGAGACGCGCCGAATCGCCCTGCGAACGCCGCACCGGGGCTACGGCGCCCGCAGCGCCGCCCTTGAGGGTCGTCACGTCGCCCGCGGCGGCGATGAGGGTCAGGGTCTGGCCGGGGGCCAGGTTCACCCTCTGGCCGGCGCTCAAGGTCAGGCCCGCCTTGATCGCGGGGTCGGTGGACTTCACGACCACATAGTCGGCCGCCCGCGCGGTCCCTGCCGCGGCGATCGCCAAGGCGACCCCGATGATGATCCCGCGCATGGCGTCATACCCCCAGCCCTTACGGCGTTACTGAATGAACCTGCCGGGACAATGGTCAAGAGATTGCCCCCATCGGGCGATACGCCTCCCTAGAGGAGCCGCGCCGCCGCCAGGCGCGCCACCGCCTGGGTCCGGTTCACGGCGCCCAGCTTCCTGCGGGCGTTGTCCACGTGGAAGCGGACAGTGGTTTCCGACAGCCCGAGGATTACCGAGATATCCCAATCGGACTTGCCCTCGGCCACCCAGCCCAGAGTGTCCCGCTCGCGGGCGGTCAGGCGCACGTCCTCGTCGCCGGGCGGGGAAGCGAAAGTCATCAGGCGCTCGGTGAGCATCAGTCCCGCGAGCTGGATCGCGAGCGCATCCTGCGGCCCCAGGTCCGGCTCGCGGAAGCCCAGGTGCAGGGAGGCGATGGTGCGGTGGGCGCCGTAGGAGGTCGCACAGACCGCGTCGCCGATGCCGGCCTCGCTCATGGCTTCCCAGTAGCCGCCGAAGCTGGCCTGCTCGCGCGGCGCGAAATCGCTGAACCGGTAGCGGGTGAGCCCTCCACGGATGGCCTCGAGCAGCGGATTGTTCTCAAAACAGACGTAGTCGAAGGCCGCTGAGCCCTCGCGCCAGGTCTCGGGCGCGATCCGTGCGACGATCCCGCCGGCGGCGAAATGAGCCGCTGAGGTGAGTGGCAAGAGCGGACGCCGATAGAGCCGGGTCTGCAGGTACGAGGCCCCCAGGTCGCTGAGGGCGCCGAAGAACGCCTCGCTGGCGGCCTCCGGTGTCGCCGCCGCAAGCGCGCCGTCCGCGAAGCTCATCGCGCGTTTCAGCATGAGACCGGATCCACACCCCCCAGGACGCCGCGCACGATCCTAGCAAGTCCGCCGCCAATTGGTAATTCCACAGCGTCAACCCCTCGAATTCGAGAGCTGTTCGCTCCTGCTCGGGCGCCCGAGACTCTGGGCAACCCTACGCAGCAGCCTGAGACACGGCGGCTGCGCGGGGGCGGCGGCGGGCGAAACCGTGTCAATCGCCCGCCGCCGCCGAACTCTCGGCGAACTTCGACAGACGCGGCCTTGCCAAAGGCGCGCATTTGCGTATTTTCCGCGCCCTCGCCGCCGGCCCCTTGGGGACCAACGGGGTGCGGGTGCTTAGCTCAGTTGGTAGAGCAGCTGACTCTTAATCAGCGGGTCGAGGGTTCGAATCCCCCAGCACCCACCATCCTGCTCCGCCATGAGGGGCTTTGCAGGGCAAGCCCTTCGCCCTGCGGCGAAAGAGGCTGGCGGAAAGCGACTGTGGTAGCCTGACTCCATGCCCGCGCCCTCCGTAGACTTCGACTACCTGGAAACCTTCGCCGCAGGCGACATGACCGTCGTCACCGAGGTGCTGACCCTCTTTCGGCAGCAGGCTGACGCCTGGCTGGCGCAACTGGAGACCCCGGGCGACGACTGGCGGGACCTCGTCCACCTCATCAAGGGCTCGGCCCGTGGAATCGGGGCCACGGCGCTCGGCGACGTCGCCGACAGCGCCGAGCGCGGCGACGTAGGCATGGCGCCGCAGGTCCGCGCCGCCCTCAAGGACGCCCTGGCCGACATCGAGGGCTACCTGTCGCGCGTCGGCGGCGGCTAGCGCAGGATCGAGGCGCGGTAGGTCTCCACCAGGTAGCTGAACGGCCGCCCGTCGGGGGCCTGCAGGACGGCGCGGTGCTGCAGGATGTCGGAGGGAATCGCCACCGGCGTCTCGTAGAGCTCCGGCTCGCTCTCCCAACCCGCCGGCAAGGGCTCGAACAGCGCGCGGACCGTGAGCGTGCGCCGCCTGAAGCCCAGTGGGGCGACCACCACGCCGAACGGCCGCTCGGTGGTCTGCAGGGTCGTGTTCATCTGCTGCGTCAGACGGTTGGGCAGGTACCAGTTGTCGGCCCGCGACAGCACGACCTCGCCGCACAGCAACTCGACCCGACGGTGGCGCATGGGCTCAGCGGGACTGGCGCCCAGCAGGCGGCGCGCGGCGGCCGCCAGGCGCAGGTCGTCGGAGACGGGCCCCTTCCGGGCGCGGATCTTCCCGGCCCCGGGGCTGCGGCGGTCGCAGTAGGCCTGGAGGACCGCCGTGGCGCTGTCGTGGCTGAGGAGCGCGGCGTTCAGGGCCTGGACCTGGTCCTGCAGCCGCGTGCGCTGGTCCAGGGCGCGACTCGGATCCATGCCGGCGGTCTGGGCGACCGCGGCGGAGGCCGTGATCAGGAGCGCCGCGGTCCAGGCCCAGCGCATCACGACGTCAGATGCCGGCGCCGTTGTCGATGGCCCGCAGCGCGTCCTCGTGCGCCAGGGCCTCGGCCTCGATCCAGCCGATGAAGGCCTTCACCTGCGGCAGCCTGCCCTTGGCCTTGGGGTGGACCAGGTAATAGGCGAAGTCGACGGCGGTCTCGATCTGCAGCGGGGCGACCAGCCGCCCCGCTTCCAGGTCGGCCAGCGCCAGGGAGCGCTTGGCCAACGCCACGCCACGGCCATTGGCGGCGGCCTCGATCACCAGGCTGGATTGGTTGAACCGCGGGCCGCGGTGGCCGTCGATCCCGCGCAGGCCGCGGGCCGCCAGCCACATGGGCCAGTCGGGGCAGCTGTCGTCGATCTCCGGCGAGCCGTCGTGCAGCAGGGTGTGGTTGGCGAGGTCCTCGGGGGTCTCCAGGGGCTGCTCGGCCAGAAGGCCAGGACTGATCACCGGGATCACCGCCTCGCTGACCAGCCGGCGCACCTCCAGCCCCGGATAGCGGCCGGCCCCGTATCGCAGCGCCAGGTCTACCTCGCCGGCGGCGAGGTCGACGAGTTCCATGCCCGCGTTTAGCCAGACGTCCACGTTCGGATGCGCACGCTCGAAGGCGCCCAGGCGCGGCGCCAGCCACTTGGCGGCAAACGAGGGCGGGGCGGTGATCGTCAAGCGGCGACCGTCGACCGCGGCGGTCAGCAGGCTGGCGGCCTCGGCCAGCCGATCGAAGGCTTCGCGCAGCGCGGGCAGGGCGGTCTGGGCCGCGTCGGTCAGCAGGAGGCCCTTGGGCGTGCGCTTGAACAGCGCCGCGCCCACATAGTCCTCCAGGTTCTGGATCTGCTGGCTGACCGCGCCCGGCGTTACCGACAGCTCGTCGGCGGCGCGGCTGAAGTTCAGGTGGCGCGCCGCGGCCTCGAACGCCCTCAGCGCATTGAGGGGGGGAAGCCGGCGTCGGTGGGTGTTCCGATCCATCGATAGAGAATTCCTGACGACCCCGGCAGAAGTCCTTGGGTTGCGAATTGGGCGCTCGCTGCCCTTATTGCAAGCATCCGCTGGAGTATCGGCCCTTTTCAGCAGCGGATGATGATGGGGCGGACGCAAGTCCGTCCCACAGTGTTTCTGGGGCCAGCGTGTCGATAGAGAAGCTAACATGGCCGGCAGCGGCGACAGACGCAAGCGAACGGAACATCTGGTCATGCTGGGCGGTCCACGCCCGGCGCACGTCCCTGGCCGGGTCACGCTGGCCGGCGCCGGGCCGGGCGATCCGGAGCTCCTCACGCTCAAGGCTCTAAAGGCGCTGCAGGCGGCCGACGTGGTGGTCCATGACGGCCTTGTCTCCGAGGAGATCCTGGCGTTGGCGCCCGCGGGGGCCCGGCTGATCTCTGTCGCCAAGCGCAAGTCGCGCCATTCCTACAGCCAGGACGAGATCAACCGCATGCTGGTGGCCTTCGCGCTCGAAGGCTTGAACGTCGTGCGCCTGAAGGGCGGCGATCCCTTCATCTTCGGCCGCGGGGGCGAGGAATTGGAGGCCTGCCGCGAGGCCGGCGTCGAGTGCGTGATCATCCCCGGCGTCACCGCCGCCCTGGCGGCGGGCGCGAGCGCCGGCGCGCCTTTGACCCACCGGGGCTCTGCCCAGGCAGTCACCTTCGTCACCGGCCACGCCCAGAACGGCGAGCCTGACCTGGACTGGGAGAGCCTGGCCAAGGCCAACCAGACGGTGGTGATTTACATGGGCCTGTCCATGGCGGCCCCTATCGCCACGCGCCTGGTCGGCGCGGGCCGCGCCGCCTCGACCCCGGCGCTGATCGTCGAGAACGCCAGTCGCCCCGACGAGCGTCGCATCGCCACCACGCTGGCCGGTCTGCCGCAGGCGGCCGCCGCCATCCGAGGCCCGGCGCTGCTCATCGTCGGCGAGGCCATGGCGTTGGCCCGGCCCTCCGCTCAGCCCCGCGAGGGCGAGGACCTCGAGGGGATGGCGCCGTCCACCATCAGTGTCGGTTCCCGCCTGCGCGGGAACGAGCGGAGTTCCACATGAGAGCCTTGACCGCCAACCGCCTGATCGACGGCGAGGTCGTGTTCTGGAAGGCCGGCGAGTGGGTCGAACGATTCGCCGATGCCGACCTGTTCGAGGCCGGCGACCCGCGGGCGGAAGCCGCCGAGGCGCACGGCAAGAACCAGCCCACCGTGGTTGTGGAGCCCTACCTGATCGACTTGATCGAGTCCGAAGGCCTTTGGGCGCCGGTCAGCTACCGCGAACGCATCCGGGCCCTGGGCCCGTCCAACCTTCCCCACGGCAAGCAGACCGAAGGGGGCGCGGCGATCGCGGCCCTGCTGCACGCCCACGGCGGGGCCCGCTCCAAGGGCCGCGTCGACCTCATCAAGCGCAAGTGAGCGGCCGATGTACCAATACGACGCCATCGACAGGGATATGCTTGCCGACCGCAGCGCGGAGTTCCGCGGCCAGGTGGCCCGGCGGCTGGCCGGCGAGCTGAACGAAGACCAGTTCAAGCCGCTGCGCCTGCGCAACGGCCTCTACCTGCAGCTGCATGCCTACATGCTGCGGATCGCAGTTCCCTACGGCTCGCTGAACCCGGCCCAGCTGCGCAAGCTGGCCTGGATCGCGCGCACCTACGACAAGGGCTACGGCCACTTCACCACCCGCACCAACCTGCAGCTGCACTGGATCAAGCTGCGGGACGCCCCGGACATCATGGATCATCTGGCCAGCGTCGACATGCACGCCATCCAGACCAGCGGCAACTGCGTGCGCAACGTCAGCGCCGACCCCTATGCAGGCGCCACCTCCGAGGAGGTCGACGACCCGCGGGTTTGGGCCGAGGCGATCCGCCAGTGGTCGACGGTGCACCCCGAGTTCTCGTACCTGCCCCGCAAGTTCAAGATCGCTGTCACCGCCGCGCCCAAGGACCGCACGGCCGCCAAGACCCACGACATCGGCCTCAACCTGAAACGCGCTCGCGACGGCGCGCTGGGCTTCGAGGTGATGGTCGGCGGCGGGCTGGGCCGCTCGCCCTACATCGCCCCCACGATCCGCCAGTTCCTTCCGGCCAGCCGCCTGTTCTCGTACCTGGAGGCGATCCTGCGGGTCTACAATCGCCACGGCCGGCGCGACAACATCCACAAGGCGCGCATCAAGGTGCTGGTCGCCACCCTGGGCCGCGACGAGTTCGCCCATCAGGTCGAGGCGGAATGGGAGAAGATCGGCGCGGCCGTGGACCTGCCGGATGACGAACTGGCCCGCATCCGCGGCGCGTTCACGCCGAACAGCTTCGAAACCCTGCCGCCCCGGTCCGAGGCGCTGGAAGCCGCCCGCGCCGCGACGCCCGCCTTCGCCCGGTTCGCGCGCAACAATCTGAAGCCGCATAAGGTCCCCGGCTACGGCATCGTGGAGATCTCGCTGAAGGCGATCGGCGAGACTCCCGGCGATGCGACCTCCGAGCAGATGGAGGTTGTGGCCGACCTCGCAGAGCGGTTCGGCCAGAACGACATCCGGGTCACACACGAGCAGAACCTGGTCCTGCCGCACGTGAAGCTGGACGATGTGCCCACGGTCTGGGCCGCACTCGCCGAGGCAGGCCTGGCCACGCCCAACATGAACCTGGTCAGCGACATCATCGCCTGCCCGGGCCTGGATTACTGCGCGCTCGCCAACGCCCGGGCGATCTCCATTGCCCAGAACATCGCCAAGACCTTCGCCGACCCGGATCGCGCCGAGAAGGTCGGCGAGCTGAAGGTCAAGATCTCGGGCTGCATCAACGCCTGCGGTCACCACCACGTCGGCCACATCGGCATCCTCGGCGTCGACAAGAAGGGTGAGGAATTCTACCAGCTCACCCTCGGCGGGTCGGCGGCGGAAGACGCCGCGGTCGGCCAGGCGCTGGGTCCGGCCCTGCCGCACGACAAGGTGGCCGAAGCCGTCGACACCCTCGTCGACGTCTACCTGCGCGAGCGCCAGGACGGCGAGCGCTTCCTGGACACCTTCCGCCGCACTGGCGTGACGCCCTTCAAGGAGGCGGTCTATGCCGACGCACATTAGTCTTCGTGACGGCGTCTTCGGCCTCGCCGAGGACCCGTTCACCACGGTCTCGGATGATTGGGCCATCCCGCAAGGCGATGTGATCGTCTCCCTGACCCGGTTCGACTCGGAAGGTGACCGGCTGCTCGCTGAGGGCCGCAAGGTCGGCGTTCGCCTGGAAGCCGGCGAGGATGTCGAGGCGCTGACCTACGACCTGCCGCGGATTTCGGTGGTGGCGCTGGTGTTCCCCAAGTTCGGCGACGGACGGGCCTACAGCTACGCGCGGCTGCTGCGCGATCGCTACGGGTTCAAGGGTGAGATCCGTGCGGTCGGCGACGTGCTGCGCGAGCAGGCGGGCTTCATGGTCCGCTGCGGTTTCGACACCTTCGAGCCGGCGGACGGCTCCACCCCGGAAGTCTGGGCCCAGGCGGCCCAGCGCTTCCGCCACGTCTATCAACGCGGTTCCGACGTGCGTACGCCGGCCTTTGCGGAGCGCCAGCCATGAGCCTCGCCTACGACGCCTTCGATCGCACCGGCCCCCTGGCCATCCGCCTGGACGCCGAGCTGCGCCGCGCCCACCCGCGCACCATCCTGGAGGCCGCCGTCGAGAGTTTCGGCGACAAGCTGGCCCTGGTCTCGTCCTTCGGCGCCGAATCCGCCGTGCTGCTGGATATCGCCGCGAAGGTGAAGCCGGACATCGCGGTGCTGTTCCTCGACACCGGCATGCTGTTCGGCCAGACCCTGGACTACCGCCGCCAGCTGGCCGAGCGCCTGGGTCTGACCAACGTCCGCGACCTGCGGCCCCAGTATCAGGACCTGGCCACCGGCGACCCGCAGGCGAACCTGTGGCAGACCGACACCGACGCCTGCTGCCATATCCGCAAGGTGCTGCCGCTCGACCGGGCGCTGGGCGAATTCGACGCCTGGATCACGGGGCGCAAGCGCTTCCATGGCGGCGATCGGCTGAACCTGCCGGTGGTCGAGCAGGCCGATGGCCAAGTGAAGTTCAATCCCCTGGCCAACTGGGGCAAGGAAGACCTCGACGCCTATATCGCCGAGCACGACCTGCCGCCGCATCCGCTGGTCGCCCAGGGCTTCCCGTCCGTCGGCTGCTGGCCCTGCACCCAGCCAGCCGAGCCCGGCGAGGACGTGCGCGCCGGCCGCTGGAAGGGCCTGGACAAGACCGAGTGCGGCATCCATCTGGCGCGTGCGCCAGGGACCCCGAACAACGTCGGCGGCGATATCTAGGGCTTTACGGATGAACGATGTGAGCGTGGCCCGGCCAGCCCTGAAGGCCTCTGGCGCCTTCTATGTTGAGACGGTGACGTGGGTCCAGCACTGGACCCCGACCCTGTTCTCGTTCCGCACGACGCGCGATCCGGGCCTGCGATTCTCCAGTGGCCAGTTCGTTATGGTCGGCCTGGTGAAGGAGGACGGAAAGCCGCTGGTGCGCGCCTATTCGATTGCCTCCCCCTCGTGGCACGAGGAGTTGGAGTTCTATTCGATCAAGGTGCCGGACGGCCCGCTGACCTCGCGCCTGCAGAACATCAAGGTGGGCGACGAGGTGCTGATCGGCCGCAAGCCCACCGGCACCCTGGTGCTGGACGGCCTGAAGCCCGGCAAGCGCCTGTGGATGCTGGGCACCGGCACCGGCTTGGCCCCCTGGCTAAGCCTGGCCCGCGACCCGGAGGTCTACGAGCGCTTCGACGACGTGATCGTCACCCACACCGTGCGCCAGGTGGCCGATCTCAATTACCGCGACCTGTTCGAGCGCGAACTGGCGGAGGACGAGATCTTGTCGGAGGTGATCGGCGGCAAGCTCAAATACTACCCGACGGTGACCCGCGAGGACTTCCGCACCAGGGGCCGCATCACCGACCTGATCGCCTCCGGTCAGGTCTTCAGGGACCTGGGCCTGCCGCCGCTTGATCCCGCCGTGGACCGCGTCATGCTCTGCGGCGGCCCCTCGGTGCTGGCCGACCTGAAGCAGCAGCTTCTCGCCCTCGGCTATGTCGAGGGTTCCATAGCGCAGCCCGGCGACTTCGTCCTCGAGCGCGCTTTCGTCGAGACCTAGTCGGTTCGCTCGCGGCGCGACCGGGCGACCGTCAGCGCCGGTCCGGTTTCCGCGGCGGTCGGGGACGTCGGCGGGCGCAGGGCCTCCTGCAGGGCCACCGTCCGCGCAGCCAGGTCGTTGAACTGGCGGGTCACGCCGGACACCGGATCCCTCACCGTGGTCCCTGTCAGGAAGCCCGACAGCTTCGCCTCCTGGCCGACCTTGCGCGAACTGACATGCCGGAACAGCGACTTGGTGTTCCTCTGATTGCCGGTTTCGCCGTTGTGGCAGCCGTTGCAGGTGTTCAGCGAGAACACGTGGCGCACGTCGTTGTCCGCAATGCTCATCGTCGGCCAGAAGAAGCTCGGGCTGTTGCCCCTGACGTCGGAACGTCCGGACAGCAGGGGCTCACCGTTGAAGTCGAGAGGCACACGCGCGGACTGCGCCTTCACCGCCTCGGCGTTGGCGTTGAGCCAGTTGGACAGCGCCTGCCGGTTGGCCCTCAGGTCCGGCGTCTGCCGCACCGTGGTGAAGGCGAGGGCCCCGGTCGTGGCGATCTGGAACTCGCGCAGCTGCCAGGGCGAACCCAGGGCGACCTCGTTGGTGCGCAGCTGGTTCAGCGCGTTGCCGTTCGGCTTGGCCGGATTGCTCCCGCGGCCGCTGAACCGGTCGGTGACCGTCTGCAGGGCCGCGTTGTACGCGGGCCCGAACGGAATACCCCCCAGGGCGTGGAACCGCTCGGCCCAGGCGTTCACGTCGGCTTGGTCGTTGCCGACGAGCCCGTACTCGAAGATGACCGTGAAGCGCAGGGACTTCGACGCGGGGTCAGAGGCGGGGCCGTTCAAGGCTTCGAACACGAACCGCCCTTCGCCGGCGCTGACGATCTGCTCGCCGCTGAAGCGCACCAGGTCCGGGCGGTAGACAATGCCCAGCAGCCGGAAGGGCGCGTTCGCGAAGTTGGGGGTCCAGGTGGCGAAGTCCGTGGCGCCATCCCGCGCCATCCATTTGCGGATGATGACCTTGTCGACCTTTCGGTCGTCCATCGAGAAGGTGTTGACGGGCGTGGTCGTGCGCCAGGTGGCCAGCCAGTCCTTGGTGAACTGCGCCGCTCCGGCGTCGGTCGGCGCCATGGCCGTCATCAGTCCGCCGAACGACCAGGGTCCGGCGCCCAGCGCGCGCGGATCGTCGACCACCGAGACGTGGGTGATGAAGAGCTCCCGCTTGGCGTCGACCACCGGCCCGGGCGGCGTCGGCATCGGTGGCATTGGTGGCGTCGGAGAGGTCGGCGCGGAGTCCGTCATACAGCCGCCGATCCCAACGCTCAGGAGTCCGATGGCGGCCAGACAGGTGAGGGTTCGGTGTTTCATCATGGCTAAAACCCCAGGCGCCGGCGGCCCAATCCGAGCGGCGCCGTAGGACGATACGACCGGGATCAACCAAAAGACGAGTCTGCTCTACTCTTGCGAGACATTCTCCAGGACCCACCGAGCCCGGTCTCCGACGCTCAGCCGCGGGACGATGACAGGGGTGTAGCCAAGCTCGGGCAGGGTTCGGACGATCTGGTCGAAGACCGCCGGCATCTTCGACCAGTCCTCGCGCCGCTCGTTGTCGGTCCCGTAGATCTCGCGCCACGGCGGGAAGACGAACACCTTGGCGTTGTAGCGACGCGCGTAGATGGCCTCGCGCAGCGTCGGCGAGGGCGAGACGCCGTTCGCGCCGTACATGTCCATCAGCCCGCGGTCGAAGAACACCCGCCGGGTCTCCCTCGCCAGCCGGTCGAAATCGGCGATGTCGCGGGCGGTCGTCAGGTCGCAGCAGGCCTGTGGGTCGATCCAGGGCAAGCCGCGGCCGCCGCTTGCCGCCTGTTCGCGGATCACCGCGCGGATGTTCTCCTCGACGACCAGTTCGCCGGCCGCCTGCAGATGGCGGATCAGCGTGGTCTTGCCGGTCCCGCCGCCCCCGGTGAAGACGAAGAAATTGGGTTTGTGGGTGATCACGTCGCGGTCCCTTGGACACGTGTTCGCGGCCCCGGGATCGGGACTGCGCAGGCGGTCAGGGAAAAGGGTGGGCGGAAGCCCTACTTCGGCGGGCAGCCTTCGAACTTGCCGACCTTCACCGCGGTCAGCTTCGTCAGGTTCAGCGCACGCATCGGCTTCATGGAAGCCGCGCCGGTGCCGGTATAGAGGTCGATGCGCTGGCCCTTGATCGCGCCGCCGACGTCGCTGGCGTACCAGTAGCCGTCATGAGCGCCGCCGTCGGGCATCTTCAGGCCCACGGTCTCCTTGATGAAGATGATCGTGCGGCGCGGAATGATCGTCTTGTCGACCGCGATCGTGCGCATCGGCACGACCTTGCAGCCCAGGCTGTCCAGCGAGCCGACGCCCTTGGCGCCCGCATGGTACAAGGTGGCCTTCAGGTTGAAGACGCCAGCGCCCGGCAGGGCGCCCGAGACAAGCGAATTCAGAAGATCACCAACGGGATCGTTCGGCGCGGCTTGCGCGTTCGAGGTGATCGCGATGGCGGAAAAAACTGCCAGGGCGGCGAGGCGGCGTCGCATGGACGGCGTCCTCCTTCGTCGTTGAACTGGTGGCCTAAGTCCTACCGGCTCAGCTACCCCGGGGCAACCCCCGACGGGCGCGACAAACCGACCTGTGAGCTTCTCTGATACCTCGTCCAGACGACTGGCGCTTGCCTTGCGAGGGGAAAATCGGCACTGCCCAGCTTGACCGGCGTGGAGGTGCTTCATGAAAATCTACGGGGACAGCAAGTCCGGGAACTGCCTGAAAGTGAAATGGACGGCCGATTTTGTCGGCCGCGCGTACGACTGGATCGAGATAGACACGATGCGTGGGGAGTCGCGCACGCCGGCCTTCCTTGGCATGAATCCGGCCGGCCAAGTGCCCACCGTCGTGCTCGACGACGGGCGGCCGCTGGCGCAGTCGAACGCCATCATCCTGCATCTCGCCGAGGGTTCGCCGCTGGTCCCGGACGACGCATATGATCGCGCCCGGATGCTGGAGTGGATGTTCTGGGAGCAGTACAGGCATGAGCCGTATGTCGCCGTCGCCCGCTTCCAGGTGAAGTACCTTGGCAAGGCCGTCAGCGACCTGGAGGCGCGGCTGGTCGAGCGGGGTGCGGCGGCCTTGCAGCGGATGGAAGGCGGCCTGGCGGCCTCCGCCTTCCTGGTCGGCGACCGGGTCAGCCTCGCCGACGTCGCCCTGGTGGCCTACACGCGGTTCGCTCACGAGGGCGGCTTCAGCCTGGATCGCTATCCGGCGGTGCAAGCCTGGATCGGCCGCGTGGAAGCGGCGCTTAAGATCGCCTGACTGCGCTTGCCTTGCGGCTGGCGAGTGGCCACACCGTCGTCCATGAAACGCCTTCTCGCGCCGGCGCTGTTCGCCCTGGCCCTCGCCGCGCCCTCGTCGCTGCTCGCCTGGGGGAACACCGGCCACAGGATGGTGGGCCAGCTGGCGATCCGCGCCCTGCCGGCCGAGCTGCCGGCCTTCCTGCGCACGGCCCAGGCCGCCCGAGACGTCGGCGAGCTGTCGCGTGAGCCCGACCGATCCAAGGGTTCCGGTCGGCTGCACGACCAGGACCGCGATCCTGGCCACTTCATCGATCTGGACGACGACGGCAGGCTTCTGGGCGGCCCGCCGATGTTGCCGCTGGCCGCGACGCGCGCCGAGTTCGAGACGGGGCTGCGCGCGGCGAATCTGGACTCGTGGAAGGTTGGCTACCTGCCCTATTCGATCATCGACCGCTGGCAGCAGCTGACCACCGACTTCGCCTACTGGCGGGTGCTGAAGGCGGCGGAGGCGAACCCCAGGTGGGCCGCGAACAGGGCTTGGTTCACCGCCGATCGGATCCGCCGCGAGGCCCTCATCCTGAAGGGCGTCGGCGAACTCTCCCATTTCATCGCCGACGGCAGCCAGCCGCTGCATGTCACCAGCCATTACAACGGCTGGGGCGATGGACCCAACCCGGCCGGCTACTCCACGGCCAAGCTGCATGGGCCGTTCGAGAGCGATCTGGTGGCCGCCACGGTCAGGCCGGCCGCGGTGGCGGCCAAGATGACGTCGCTGCGCCTCTGCAACTGCACGCCGGAGCAGCGGGTCACGGCCTATCTGACCGCGACCAACAGGTATGTCATCCCCTTCTACGAGATGGAGAAGGCCGGGGGCCTGGCTCCGGGCGACCCGCGCGGCACGGCCTTCGCGGTCGAGCGGATGGCGGTAGGGGCCTCCGAGCTGCGCGATGTGATCGCTGAATCCTGGCGAGCCAGCGCCTACCGCTCGGTGGGTTGGAAGCCGGTGGCGGTGCAGGACGTATTGGCGGGCCGGGTCGATCCGTATCCCGCCCTCTACGGTATCGACTGATGGCCACCCCTCAGTTCGGCGATGCGCCGCCTGAGGCCTGCCCGGACCGGCCTGCCGCCTTCGCGGTAATCGAGCGGGATGGCCTGATCGCCCTGGTGCAGGTCCCACGGCTCCATCACCGTCTGGCGCTGGACCTCCCGGGCGGCGGCATCGACCCGGGCGAGACGGCGGCCCAGGCGGCGGTACGGGAATGCGGCGAGGAAGCCGGGTTGCGGGTGGCGCTGGATGCCGAACCCTTTGTCCGCGCCGACCACTATTTCCTTCACGGCGACGGCGAGGTCCGGAACACCCGCGGCGTCTTCTTCAGCGGCCGGGTGGTGGCTCAGGACCAGGACCTGAAGATCGAGGACGACCACACCCTGGTCTGGACGGACCCTCAGGAGGCGGTCCTGCGCCTCGATCGCGAGTCCCACGCGTGGGCGGTGGCGGCATGGCTGCGATTGCGCGCGCGCGGCTGACGGGCTAGCCAGCCGCCATGACGGCTGAAATCATCGAGGGCGCGCCGGTCGCCGAGCGGATCTGCGGCGAAGTTGCGGCCGAGGTGGCGCGCCTCAAGGCCGAGCACGGCCTGCAGCCCGGCCTCGCGGTGGTGCTGGTTGGCGACGATCCCGCCAGCCAGGCCTACGTGAAGTCCAAGGGCGAGCGGTCCAGGGCCGCCGGCATGCACTCGGTCACCCACCTGCTGCCCGGCGACACCACCCAGGCGGCGCTGGAGGCCCTGGTGGCCGACCTCGCCGCGGACCCGGCGATCCACGGCATCCTGGTGCAGCTGCCGTTGCCGGGCCATCTCGACGAGATGCCGGTGATCGAGCTGATCGGGCCGGACAAGGACGTCGACGGCCTGCACGTGGTCAACGCCGGCCGCCTGGTCGCCGGGCTGCCCGCACTGGTCGCCTGCACGCCCACGGGCTGCCTGATGCTGATCAAGGCCGCCCTGGGCGACCTGACGGGGAAGCACGCGGTGGTCGTCGGCCGCTCGCTGCTGGTCGGCAAACCCGTCGCGCAGCTGCTGCTGGCCGCCGACTGCACGGTGACCATGGCGCATTCGAAGACCGTCGACCTGCCGTCCGTCTGCCGTTCGGCCGACATCCTGGTCGCCGCCGTGGGCCGCCCGCGGATGATCCGCGGCGACTGGATCAAGCCCGGGGCTTGCGTCATCGACGTGGGCATCAACCGCGTGCCGTTCGACAACCCGGAGCAGGCGGCGCTGGGCAAGACCAAGATCGTCGGCGACGTGAACTACAAGGAAGCCCTGCAAGTCGCCGGCAGCATCACCCCGGTGCCCAAAGGCGTCGGACCGATGACCGTCGCGGTTCTACTGCACAACACCGTGCTGGCGGCCAAGCGGCAGGCGGGTATCCCCGGCTAGCCCCGCTTTGCCTGTTCCGTGGTCCAGGTAACCACCTCCGCCAGCACCTCCGCCACCGCCTTGTCGTAGGCCGAGACGATGGCTCCGACGCGGTTGTCGGCGGCGGGGACCTGTTTCTCGAAGATGCGCTCGGCGATCAGCGCGCGATCGGCCCTACCCGTCATCGCCGCGCGGACGCGAACCACGACCGTGGGAGCCAGCTTGGGGCCGCTCAGGTAGCGGGCCTCGAAGTTGCGCACGTCCAGGCGCAGCACGTAGTCGGCGGTGGCCGGTTCCCCGCGGGAGATGAGTCGCACCGGGCCCGGGTCTGCGTCGAAGGCGGCCAGCACGGCCTCGTCCCAGAGCACGGCGGCGGGCGTTACCCAGCGGGTCTCCGCCACATAGGCGATCTTGCCGCCGTCGACGGTCAGCAACCGGTCGCCGGCGGACTCGCGCTGGAAGGAGGCGTTGGTGCGGAACACGCCGATCTGGCCAGGCGTGGCGGTCATCGCCTCGGCGCCCGCGGGCTGGCCGAACCGGTAGAGGTGGGCGGGCTTGGTCTTCGGCAGCAGCGAAACGCACGCGCTGAGCGCAAGCGCACAGGCCCCGAGGCCGATCAGGCGGACGAAGGGGCCCGCGCGGGTGAGGGCAGGGGTCATTGGGGCACCTTCACTTCTTCGGCCGGTGGCTTGCCGAGCGCGCCGGTCGGGCTGGACTGGATCTCGTTGACTAGCCGCTCCAGCGATTCCGCCGCGCTCTGCATCTGGATCACGGCGGCGGTCACCTGCGGCAGGCCGTTGGTGGCGAACTCGGTGGTCGGGCCCTGCAGGCGCGCGATCATGGCCCGTCCGTCGGCGGCTGCGGCCTTGGCCTCCGCGGCCGCGCCAGCCAGGTCGCGGACCAGCCGCTTCCCGTCGCTGCCGACGAGCTCGTTGGCGGTCTTCGACAGCTCCGCGATGTTGCCGGCCGCCTCGTCGATCCGCTGCACGGCGCTCTGGGCGTCGGCGATGATCGACTTGCGCTCGCGCAGCTCCGCGGTCACGGCCTGGGCGTCGGAGATGGCGGCCGAGAAGGTCTTGATGTTCTCGTCCGACAGCACCTGGTTCACCCGGTGCAGCGCCTCGATGGTGCTGGTCAGCACCGTACCGCCGCCCTCGAGCAGGTCGGAGATGGCGCTGCGCTGGCTCTTGAGCACGGGAATGCATGCGCGGCCCAGCCGTGACTGCTCGCAGCGGGCCTGGTAGGCGACCTTCAGCAGGGGCCGGGTGCCCGTGCCAGCGCTGATCTGGACATAGTTCAGGCCGGTGATGCCTTGCGGCTCAAGGGTCGCGTAGCTGTCGACGCGGATCGGCACGTCCTCGGTCACCCGCACGCGGGCGATGACGTTCTGCGGGTTGGTCTTGTCCAGGGCGATGGTGGTGACCTCGCCCACCTTGATACCGTTGAAGTGCACTTCGCCGCCCTCGTTCAGGCCGCGCACGGGACCGGCGAAGACGATGTCGTAGAGGTCGTACTCGGCGTTGATCCGTAGCCGCGCCAGCCAGACGATGAACACCAACAGGGCGACTGTCAGGATCAGGGTGGAGAGGCCCACCAGGGTGTAGTTGGCGTTCTTTTCCATCAGGCTCCCGTCCCGACCCGGACGGCTCGCGCGGCGCGGCCCCGAGGTCCCAGGAAATACTCGCGGATCCAGGGATGATCCGATGTTTCGAGCTCGGCCACCGGCGCCACGGCGACCACCTTGCCGTCGGCCAGCACGGCGACGCGGTCGGTGATCTCGTACAGGGAGTCGAGGTCGTGGGTGATCATGAACACAGTCAGGTCCAGGCTGTCAGCCAGGTCCTTGATCAGCACGTCGAAGGCGGCGGCCCCGATCGGATCGAGACCGGAGGTGGGTTCGTCCAGGAAGAGGAGCTCCGGATCCAGGGCCAGGGCGCGGGCCAGGCCGGCCCGCTTGCGCATGCCACCCGACAGCTCCGCAGGCTTCAGGGAGCCGGCCTCGGGCCGCAGGCCGACCATGGCGATCTTCAGGTCCGAGAGTTCCATCGCCTCGCGACGCGTGAGGTTCGTGTGCTCGAACATCGGCGCCGCGACGTTCTCACGCACGGTGAGGTTGGAGAACAGCGCGCCGCCCTGGAACAGCACGCCCCAGGACCGCTCCAGTGCGCTCCAGCGCCGCCTGGACGCCCGCTGCAGCTCCTGGCCAAAGACCGCTATCGTGCCGGCGTCCGGGTTGCGCAGGCCGATGATGGTGTTGAGCATCACCGACTTGCCGGTGCCGGACCCCCCCACGACACCTAGGATTTCGCCGCGCTGGACGGTCAGGTCCAGCCCGTCGTGCACCACGTGCTCGCCGAATACGGAGCGCAGGCCGCGCACCTCGATGGCCGGGCCCTCCTGGTCCAGCAGCTCCTCGTCAGAGGCGGTTCTCTCATCGACGGCGTCGGTCATATGTCGAGCTGCATGTAGAAGAGGGCGAAGGCGGCATCGATCATGATCACGGAGAAGACCGAGTGCACCACCGCGGCGGTCACCCGGCGGCCCAGGCTCTCGACGTCGCCGCCCACCATCAGGCCCTGACGGCAGCCGATCCCGGCCACCACCGCGGCCATCACCGGCGCCTTGGAAAGCGCCACCCAGAAGTGGGTCGCGCCGACGTTGTCGACGATCCTCTGCAGGAAGAAGGTCGGTCCCAGGTCCAGCACCGACCAGGTCACCATCAGTCCGCCCAACAGGCCCGCCAGGGTGGCGACGAAGGTCAGCAGCGGGATGGTGATGAGCAGCGCCACGAACCGCGGCAGGACCAGCGCCTCGAACGGATCGACGCCCATCACGGTCATCGCGTCGACTTCCTGGTTCATCTTCATCGAGCCCAACTCGGCGGCGAAGGCCGAGGCTGAGCGGCCGGACAGCAGCACCGCGGTGATGACGATGTTGAACTCGCGCAGCACCGCCACGCCGATCAGCTCGACCGAGAAGACCTCCGCCCCGAACTGCTGCAGCATGTTGACGCCCAGCAGGGCCACCACGGCGCCGATGAAGAATGTGGTGAGGGCCACGATCGGGATGGCGTCCAGCCCGGCCTGTTCCATCTGCACGAACGTCGGGGCCCAGCGGATCTTGCGGGGCGCGACGACGAGGTTGACCGCCGACCGGCCCACGACCACCAGCAGGTGGCCAATGAAGCCCATGGTGGAAAGGAACTCCTCGCGCAGATCCACGACGCCCTTTCCGATTCGGATGAGCATCTGGTGGAAGCCCTGCGGTTGGCGCACGACCACCGGCTCGACGCGATGGGCGTTGTCGACAAGCTCCAGAAGCCGCTTGGCCTCCGGCCGGGCGACCACCTGGTCCAGGTTGAAGTCCGGCCCCACCGCGCGGATCACTGCGAAGGCGCCGGCGGTGTCCATCCGGCGCACGCCGCTCAGGTCCAGGGTCACGTCCTTGCGCCCGCGCAGCTCGCGGCCGAGCTCGGCCCCGATTCCTTCCAGCAGGTTCGTGGTCCAGTCGCCGCTCAGCTTCGCCGTTGGGCGATCCGAAGCGGCCTGCATCTGGAACTGGGCGGGCTTCTGCATGGGGAACTTGTCCTGGCGTGCGGCGTGACTGTCCAGCCCTCGCGTCCAGGCCCGTCCTCCCTCGTGAAGCGACACCAATGTGTCACGCTCGCAGCCCGAACGTGCACATGGCGAAGGTTGTTCCGGAATTCCAAGCACGACGCGCGACGGTTCGGCTACAGTGAAGGTCAGCCAAGATTTCGTCCAACTCGCCGCGCACCATGGCGCGCGGCCGGGGGGCGGCCGAGTCGTGCGTGCAGGAGTAAGTTACAGTTGACCCGCCAGATCGACCTCGCCGGGGCCTCCGGCGCCCGCTATCGCTATTCCACGATTGAGGAAAGTCGCTTCCTGCCGCCTGCAGGGGCGAACTACGTTATCGCCGAGGTCAACGAGGAAGAACTCAAGGTCGTCTACGCCGGGGAGACCGACAACCTGGCCAGCCAGACCTGGCGCGCCGACCTGGAGAAGGCCAAGCGCAAGCACCCGGAGGCCACCGTGCTCACTCGCCTCAACGTCACCCGCGCCGTGCGCGAGGCCGAGCGTCGGGATCTGATCGACCACTATCATCCGCCGTTGAACGGCTGATCCTCACGGGCGGCGGTAGAAGCTGGCGGAGGCGTCGCTCGGCGTAAGGCGCAGGAGCGGGAAGATCATGACCGAGAACGCGTAACTCGCGAGCGCCAGGACAAGCGGGGTGCTGCGGACCAAACGTATCCGGCTCCACAGCCCCTTGAGCGCGATGGTCGCCAGCCTTTGTCGCCCAACCGGCGCGAAGCCCGCCCTGCCGGCCGCGCGGTCCAGCAGGCCGGGGGTGAAGTACCAGACGTGCGGCGAGGGCAGGCCGCGTTGCCAGAGCCGCGCGTAGGGCCCCTGGACGCCCAGCCGGTCCAACGCGGCCGCCGTGCGGAAGAACAGGCCCCGCTTGTCCGGGCAGTTGAGGCACAGGATCCCACCCGGCGTCAGCCGTTCGAACGACGCCGCCAGCGCACCGGCCAGGTCGGGGATGTGCTCGAGCACATCGTTGAAGACGATCACGTCGAAGCGCTCGCCGGGCTCCAGCACCTGGGGGAAGAAGCCGCGCCGCACCTTCGCGCCGCCCGCCTGGTCCGGGTGCACGTTCGCGTCGGGCTCGATGCCCTCGGCCGCGAACCCGGCCGCTGCGGCCTGGGCCAGCAGGAATCCCGGCCCGCTGCCGACGTCCAGCAACCGCCCGCCGGCCGGCGCGAGCGCCGCCAGGCGGTCGAGGAGCAAGGCGTTGTTGTCGCGCCGCAAGGTGGCCAGGCCCTGCTCGCGGGCGGCCTCGTCGATACCGGCCTCGGACTCCTCGCTGGGGATGGCGATGTCGAGGCTGGAGCTCAGGACGCCGCACGCGCCGCACCGGAAGAGCCATCCCTTTCGGTAGGGATGGACCTCGCCGCCGCACACCTGGCAGCCGCTGCCGTCTGCCGTGGCGTCGCGCATGGGCGCACTCTTATGGAGCAGCCCGGTCATTTTCAACCGGCCGCCGGGCGATCTGGCGATGGGCGGCGACAAAGGCGATGCTGCGTCATGAGTCCGCCTCCGACGATCGCGATCTTCGGCGCCGCCGTGCGGGCGGATGGTCAGCCCTCGGCCGCGCTGCGCCGGCGGATCGGTTATGGGCTGGAGGCGGCGAGGGCCTTTCCCGACTCGCCGGTGATCTGCTCCGGCGGCGTCGGGCGCCACGGCCCCTCCGAGGCCTCGGTGATGCTCGCCGCCCTGCGTTGGCACGGCCTGCCGAACGAGCAGCTGATCGCCGACGAAGCCAGCCTCGACACCCTGCAGAGCGTCGTTGTCGTCGCCCGGGCGGTCGGCGCTGGCATGGGCGCGCCCGTGGTGATTTGCAGCGACGACTATCACGTCCCGCGCATCCGTCTGATGCTGGCGATGCTCGGTGTCCGAAGCGTTGCAGGACCCAGGCCTGCTGGCTGGGCGCGCGGAGCGCCGATGCATCGAGTTGGCATGGCGCTCCGCGAAATGGTCGCTATCGTCTATGACGGAGCGATCGTGGCGGTGCGTCGGCGGCGTCTTCTGTCATAGTCCCGTCCCACTCGCCGCCGAGGTTGGCGCCATGGCTTCCGAAACCGACGACAACCCGTTCGCCCGCAACAGCGCCTGGCCGAAGATGCCCCAGGCGCCGTTCCGCGTCGGCCCGCTGCCGAAGTCCGGCGCCGCGCCGCCGGGGCCCCCAACCGCCGAGCAGCCGCCGGCCGAACCTGAACCCCGGACCATCACTCCGCTCTTCACCCGGCCGCAGGCGGCCCCGGGCGCCAACTTCGCCCTCGGCGGCGCAGCACCGCGGCTCTCGCCGACCCCAGCGCCCATTCCCGCGCCGGCGCCCGAGATCCGCCCAGCAGTTCCAACGCCGGCCGCTGTGGCGCCGCAGCCCGCGCCGCAGCCCGCGCCGGCCCCGCGTCTGATCGCCGAGGCCCCTGCAGAGCGGACGGCCGTCGAGCTGTCGGAGTTGGTGGTGACGCCCCTCCAGGAAGGGCGGACCAGGCCGGCCCGCCGCCGCTCGCGTCTGCCCGCCATCGCGGCGACGGCCGTAGGCGTCGCCGCGATGGCGGGGTTGGCCTACCTGTTCACCCGCGCGGGACCACCTGCACCTGGGCCGCCGACCGCCGCGCCGGCCGCGGCTGCGGTCGCGGCTGCGCCCGTGACGCCAGCCCCGGTCCCGCCGATTGCAGCCGAGGGCCCGCCCGCTGCTCCGACCCCTGTCCGCACCGCCGCGGCGCAGCCGGCCAGACCGCCGCCGGCGCGAGGCACAGCTCTCTCCGCCGAGCCTGAGGTCCGGATCGTCCGCCTGCCTTCCGACGCCGCGCGCGCCACCGAGGAAGCGATCAGCGCCCCCGTGCTGGTCCTGCCCGTCGCTCCAGCCGCACCGCCGCCGCTGGCGCCGGAGCGTGACTTACGTCCGCCCGCGGCGGCCGATCCTAACGCCCCGATCCGCACCCAGCGGCCATACTAGCTGGGGCCGCACCGCGAGGCGGCCTCAACCCTTCGGCGGCGCCACGTGGAAGGGTTGTACGGCCGCCTTGAACTCCGGCAGCGCCTCGCAGGCCTCCGCGTGCGCCGCCAGCACAGGCCAGCGGGCCGCGTCGAACACATCGGGATGGGCCTCGCGCACGAAGCGCAGGACGCACCCCACGATGACATCGGCGTGGGTCAGGCGCTCGCCGAACCACCAGCGGGACCGCGCGTCGCGCGCAGCCTCCAGCACGTCCAGGACACCGCCGACCTGGGCGCGGCAGCGTTCGACCCACACCGGCGTGGCGCGCTCGTGAATCACCCGCTCGTACACGAGGCTCACGGCCTTGTCGGCGAGGCCCGAGGCCAGGGCGCAAATCCTCAAGGTGTCGCGCCGCGGGGCGCCCGAAGCCGCGATCAAGGCCTGTTCCGGGCCAACCTGCTCGTCCAGCCAGTCGAGGATCGCGCCGCTCTCCAGCAGCGCGGTCCCGTCGTCGCAGACCAGGGTGGGGACGCGACGCAGGGGGTTGAACTGCGCCAACGCCTCGGCGTCGCCGAAGACCGACCACGCGCGGTGCTCATAGTCCATCCGATAGAGCCGCAGGGCGACGGCGACCCGGCGCACGAAGGGGCTGTCATACTGTCCGATCAGGATCATCGCTGGCGCCCCGGCTTCAGTTGAATCGCGGCTTCTTGAGCATCGCCGCGCGATCGAGCGAGCGCACCTCGACGTCGAACACATCCTCCTCACGCCGCAGCCGCAGCGGTATGACCGCCCCCGCCGAGCCTTGCGCCCATAGCTGGGTGTAGAAGCCGGCGAGGTCCGACACCGCCACGCCGGCGACCGCCAGGATGACGTCGCCAGGCTTGAGCTCGGCGCGCGCCGCCGGACCGCGCGGATTGAGCGCCACCACGATGACACCGGGGCCCATGTCCTGGGCGATGACCCCCAGCCAGGGCCGCGGCGCGTGCGCCGGCCGGCCCTGGGCGAGGTCGTCCAGGATCGGCGGCAGCAGCTCGATGGGGACGAACATGTTGAGCGGCTTGGCGACGCCGTTCGCCGATTGCCCTTGCAGGCTGAGCGAGCCCACGCCCACCAGTTCGCCGGCGGCTCCGATCAGCGCCGCCCCGCTCCAGTGCGGGTGGGCGGGCTCGGTGATGATCGCATCCTCCAGCAGATATTCCCAGTAACCGGCGAAGCGCATCCGGGTGAGCACCTGGCCGGCCGCGGCGTGGTTGCGCCCACCGCCGCCGGCGATGATCACCGGGCTGCCGGCCCGCAACGACCGGGAGTCGCCGAGCGGCAGCGGCGGGACGTCCAGCGGCTGCAGCGCCTGCACCAGGCCGAACCCCGTGACGGGATCCGAGCCCAGCACGTGCGCCGCCACCCGTTCGCCGTCGCCGAGGGTGAGCGCCACGTCCTCGGCCTCCATGACCAGATAGCCCATGGTCACCACCAGGCCGTTCGCCCCGATCAGGGCCCCGTTGCCGATCCGATCGACACCCAGCGTCGCGGCCGTGAAGGCGTCCTCGGGGACTCGCGTCTCCAGCGCCACGACGGCCGACAGCGTACGCTCCAGGTCGAACGCATGACCATGAGCCGCGGGCCGCAGCCGGGCTTCCACCTCGAATCCATCAAACGGTGACGCCACGCCGGTCTCCTGATGCCGCCCTTAGTGTGCCCCCGCCACGGCAGAAGATGAATAGGGGCAGGGGAATGAAACCGCGTCGTTGCGCCAGGCATGTGTCGCGAAGCGCTGCGACCGCCACCAATGCGCGGTCGGTGCGTTTGGGCGCCATGGCGGATGATGAGAAGTTGGCGCGCACGTTGAGTGACCCAGGGGTGGCCACCCTGATTCTGGAGCATGCGCGTGAGTACGCGATCCTGACGCTCGACCTCGCGGGAACCATCACCAGCTGGAGCGCCGGGGCCGAGCGGATTACCGGCTATACGTCTGACGAAGCTGTGGGCATGGACTTCGCGGTGATCTTCACGGCCGCCGACCGGTCGGCCGGACAGCCCAGGTTCGAGTTGGAGCAGGCCTGGCGTGAAGGCCGCGCCGAAGACAGCCGATGGCACCTGCGCAAGGATGGCGAACGCTTCTGGGCCAACGGCGTGACGATGTCGCTGCGTGACGCCGGCGTCGAAGGCCTGATCAAGGTGATCCGCGATGAGACCAGCGGCCGCCTGGCGGACGAGCAGCGCGTGCTGTTGCTCAACGAGCTGAACCATCGGATCAACAACACCCTGGCGACCGTGCAGTCTCTGGTGGAGCAGACCTTGCGGGCCGCCGAGGTCGACCGCTCGGTGCGGGACGATCTGACCGCCCGGCTGATGGCCCTTTCGGACGCCCACAACGCGCTCGTGGCCGAGAACTGGGCGGGCGCCGACCTCCACGCGATCGTCACGCGGGCCCTGTCGCCGTACGAGCAGCCGGGGCGCGGAAGGTTCACCGTGGACGGGCCTCCGGTGAGGCTCAGTCCGCCCCAGGCCGTGTCGATGTCGCTCGTCCTGCACGAGCTGGCGACCAACGCCGTGAAGTACGGGGCGTTGCGGACCCTGTCCGGCAGCGTGGCGGTTGACTGGAACCAGCACGTCGACTCGCAGGGCGGCCGTCACCTGACCCTGCTGTGGGCAGAGGAGGGCGGACCGGTCGTCTCGGCGCCGACCCGCCGCGGCTTCGGCTCGCGCCTGATCGCACGCAGCTTCGCCGAGGATAGCGGGGGCCGCGCGCGCATCGACTTTGCCGCCGGTGGCGTGCGCTGCGTGATCGAGCTGACGCTCTCCACCGAGGCGGAACTCCCGATGCTCGATGTCGTCGAAGCGATCCGCGCCGGCGAGCCGGACGTCTGACGACGGCGCCTAGCCAGCGCCACGACTGAATAGATCGCCTGGCGAAGGGCTGTCGCGCCGCGCGCCGCGGGGTGTACAATCGCCGCATTGGCGGCCTCGGGGAGGGCGAGATGGGCGACTGGGACGGCCGGGGTCTGATTTCGGGTGATTGGGTCCAGGCCCACCTCGAGGATCCCGACGTGAGGATTTTCGACGCAACGGTGCACCTGCTGCCAGCCTCGCCCGGACCCTACCGGATCGAGAGCGGACGCAGCGACTACGAGGCCGCCCATATTCCCGGCGCGGCCTTCCTCGATCTGGCGACAGATCTGTCCGACCCCAATTCGGCGCTGCGGTTTACGCGCCTTGCGGCAGGTCCGTTCGCACGGGCGCTCGGTGAAGCGGGGATCGGGCCCGGCATGCGGGTGGTCATCTACAGCACCACGACTCCCATGTGGGCGACGCGGCTCTGGTGGATGCTGCGCGCGGCGGGCTTCGCTGACGCCGCCGTCCTCGACGGCGGCCTTGCCAGATGGATCGCCGAGGGCCGACCGGTGGAGACGGGCGCACGCCGCTATCCGCCGGCTGAACTTTCGCTGACGGACCAACCGGGCGCGTGGGCCGACAAGTCCGAGGTCTTGAGCGCCATCGGCGACGGGTCTGTCTGCACCATCAACGCCCTGTCCCCGAGCGTGCACAGCGGGGAGGCCGCCATCAGCTACGGCCGTAAGGGCCACATCAAGGGCAGCCGAAACGTCCCCTACGCCGCCCTGCTGGATTCCGAAGGCCGCTACCGCAGCGACGCCGATCTGCGGTCCCTGTTCGAGGCCGTTGGCGCGTTCGGGCGAGACCGGGTCATCTGCTATTGCGGCGGAGGCATATCGGCGACGATGGACGCACTCGCCCTGACGCGGCTGGGCCACCCTTCGGTCGCCGTCTACGACGGGTCGATGTCGGAATGGGCCGCTGATCCGCAGTCGCCGATGGAAACCGGCGTTTCGTAGCCATGAACTGACATCTGAACGGGCCGCTCAGGCGCTGTCGACCGGTTTGCGCCGCGCCAGGCTCGCCTATGCCACCGTGAACGCCAGCGTAGCCTGGCCCTCATAGGCGTTGTCCGGACCCACAGGGGCCTCGGTGTCGAACCAGCGGCGGGTGATCTCGAACTGCAGCCGGTAGTCGCCGGCCGGCAGTGCGCCCTGTGGGATCAGCAGCGCGCGCGTCCCGTCGGCGTTCTGGATCGCCGTCAGCGCGACCGCGCGCCATTCCGCGTCGTCCGGCCGCGTCCAGTCCACCAGGCGGCCGTCCCGGTCGAAGAAGAGGACGACGCCTCGAAGCGCCAGGATTTCGCCCCGGGTGAACCCTGTCGCCGGCCGGGTCGTGGTGGTGTCGGTCGACAGCTCTGTGATGACGAAACGAAGGCCGACCAGCTCCACCGAGATGAGCGACCGCGCCCCGGGCGGTCGCCGCGGACCCAGCGGCTCGCCTGCGTTGAGCGCGGCGCGGCCGCGTGGTCCCAGGCGCTCGACGTCGCGCTCGAACGGGGTTCGACCCGGACGGCGGCTCGGGTCGAGTGGCGGTCGCGTCGGCGGCAAGGGGAAAGGCCGCGGTCGGAAGAGGTCGGCCAGGGCCGCGCGGACCTTGGCGACGAGCGCGGGATCGATCGGCGGGAGGGGGACGCGACGGCGCAGGTCCAGCGTCACCTCCTCGACCAGGTCGATCGGTTCGGGGCTCTCCAGCAAGAACCACCGGTCTGCGCCGGCGCTTGCCAGCTCGAGATGCAGGCGCTCCGGCGCCTCGCGCAGCGGAACGGCTAGGCTGCGTACGGCTTCCCCGAACACGCGCTCTCGATCGCTGTCGGCGGCTTCGGGCCGCATGGCCGCGGCGATTTCGCCGCCGAGCCGGGCCAAGGTGGCGGCCAGGGAATCCTCGGCGCCGGCGACCGTCAGTTGGCCGAGGTCGCCGGCGGTCCCGATGTGGGCCTCGAAGCTCTCGTAGCGGCTGGTGTCGAAGTCGAAGCCGTACATCTCCAGGCCGCGGACGTTCAGGCTCACGATCCCGGCCTGCGCCGCCCCGATCTCGCAGAGCCCCGGGACCTCGGTTCCGCGGTCGACACCGACCGTGACGCCCGCGGCGCTGGCGCGGATGCGGTTGGCGAAGACATCGACGCGCAGGCTGACGGTCGGCGGCAGGGCCGTGATCGGCTGCGACGCCAGCGGCGGCCCACCGGACAGCGGCTGCGCGACGAGGACGGCCGCGCCGTCGGCGTTGGCGCTCACGGTGAAGCGCAGGCCGCCGCCAGGGTTTGCACTGTCGATGAGTACGGCGGCGGAGAGATGCCCGCCGCGGGCGACGCTGCCGGTCAGCTGCAGAGTGTAGGAATCCCAGTCGGGCTCCCCGAACCGACCCGTCGAAGCGCCGGCCGCGCGCAGCTCACCCGATTCCACCGTCCAGGCGCCGGTTACAGCACGGAAGGCGCTGATGTCGGCGGTCTCGAACGGCGCCCGGTCGACCACCGGTCCGCCCGCCGGACGCATGGCAGCGTGGTAGCCGCTGCGCGCTTGCCACAGCGGCCGGCCGGCCGAATCGAACGGGGTGACTCCCAGGCGAGGCCGCTGCTCGTTCCAGACGTCGTCCGGCGTGCAGCTTCCACCCGACGCCTGCGACAGCAGCTGATAGCGCCGGCGCAGCCCGCTGCGGCTCACCGCCGTGATCAGGTCGCGCAGCGGGTTGGCGACGATCAGCCCTCCGCCCGTTCCGCGATGGTCGACGAACCAGTCGTTGCTCTCGAAGGACGAGGCTGCCGCGGCCGCCTCGGGGCGGCTGTCGAAGCGCGTCCCGACGGTCAGGGTCACCGGATAACGGAATCCCGCCTCGTCATCGCCGCCCGCGCCCGGGCCGAACAGCTGCAGGTCCGGAGACAGCACCAGATGCACGCTCTCGTCGCGATAGACCCGGCCTCGGCCGCCAGGACGGCGGCTGATCACATAGGGCCGCATCTCGATCCCCGGCTCGGGGCTCTCGTTGAGGCCGGGGACGCCGGCGGTGACGAAGCTCGCCCGCTCCACTATCGTCCGCGTCTCGAAGCTGGTGTTCGTGTGGCGGATCTTCACTTCGGTGGTGAGTGCGATCTCGTA
>NZ_CADEGK010000013.1:0-12617 GCF_902826855.1 uncultured Phenylobacterium sp. | reverse complement strand
GGCCGGGGGCCGGATCGAGCAGGGGCCCAGGCGGGCGCGGACCGGCGCAGGGATCGCGCGGCGGACGAACGTCAGGGTGCGAAGGAAGCCCAGCGGATAGGCGCCCATCGCCTCGTCGTGGAAATCCAGGCGCGCCACGTCGGGATCGCGGCGAAGGCAGCACGGGAAGCCCGGGTTCTGCTCGAGGATCTCGGCGTCAGCGAGCGGATCGGCCTCAGCCACGGTGAAAGGCGTGGCGCCGTTGTAGAGCAGCTTCTTGGGGGCGACTTCGCCACCGCTGCGGGTGTTCTCGTCCCAGGCCCAGCGGCCTTTCCGCGGGTCGGCGGCGGAGCCGAAGCTCTCCACCATCTGCCAGGCGCTGGTCCCGCGAGGCCGGCGGCGCACCTCGACGCGGGTCAGTTCGTAGACCGCCTCGATCGACACGTTGCCGTCGCCGGTGATCTGGCGGCCCAGGTCTGGGTTGGTCTGACCGATGCCCACACGATCGGTCAGCATCGGCGAGAATTGGATCTCGATCGTCGCGTCGAGGGGGACCGGGACCGCCTCGCCCGTCCAGACGGTCGCATCGCCGGGCAGGGTCTGCAGCGCCTGGAGCCGAGGCTGGGCGCCGCCCGCGAGCCCGTCGATGCGCTGGACGCGCATGGGCCGGCTCCCGAGCGCGGACCGGCCCGAGGCGTCCAGCATCGCCCCGGTCAGCATCGGCCGCGCGGCGGGCTGCAGGGTCCCGCTGGTGCTTTCGATGGTCACCGAGAAGTCCGGCATGAACCAGGGCGTCTCGAGCCGGAAGGTGACGCGGAACACGAAGTAGTCCGGCGCGTGGGCCAGCCAGTCGGCCAGCAGGCTCATCGAGATGCCGAACCGGAGGAAGCCGAACAGAACGATCGCAAAGCCCATGTCGAAGGCGATGCGGGCCACATAGTCGTTGGTGCCGCTCAGCATGTAGCGGAACACCACCACCAGCGAGCCCCAACCTTTGAGCTTCATGGGCCCGAGACGGCTTTCGACGCTCAGGCTGAACAGGAAGCCGCCGCCGACGTACTCCGACTCCAGCCACTCGAAGACCACTGCGGCGCGAATGCGCATGGTCGCCAGGCTGTTGAGTTCCAGGTCGAACTTCGCGCCCAGCCACGTGTCCTGGTTGTCGATCCGGCCGACCGCGACGAGGCCGGGCGTGTTGCCGATGGTGACCGTCCCGCCGATCTGGACCTTCAGGTCGTCGGGGAAGTTCTCGATCAGGTCCTGCAGCTTGATGTCGACGACCAACTGCAGGATGAAGGCGTCGGTTCGGAAGTCGTACTCGAAGACGCCGACGGCGATCGGCTTGTCCTTGCCCAGCAGCTTCAGTTCGATGACGGCGATCAGGCCCGACGCGGTCTTCTCGTCCTCGCCGTCGAAGCCCAGGACGAACGCCGTCGCCAGGCAGAGTTCCCCGCAGCCGGTGAAGCTCACCCCGAACCCCGCGCCGAAGGCCCAGGTGTCCTGCACGGGCTTCCAGGCGCTCAGGCCCCGGTCTTCCGGCAGGGCCGTGGGACGGGCCTTCTTCAGCCACGGATAGTATTTGAGCTGCCCGACCGCGGCCGGTTCCGGCGACAGCTTGGGCTGCAGGTTGTCGCCGTACAGCGCCTCGATCTGGCGCAGTTCGATCGGCCCTATCGGGATGGCGCCGAACAGCACCGCCTGGAATAGCCGGTAGTCCAGCGGCTCGCCGGACACCGGCGTCCGCTGGCCCCAGTAGACGTCGAGCGACAGGCCCCACTGCTTCTTGCCGACGAAGATAGTAATCTTGCCGCCGAGGCCGGTTTCCTTCAGCCGCGTGCCGTCGCCGAGGACCTCGTTGCGGTAGCTGCCGTGCGCCTCGATGACGACGGTGTCCTTGACCTCGAGCGAGGCGCCGAAACCGCCGATCTTGAAGCTGGCGGCGTCCGGATTGCCGGCCAGCCGGCCTCGCAACCGTTCGAAGAAGACGCGGCCGGTGAACGGGTCGGTCTTCTGCCGGATGCCGCCGGAGAGCGTGATGTAGGTGGCGCCGTCCTCGGCGACGAAGCCGGCTTCGTGCAGCTCCAGCGCGAAGGGACCCATGGTCAGGGTCAGGTCCTTCTGCTTCACGATCGAGCCCGAGATCGAGCCCCGGTCCCAGCCCACGTCCACCAGCGCCAGTTCGAAGGGCTTGCCGTCCTCGGTCTTGACCTTCACGGGCGAGGACGAGGTGTCCGGCTTCTCGCGGATCAGAAGGTCGCCCAGCACCTGGATGGCGCTGCCGGGCTCGACCTGCGGCTTCTGCAACGCCGAAAGCGACACCCCGAATCGCGCGCGGATGATGTCGACCACCGCGAACCAGACGTCGAGGTTCAGGATCGGCAGGCCATCTGAACTGGCCGGGGGCGGCTTGCGCGCGACGCTGGCCCGCAGCACGTCGCCGTCGATCAGGCCCAGGCTGAAGTCCCAGTCGGTATTCTCCCCGCCGTCACCGAAGGAGACCGCGATTCCGGCCTCGAGGCTGAGGCCCTCGATCAAGGGCGTGCCGGCCGGCGGTGTGCGGAAGTACAACTGGTCGAAGAACAGCGTCGCCGAGTTGCCCAGCGGGAACTGGATCGGCGCCGTGTCGAAGCTGAGATGGCTCTCCAGCGATTCACCCGGCGCCAGGGACTTGCGCAGGCCGATCGCGCCATGCTGCGGCAGCGGCGGGAAGAACACGGCCGGGATGACCACGTCCTCGATCACCAGCTCGGCGTCGGGGCGGATGTGCGCGGCCTTGCGGATTTCCGACAGGTTGCCGTCGGCGGTGGCGAAGTCGAACTCCATGCCGCCGAAGCCGAGGCCGCCGCTGTCGAACAGGAACAGGTCCGGGTTCAGGTCGCGGACCACCCAGTGGTACAGGTTGTTGGCCCGCCGTGGCGAGGCGATCAGCACCATCTCGTGCACCGCGCGCATGGGAACGCCCATCAGCCGGCACGGGCCGATCGAGATCGGGAAGTGCGGCTCGAGCCGCAGGTCGCCGGCGGCTTCGAGCGTCAGGGCGAAGTCGCGGCTGATCACCGTCGGATCCGCGGAGATCGAGAGCGCGATCTTGCTGTCCGCGCCCCGCTGGGTCTCGTCGGGATGGGCTGCGAGCAGGTCGGGCGGGACCAGCACATCCAGCGGCAGGGTGTCGACCAGCAGGGTCACGGTCCCGTCGCGCGCCACGGAACACCGGAAGTCGCTCGACCAGTCGAGGGGCGGCCGGAACACGAAGCGCATGGAGGGGAAGAGGCGGCTGGTGAGCTGGGTGTCGGCCGGCGCCGATCCGGTAGTGATCTTCAGCGTCGCCGTGAGGGTCACCGTGCCGTCGGCGCCCACATCTGCGGCCGCGTCGTGCAGTTCGATGGCGCTGTCGATCTGCGCCAGCAGCCCTTCGACGTCTGCGGTGGGCGGCCAGGAGGTGTTGACCAGCTCCTCCGGCCAGCTCGACCCGAAATTCCCGAACAACTCGGTGAACTTCATGTCACCACCTTGCTGGACGGGTCGATCACCGAGTCGAAGATGGCGTCGACCTGGGTCCCGACGGCGGCTTCCAGGAGGGCGCGCCCCACGCCGGCGATGAAGCCGATCCCGCCGAACTTCGAGGTGCTGGCGTTGAAGGCGGCCTGGACCTCCATCTCGGTCTGGAAGGGCTGCGCCTTGTACGGGACGAACCGGCCGCCGGTGACGAACCTGCGGTCGAACAGCTTCAGGTTGGCCACGGGATCGTCGAAGGCGACGTCCCCGTAGGCCTCGGGCACCCCGCAGACCTCGCTCCAGAGCGTCTTGCGCAGCGCCCGGATCCAATTGTCGTCGCCGTGGCCGAGGGCCTCGCGAAGCGCGAACAGGTGGCACTCGCCGTCGGAGAAGAAGCCGCGCCGGTTCAGGTTGGCGGATCCGATCGCGGCGAAGGCGTCGTCGACCAGCATCATCTTGGTGTGGACGTAGATGCCCGGGAAGATGCCGCAGCAGACCGCCGCGCCCTTCTTGTGCGCCGATCGCTTCGTACCCTTGGCGTTGTCGAACAGGTTGGTGGCGTCGGCCCGGTCCACCCGCAGCTCGACCTCGGTCTCGGTTCTGGATTCCGGGACGGCGTTGCGCACGTACATCGCCTCGGTCCCCAGCGTGACCCAGAACGGCCCATCGGGCAGGCGGTCGGGCGGGCCGATCTTGATGGTGTTGTCGCCCTCGCCGGCGTCGGCGGTCAGCCACATCCGCCCGATCGCCTTGGTCCGGTTGGTCTGCGACCGATAGAAATGCTGGCGCAGGCTGCCGATCTTGAAGCGGTCGCCCCAGGCCTCGCTCACCCGGTTCACGAAGGCCTGCCGGGGCGCGAAGCCGAACGGCTGGTCGGGGACCGAGGGGATCAGGATGATCAGCGGCCCGGACACCTGGCTCGCGGCCGCCTCGAGCGCCGCGGTGAATTCCTCGGACGGGGTCAAGTACTGGTCTTCGATGTAGATGTAGCGGCGCGCCTGGGCGATCGCCTGCAGCGTGGTGTCCAGGATGGTGCGCTCGCCGTTCGGGGCGAAGGGCAAGGCCCGGCCGCTGTCGAATGGGTCCGGACCGAAGTAGGTGCGCGCGACCTGCACGATGTCCGGCCCATCGTCGGGCAGGCCGTCCAGCGCGCCGGGCTCGGCCAGCGCCAGCGGGGCGCGCACCGGCCGGGGCGGGTCGCCGGGCGCGGCGGGGCGGTCCCATCGCTCGATGAAAGTCCGGGCCAGTTCGCCGGCCGCGAACCCGTCCACCCGCGCGTGCACGTCGTGGTACGGCCCGGGGACCCCGTGGTCGCGGTCGTCGAGCCGGTTGGGGTTGATGTCGATGCCGCCGCAGTAGGCATGCAGTCCGGCGTCGTTGCGCACCACGGCGAGCTTCTGGTGGAAGACGTTGAACCGGCGCTGCCCCTCCTGCGCCAGCGCGATGATCTCGTTCGCCGGCTGGCAGATCGGGTTGTCGCCGCACTCGGCCGGGTACGGGTCCAGCGCCGCCAGGACTCCCGGGATCGCGGAGAGCGCCTCGATCGCGGCCTTGTTGGGCTCCATGGTGTCCAGCAGGTCGGTGATCTTGCCCGCCGCGAAGAACAGGCCCACCGCAAGCGCCTGGGTGTGGCCCCAGAAATTGACCTGGTCCCAGGAGGCGGAGTCCTGGGCGAAGGTCAGCAGGCCGCCGGCGATGGCCAGGATGAGAGCGGCGATCAGGGCGCCGTTCTCGGCGGTCTCGACGAAGCCCGGAGTCAGTTGCAGGAACTGCAGCGCCAGGAACCGCGCCTCGCCTCCGTCCTGCGCAAACTGGCGGGCGAAGGTCTCCAGCGAGCGGTGCGGCAGCCCGGAGCTCTCCGGGACGAAGTTCGCGGCGTGGTCGATGGCGAAACCCGCGAGGTAGAAGGCCGGCGGCGTCGCGGCGCCCGGCGTATAGGCGTGAAGCTCGCGGAAGAGCTCGTTGAAGAAGGCTGGGCCATTGACGTAGGGCGTCACCCGGTTGCCCCGGCTGAAGCGCCGCAGCGCCGCCGACCCCTGGGGCCCGAACCAGTCGTTGAGCGCGGCGATGTCGAGATGCGCCGGCTGTCCCGAAAGGTCGAGGCCTGCGGGCTCCGCCTTTCCCGCCGCTGTCGCCAGCGCGAGTTCCTCTCCGGCCGCCGGGATGATGAGCCGGGACCCGGCTCCAAGCCCTGCCCGCGTAAGGCCGGTCGCAGCCAGCACATTGCCCCGATGACTGGATTGCAGGACCGCGGATGTGGGGCCGCCCGGCCGCTCGACCGTAACCTGCCGCCCGCTGACGGGTCGGCCGCCCGGCTCCAGCAGCCGCAGAGGCGCCTCCAGCCCATCGAACGCGCCAACGAAGGCCGCCCAGGACGCCGCATCCGGCGTCGCGGCGTCGTTCAGGGCCGTGCGCAACGCCCGCAGCACCGCCAGAGTGTCCAAGCCGGGCTGGCGTGGAAATACGGCCACCACGGCCAGGTCCTGCGCCAGGATCGGGACGCCGCCGGCGAGGACCAGGGGATCGCCCAGCTTGAGCCCCTCGCCGGGAAACGCGTCGGGCTCGGCCATGGTCGCGTCGGTGAATCGCAGGGCGATCAGCGGATTGCCGAACGGCAGCCGGGTCAGCAGGTCCGGGTAGCGAGCGAGGTCTGCGGCCCGACCCCAGATCCAGTGCGTCGACCCTGACGCCGCGTGGCGCACCCGGCCGGTGAACGGGATGCTCAGCGCCGTTGGAGGCCCGGCGCCGATCACCGCCTCGGGCTTCACGTCCGGCCGCCGCACCCCGGGCGCCGGGAGCGTGCCCGCAGTCGACGGGAAGGCGCCCGCCAACTCGCGGGGCAGGTCGGCGATGGCGTCCTGCGACCACGTCCAGCCGGCCGTCGAGGCGAGGGGCGAGGCCAACATCAGCCAACCTCCGCCGGGAAGCCGCTGGGCGCGGTCAGCGGACCGACCAGGCGCGAGGGTATCCCGTCCGCCGACACCGCCAGCGCCCACACGTTCACGGTATTGCCTGTCGGCGCGGGGAAGGTCGCTTCGACGACGCCGTCCACATCGGGCGTGACCGCCGTCAGCGCCAGCCGCCGGCCGCGATCGTCGCGGACCACCAGCGCGTCCAGCGGTGAGAGGTCGGGCCGGTTGCGGATGGTCGCCAGGTCGGCGCGGGCCGGTCGCAGGCGTGGGTCGTTGGACGCGATGACGAAAAGCGCCGCCGCGCCGTCGGTGCGGTCCTGCAGGCGCACGGTGGCCAGGCCGGCTTCGACCCTCAGCGATCTGAGTTCCGGGGGTAGCGCGGGGGAGGGGGCAGGCGTTCGGACCACCGCCTGCAGCACTTGCGCGGCCTCGGAAACGTGGCCCGCCGCGTCGAGCGCGCGCAGCCGGTAGATCCAGCGGACAGGCGAATTGGGCAGGGCGTCGCGAAGTTCGCGGGTCGGGTCGGCGTCGGCGACGCGCTCGAAGTCGTCGAGGGGGCCGAGGCGCTGGGCGGCGGCCGCCAGGAACCGGTCCGGGGTCGTACGCGCCTCCAGGCCGGCGCGCAGGGCCGACTGGTCGGCGGCCGACAACGGCCAGGCGACCAGGGCGCCGGTCTGGAGCCGCAGCCGGATCGACGCCGCGTCGACGACGATGCGGGGCAGGATGGCGCTGGCCGGGCAGCGTTCGATGCGGGTCAGTGGGCCGGCGGTGACGCCCGGGGGCAACAGGTCGGTGGGACGGAAGGCCACGGTGACCGCCTCGCCCGCCGCACGCGGCGCCACGATCGAGGCCACGTCGGTCAGGTCGGCGATGGTCAGGTCGGGCCGGCTGCGGAAGCGGGCGACCACTTCGCCGTGGGCGACGGCGCCTTCGTTGCCCACGCGTGGGCTGGGTTCCACGGCCCGGCGGCGATCCGGCGCATAAGGCTGGTCATCGGCGGCGCTCACGCCGAACGTCCGCACCTGGGTCGGCCGACTTGCGTCGACGGCGACCCAAGTCGCGGGCAGGGCGACCTCATAGACCTCGATGGCTGCTGGGTCCGCCGGGTCGCCGGATCGTGGCACGGCCATGAGCCGACTGTCCCAGTAGGCCGGATCGTCCTCCGCGCCGCTCGTGCGCACCAGGGTGAACCCGCCGCCCACGGCCGGCGCGGCGGCCGCCGGCCCGATCGGCGCGACCTCCAGCGCGACGCCGGCGCCGGCGGCATGCCCGACGATGCGGAAGGCGGCGCCCAGCACGAGGCTTCGGCCCACGAACTCGTTGGCGAGGATCGGGCGTGAGAAGGCGCAGGGGACAAGCCAACTGCCGGTCCCGGTCGCGGTCGCGGGCCCACTGACCCTCCCCAGGATCTCGATGAGCCGTCCGGCCGCCTCGTAGATCCGGAATTCGGTGACGTGCGGATCCAGGGCGCGCTGTTCCGGCCCCCAGCCCCAGCGGAGCAGCACCACCTCGCCGTCGGCCGCGATCCGCGCGCGCTCCTCGTCGCTCAGGTCACGGTCCTCGCTTTGCAGCAGTCGCACGACGATGCCGTTGGGCTGGCCCAGCAACGGCAGATCCGGATCGATGGCCGCGGGCGGTGGCGGTGCGATCGGCGTCGGCGGACGCGTGAGCTTGCGCAGTTGCACGGGGCTCGAGGTCACCGGAGACGAGCGACGGCCGATGACATCCAGCGAAGCGACGCGATAGGTCACCTCAGCGCCGAGCGCGATCTCGCCGGCCTCGACCACGTCGATCACGCGGGTGCTCAGGTCCCCGGCGATCCCCACCCTGTCCGCCGGCGGGAAGGCGGCCAGCAGGTCGAAGCCGGGAGTCGGCGCCTGGGTCACCGGCTCGGTGTTGCGGGCGCCGAAATGGAGGCCGTCGGTGTCCTGCAGACCGCCAAACGGGCCACCGCTCACCGATCGCTCCAGGACGTAGCCCGCGACCTCGGTGGGCGGCGCCGACAGGGCGTCGGCGGGCCAGAGCGGCAGCGCGGCGGGAGCCGACACGCCGGGGGGCTCCCAGGCGATCTCGAGACCCAGGTGATCATCGCGCTGGGCCCGGCGGGCGGCGCGCGCCGCGCTGCCGAGATTGTCGACGTCGATGGAGACGGGCGCCGGCGGCGGCGCGCCGGGCTGATAGACCACGCCGTAGACGGCGGCGCTGATCTCGACAGGCTCCTTGGGATCCAGGCCGGGGGCGAGGGGGTCGGCGACCAGACCGACCAGGGCGCCGCCATCGCCCTTCAGCAGCACCTCGTCGACGGGCGCGCCGAATTCGAGGAGGGTCCGCTCTTCCAAGCCCAGCGAGAGCGCGGCGATCGGCAAGCCGGCGCGCAGGCCGATCACGTCCAGGAGTCCGTTGGAGGCGCCGTCGAGCACCAGCCGCCGGCGAGGCGATGGCAGGCCGATCCGCAGGCGCTTGAACCGGATCAGCTTTCGTTGCGCCGTCAGGCCGCCCAAGGCCAGCGTTTCGGCCTCGACGACCGGGGCCGGCGTCACGTGCAGCATCACATCGCCCAGACCGAAGCGGGCGGGCAGGGCGTAGCCGCGCGGCACAGTGTGGAAATCAACCCGCGCCTCGTCGCGGTCCGCGCGCGGGACCCGGCCGCGGATGCGGTAGTCGTAGGACTCGCCCGGTGTCAGGTCGAAGTGGTCGATGAATCCCAGGCCGAGCCCACGTCGCAGGGGTGACGAGCCCGAAAGGGCCGTGACGAGCCCGAACGGCAGCGTGTCCCAGTTGCTGGCCTCGGCCGCAGGATCGTTGACTGACACGCGCCAGGCCGCGCTCCCGAACGGCCGGGCCAGGGCGGCATTGGCGTATCTCGACAGGTCATCGAACACGCCCTCGAAAGCCTCGGGCTCCGCCTGAACCCTCGCCCGCTTATGTTCCTCCGCCACTCCCGAAAGGGTGGGGTCGACGGCGCCGAACGGCATCTGCAGCCCGGACACGATGACCTTCGCGGCTTCCCATCGCGTGTCGTCACGCACCTCTCCGCACACCGTGACCGGAGCGTCGATCGTCTTCACCACGAACCAGACCGTGGCGATCCCCGCGCCCACCAGGCGGCAGGCCCCGCCGCTGAAGCCGCTGGCCGCGATCACCTTGCCGTCGGCGCGGGCGGCGAACCCGGCAAGGCCCACGATCGCGGCGATATTCACGGCGCTGGTCGACTGGACCAGATCGCAGCGGAACGTCCAGGCGCCCTTCAAGGGCTCGATCTGGTTGTTCGGCGTCGCCCAGACCGCCGCGTCAGGAAGCAGCAGAACGCCCAACCTGCGCGCCCGGTCGAGGTCCGCGGGTGAGAGGGTGAAACAGTGGCTGCGGTCCGGCCGCTCCGCGACGCGCCGCTCGATCGTGAACCCGTCCAGCGCGTGCCCGGTGGGGAACGGCGGGGACCAGATCAGGTGGATGCCGTCCAGTTTTCCGCCGGACAGCTCGGACACGGCATGGAACGCGAACATCTCGGCCCCTGGAACGACGACCTGTCGCCTTGGTGGCAACCCAAGCTTGAGCGTAGACCTACCCACAGTAGAGTTTGCATGTGAACACCGCTGATCTCCAAAGGACAAGCCCCGGCGCCGGATTGAGGCATGTCATACCGGTCGTCCTCGCTTGCTCGTAAGGCGCTTTGGCTGACGCCGCCTCGGTGTCCGCACCCTGGAGGTCGAAGGCGATGCTGGAGTATCGGGTTGCGGCCCGGCGCCTCGACGCGCACGGGGGCCTCGCCAGCTGCAAGGACGCTGAGATCGTCCTCGATACGGCCTTGAACGGTCGTCCCGACGCCTTCAATCCGGCGGAGCTGTTCCTGGCCTCGATCGCCGCCTGCATGATCAAAGGCATCGAACGGGTGGCGCCCATGCTGCAGTTCGACCTTCGGGGCGTGGAGGTTCGCCTGCACGGCGTTCGCCAGGACGCGCCGCCGTTGATGGTGTCGGTCGACTACGAGCTCACGGTGGACACCGACGAGGATGACCAGCGGCTGGAGCTGCTGCACAAGAACGTCCGCAAATACGGCACGATCTCGAACACCGTGGCGCGGGCGACGAAGCTCGAGGGCGTGATCAAGCGCAAGGTGTGATCCGCTACGACGGGCGACTTCCAACCGTCGGTGGTTTCTTGTATCGTCGAAATATGGAAATGAAACCCGCCGTCGCAAGCCTCGCGGCCCTGGCGCACGAAGGTCGCCTCGCGGCGTTCCGTCTGCTGGTGCAAGCCGGACCAATGGGCCTGGCCGCCGGCGAAGTCGCCCGCCGGCTCGACGTGTTGCCGAACACGCTCTCCGCCAGTCTCAGCGTCCTCAGCCACGCCGGTCTGATCGCGTCGCGCCGCGCCGGTCGCTCGGTGATTTACACCGCCGACTACGACGCCATGCGCGAGCTGCTCGCCTTCCTGATGGAGGACTGCTGCGCCGGAAAGCCGGAAATCTGCGCACCCCTTGCCGCCGCCGCGAGCGGGGCCTGCTCGACCGGCCGTGAGATGAATCCCGCCCAATGACCATCGCAGCGCCGGCCGTCGCAGAGGCCCCCAAACCGATGTCCCGCTTCGAGCGCTTCCTGACCGTATGGGTGGCGCTGTGCATCGTCGCCGGAGTGGGGCTGGGCCACCTGTTCCCCACTGTCTTCCAGGCGATCGGCTCGGCAGAGATCGCCAAGGTCAACCTCCCGGTGGCGGTGCTGATCTGGCTGATGATCATCCCCATGCTGATGAAGGTCGACTTCGGCGCGATGCGTCAGGTGGCGCAGCATTGGCGAGGCATTGGGGTGACCCTGTTCGTCAACTGGGCCGTGAAGCCGTTCTCCATGGCGGCGCTTGGCGCCTTCTTCATCGGCTACCTGTTCCGCCCCTATCTGCCGGCCGGCGAGATCAACAGCTACATCGCCGGCCTGATCCTGCTGGCGGCGGCGCCGTGCACCGCCATGGTGTTCGTCTGGAGCAACCTGACGCGCGGAGAGCCGAACTTCACGCTCAGCCAGGTGGCCGTGAACGACGCGATCATGATCGTGGCCTTCGCCCCTATTGTGGGCCTGCTGCTCGGCCTCTCGGCGATCACCGTCCCCTGGGAAACGCTGGTGATCTCGGTGGGTCTCTACATCATCGTGCCGGTCGTGATCGCCCAGCTCCTGCGGTGGGCCCTCACGCGGCACGGCGGCGAGGCGCATCTCCTTCGCGTCCTGGGCAAGATCGGCCCCGTCTCGCTGACGGCGCTGCTGGCCACCCTGGTGCTGCTGTTCGGTTTTCAGGGCGAGCAGATCCTCAGCCAGCCGGCGATCATCGCCCTGCTGGCCGTGCCGATCCTGATCCAGGTCTACTTCAACTCGGCCCTGGCCTATCTGCTGAACCGCGTGACGGGCGAGGCGCACTGCGTGGCGGGGCCCTCGGCTCTCATCGGCGCGAGCAACTTCTTCGAGCTCGCCGTCGCCGCCGCTATCAGCCTGTTCGGCTTCAGCTCCGGGGCGGCCCTGGCAACGGTGGTCGGCGTGCTGATCGAGGTGCCGGTGATGCTCACCGTCGTGGCGATCGTGAACCGATCCAAGGGCTGGTACGAACGCGGCGCCGCGGTCCGGAGGGTGGCGGCGCGCAGCGCAGCGTGAGCGTCACGGTCGCGCCGAGGCCGGGCTGGCCCCGAGCCGTGCTCCTACCGCCAGGTGCGTTTTCAGGTGGTTTCAGGACGCCTGCCACCAAGTCCCTGAAGCGAATGGCTTCCGCCCCGGATTAAAGCGAGCCGAGTGGCCATGGTCGCGTCGTTGTCGCCTGTAAAGTTGGCTTGTTCACGGAGAACGCCCCGGGGTTTCCCGGCCTGCCTCCGGATGTGGCTCCCATGTGAAGATGCCGCCGTCGGCCATCAGCGACATGTGCAAGCGGCCGCTCGAGAAGGTGTAGCTGCGGACGTAGGGAAGTTGCCGGTCGAGCAATGGGCCCATCGATGGCTCGGGGCACGCCATGCGGGCGGTTGCGATCGGGCCGAAGGCGAGGGTCCCGCCCGCGCCGGATGGGGTCGCCTGCCAGGCGCCTGAGCCGTGGTTGCAGTCGATCCGCAACGTGGCCCTGCCATCGGCCCCGAAGACGATCGTGTAGCGATCAGGTTCCGCCGGCGCCTGGCGCCCCTGGGCGTCGTCCATCGACTAAAAGTCGACCAGACGCCAGCGCGTGCCCTCGAGACGCGGAGGCGATGCGGCAGGTTGGTCCACC
>NZ_CADEGK010000012.1 GCF_902826855.1 uncultured Phenylobacterium sp. | reverse complement strand
GGTTGTGGAAGGACTGGGAGAAGTTGGAGGCGCGGGAGACAGTGTCCGCCTAGCCCACGGGTCACCCAACAGATTCGCGGCGGGTCACGTGAAGGACGCGTCCGTCGGGCCCGCGAAGGCAGAAGCCTAGCGGTTCGAGGTAGCCGCCGATCAGGGAGCTGGCAGGACGCTGACCTTGATCGCGCCGTCGGTCTCCACGACCTGCAGGGCCGAGTCCGGATCGATCTCGCCGAGGTCCACATTCTCCTGCGGCGCGACGAGCCATGTTTGTCGCCCGGCCACCGCCAGCACCAGCTTGCCGGTCCCCCAGGTCTGAGCCGCGTAGCCCTTCAACGCGGCGTACATCGGATTGCGACGCCACGCCTGCGGGTTGGCCGGGTCGCAGCGTGCGATCAGGCGGGTCCCGTCCGCGTCCTGGTCGAGGACCACCTTGGTCTGGTCCGGGCGGAAGCGGTGCGGCATCTCCGGGTCCATCAGCCAGACGCATTCGAACGAGCGGCAGGCCCGCGGCCGGTCCGCGTAGATCGTGCAGCCGCGGCCCGGACCGAAGTGGGCGCACATCACGCCCATCGGCTTTTGGAGCTCTTCCACGGCGAAGACCTTGCAGCACAGGCTGCAGGGTCCGCAGGACTTCGGGCGGTTCGCCATGGACCCCGTGTACAGGCGCGCCAACGCCGCGGCGACCTCGGCTTAGGCCCCCGCCCGCAGCGCCGCCTCCAGAGCGGCGTAGTCGGCGAAGCCCGTCACCGGCGTGACAAGCTCCCGCCACTTGACGTCGAGCGCGGCGGAAAGCTCGGGCGACAGTTCGTCCGCGTGGCCGCCGACGCCGCCCCTGCGCACCTTGGCCGAGTCGCTGCCGGGCGGGAGATTGCAGCGGACCTCAGATGCGCGGCGCATCATCGGGTCGGAGAAGACGTCCTTGTGGGCCAGCATGTAGCCGATGGAGGAGCGCTCCAGCGTCGTGGCCAGGAGGGCGTCGTCCAACGGGATGTCGCAGAAGGCGGCGACCCGGCGGATGCTGGCCTCGGGCTCGGCGACCATCTGCTCATAGGAAAGCAGCAGGACCGCCGGGTCGTGGCGGACCTTCCACCAACTGAGCAGGTGGCCCCAGTAGGAGCCCAGCATGGGGCGGCTGACCCACCCTTCCCCGAACTGGTCGATCGAGACCGCGCCGGGCTCGAAGAACCAGCCTTCCATGAAGCGATAGAAGGAGACCAGGGCGTCCTTGGGGTCTCGCAGGCTGCAGATCGCCTTGGCGCCCGGCGGGATGGCGTCATAGGCGAGGTGGCTCTTGAAGCCGCGCGGCTCGGCCCGCTGCGGCGCCTCCAGGTCGATACCCAGCAGAGTGGCGGTCTCGATCCACGGCACGACGCGGGAGATGTCGTCGAAGTCCATGTCGCCGCCGGTGCGCAGGGTGTGGAAGATTTGCTGCAGCCAGGTTGTGCCGCACTTGCCATAGGGCGAGATGACCACGTCGGTCGGGCGCGGCCGGTAGGCGGCGATCGACGCACTGATTTCGGCCGGGACGAACATCTTGCCGGACAGCGCGCCCATCTCGGCGGGACTGCGCGCGCGGCGCGGCAACGTTTCGCTCATCGTCTCCTCCCGGATCACGGCGGTATAGTAGCGCTTGGCGTTCGACTGGGTCGAGGCCTTGCGCTCCGCCGCGGCAGGTCGCAGCGTGTGGGCGCCATGCGGCGATGGAGGATGCCCCGATGGACTTTGACTGGCCCACGATCGTCGCCGATCTGGAGCAGTTGCTGAAGCTGCGCTCGATCCCATTCGGCATGAAGCTCTATGCCGACCGCGCCGACATGGAGGCCATCCCGCGCATCCGCCGGCCCACGGCGGTGCACACCCTGGACCAGCTGGTCGGCCAGGCCTCGCGGCTGGGCTGGACGGTGGGGGTGACCTCGGAGGATCTCGTGGGGTCGCAGTGCAGGGCCGTGGTCGGCCTCGGCGGCGCCAAGACCGACGAATGGAAGTCCGGCAAGCACATGACCGGGGTGTGGTTCGAGACGATCGACGACGCCTCGGCCCACCAGGCGGCGATGCACTGCGTGCCGGACGGCCAGTACGACGCCCTGGCCATCGGACCACTGGCGGCGGGCAAGCTGGGCGACCCCGACATCGCGCTGTTCTACGCCACGCCCGGGGCGATGATCTATTTCATCAACGGGCTGCAGTGGTCGGGCTACAAGAAGTTCGACTGGGGCGTAGTCGGCGAGAGCGCCTGCGCCGACAGCTGGGGCCGGGCGCTGAGCAAGCGTGAGCCTAGCCTCTCGATCCCCTGCTTCGCCGAGCGCCGCTATGGCCGGGTGCTGGACGACGAGATGCTGATGGCGTTGCCGCCCGAGTATCTCGTGAAAGCGATTACTGGGATGCGGGCGCTCAGCAAGAACGGCTTTCGCTATCCGTTCCCGCAGTACGGCGTGCAGCAGGACGTGCGGGCGGGGATGGCGGTGAGCTACGGCCCCTAACGCGCCATGCCCACCCAGATGATGTGCCTCGGCCCCTTGCCCGAGGGGCTGGCGCCGACGCGGTGTTCCTCGACGGCGAAGCCGGCGCGACGCATGCGGCCGGCGAAGGGCTGGTCGGGGCCGGCGGACCAGACGGCCAGGACGCCGCCGTGCTTGATCGCACGCCGGGTCATGGCGAGACCTGCCATGGAGTAGAGGTCGTCATTGGCGTCGCGGCCCAGGGCGTCGGGGCCGTTATCGACGTCCATCAGGATGGCGTCATAGGGCGGGTTCGCGTCGCGGATCAGGGGGGCGACGTCGGTCTGCAAGAGCCTGACTCGCGGGTCGTCGAGGCTGTCGCCGTAGAGGCTTGCCAGAGGCCCTCGCGCCCAGTCGATCACCTCGGGGACCAGTTCGGCGACGACGATCTTCGCGGCCTTGGGGAGGGCGGCAAGCGCCGCACGCAGGGTGAACCCCATGCCGAGGCCGCCGATCAGGATGCGCGGGCGCTCGCGCTCGGCCATCTTCGCCCAGGCAAGGTCGGCCAGCGCGACCTCTGAGCCGTAAAGGCGGCTGTTCATCAGCTCGAAGGCGCCCGACATGATCGAGTAGTCGCCACCGCGCTGCATGAGCTTCAGCTCACCGCCGCCGGGAATCTGGGCGGTGTCGAGGTGGATCCAGGGGTTCATCGCGCTGTGTAGAGCCGAGCAGTGGCGGGATGGAAGGGTCTTCGCTCCCGTGGCGTCATCCGCCTAGGGTTGCGGCGATGGCGGCGAGGGGTAGGCTCGCGGCCCTGACGAGAGGATCTGAGACCATGGCCGACTTTGGCGCAGACACCGACCTGGAAGCGTTCCGGCAGGAAGCGCGGACCTGGCTGGAGGCCAATTTCCCGCCGACACTGAAGAGCAAGGCCGGGCTGGCCGCCAGCGAGGTGCGGGTCGAGGATCCCGATCTCAACAAGTGGCGCAAGGCGATCGGCGCCAAGGGCTGGGCGACCCCGACCTGGCCGGCGGAATACGGCGGCGGCGGCCTCTCGCCGCAGCAGGCGCGCGTGCTGAGCCAGGAAATGAACCGGGTCGGCGCCTTCAACCCGCTGATGTTCGGCATGGGCATCACCATGGTCGGCCCGACGATCATGGACTACGGCACCGACGACCAGAAGAAGAAGCATCTGCCGCCGATCATCCGCGGCGAGGTGCAGTGGTGCATCGGCTATTCCGAGCCCAACGCCGGGTCGGACCTGGCGGCCCTGCAGACCAAGGCCGTCGACAACGGCGAAGGCTGGACCATCAACGGTTCGAAGATCTGGACAAGCGGCGCGCAATATTCGGACTGGTGCGGAGCACTTGTACGTACCGATCCGTCCGCCAAGAAGCACGAGGGAATCTCCTTCATGCTGATCGACATGCACCAGCCTGGGATCGAGGTGCGGCCGATCCCGCTGATCGCGGGGGCCTCGCCGTTCTGCGAGACGTTCTTCACGGATGCGAAGGCGCCGCGGGATGCGCTCCTGGGACAGCTCAACGTGGGCTGGACGGTCGGCAAGCGGCTGCTGCAGCACGAGCGGGCCAGTCAGACGGGCGCAGGCGGGGGCGGCGCCGCGCCGACGCCGCTTCAGGAGGTCGCCAAGCAATATGTCGGCGTGGACGGGCAGGGACGGCTGGCGGACTCCGACCTGCGCACGCGGCTGTCGAAGCATCTGATGGATGCCCGCGTGCACAGCCTGACGCTGGCGCGGGCGATGGCGGAGGCCAAGGGCAACAATAACCCGGGCAACGCCGCTTCGGTGCTGAAGAACTCGATGACCTCGGTGGCCCAGACGCGGTCCGAGCTGACGCTGGAGATCTACGGCCACCAGGGCCTGGGCTGGAGCGGCGAGGCTTTCAAAGCCGACGAGATCGAGAGCGTGCGGAGCTGGCTGTTCGGCAAGGCGATGTCGATCTACGGCGGGTCCTCGGAGATCCAGAACAACATCATCTCCAAGCGCATCCTGGGCCTTCCGGACACCACTCAGTCCACCTGAGGCAGGGCGCGCGCCAGGCGCATCGGACGCAGGCAGGCCTCGACGACGGCGAATAGGCCGAACGCGATGAGGCCTGCCGCCGTCAGGCCCAGCATTGTGCGCCCGAAAGGCCAGGTGATCAGCAGCTCGAGCGCGCCGCCGAGGCCGCGCGCGTCTGACGCCCGCGCGTGCAGCCCGGCGCTGGCCAGCAGCAGGCCGGCGGGCAGCAGGGCGACGCCTCGGCCGAAATAGCCGATCCGCGCCAGGCTCCCGGCCCAGGCTCGGGTTTGCGGTTCACAGTCCAGGTTGCGGCGGAAGTGGTCCAGGGAGGCGCGCACGACGCTGCCGACGCCCGAGGCCAGGATGAACAGCCCCATGCCGAGCACGATCAGTGGCCCGAACGGCAGGTCCAGAACGCGGGCCACCAAGGCGCCGGTGGCTGCCTGGTCGTCGGGCTCGTGCAGATCTTCCATGGCGTCGAGCAGTCCGAAGACGGAGATCGCCAGGCCGGCGTAGGCGATGCCGCTCACCGCCTGACCGGCGCGGTTCGCAAGGCCACGGGCGGTGTGCCCGCAGCGGTCGACGTCAAAGATCGCCTGCAGCGCCCTCCAACCGGCGAAGCCGTAGAGGCCGACGCCCACCAGCCAGATCAGCGCCAGGCCGGCCGGCCACTCGCCCCAGGCCTGAAGGGCGCCCACCGCACCTTCGGCGCGCGGACTGAGACGAAGCGCCGCCAGCAGCGCGATCACGCCGACGCTGAGGTAGACGGCGCCGCGGGCCAGGTAGCCGGCGCGGGCGGCGGCCTCGAGGACCGCCGTCCAAGGGTGAGCTTCGAAGCGCCGTTGCAGGCGGGCGAGCGGGGCGCCCAGCCAGGCGGTGGTGGGAAAGGCGCGGCCTCTGCTGGTCATGCCAACGGTAAGGCTTTGGGCGGCCTCGCGTTCCGCAGCCGCTTCAGGGCTCCAGTTGGGCTGCGGCCAGGGCGCCGATGGCCAGGCCCGGCGCAGGGTCGTGGCCGCTCTCCAGGCTCCAGGCCGCGCCCAGGACGGCGTAGACGTGGACCCACTGCAGGAGGCGCCGCGGCTCCAGGCGGGCAGCGGCGGCGACGATCTCCGCGCGACGGCGCATCCGGGCGGGATCGAGCGCGATCTCGGCGTCGGGATTGCGGAACAGGTTGGCGTATTCGAAGCCGCGCTCGCCGATCAGGCCCTTGGGGTCGATGGCCAGCCAGCCGCGGTCCCCGCCGTCCAGGACGTTTTCGTGGTGGAAGTCGCCGTGCAGCACCACCACGTCGCGGGGATCCGCCAGCAGCGCCTCGGCGCGAGGCAGGGCGGCGGCGAAGGGGCCGCCGTCGCGGGCGGCCGCCACCCGCAGCGACCGATGCCAGGCGTCGAGCGGGACGAGCGTATCGGGCGGCGCCTGCGAGCGCGGCGCGTGCAGGGCGGCGGCGACCTCACAGAGGATTACGGTGGCCTCGTCGTCGTGACCCTCGCGCGCCATGGCGGCCAGGCTCCTGGTCCCCATCGCGCGTTCCAGCAAGATGGCGTCGCCTTCGCGGGCCAGCACACGAGCGGCGCCAATCCCGCCCCACCAGTCCATCAACGCCCCGCCGCGACGCTCTTCCTCGTGGCCGGCGATCTTCAGCATGGCGGGCGCCCTCTCACGGCGAACAGGGAGAAGGCGGCTGCCCCAGTTGGTGGTGAACCCCTCGCCGTCGGGCTTTAGCGCCCAACGGGCAAGCCAGGGCTGGAAGGGGTCGGCGCTCACGCCGGGCTTTTGCGGGCCACGTAGAGATGCGTCTCCCAGGGCGCATCCATGACGCCGCCGTGGTCGGCGATGGCCTGGGCAAGTTCGTCGAACAGGGCGAACCGCGCACCTTCGGGCAGCACGTTGAAGCCGGACTCGGTGCGCAGGTAGCGCTTGTAGGTCTCCGGATCGAGGCGCCAGGTCCAGGGGTAGGCGCGGTGGATGGCCGGTCCGAACAGGCCGCTGGCCTGGATTATGCCGGCGACCGGTCCGGCCGGCAGGTACCAGGCCTGGGACGGCGGGTGGCCCCACGCGCCGGGCGCATGGCGCTGGAAGGCGCGTTCGAAGGCCGGGACGAACCCGGCCGGCGTGGGCATCGGCACATGGCCGAAGATGGCCAGGGCGCCGCCGAGTTTCAGGGCCTGGGCGGCCTTGGCGAACCCCACGGCGGGATCGACCCAGTGCCAGGCCTGGGCGGAGGCGACGAGGTCGAAGGCTTCGGGTTCGGCCTGGAGCGCTTCGAAGGTCGAGACGACGAACTCGGCGTTGGCGGCCGCGACCTTGGCCCGCGCCTGGACGATCAGCTGCGGACCAGGGTCGAGCGCGACGACCCGGCGCGCGCGGGCCGCGAGGTCGCCGGTCGCCTGGCCGGCGCCGCAGCCCACTTCAAGCACCGCGGCGTCCGGGCTCAGGCCGGCCAGGGCGGCGAGGTCGTCGAACAGGGCGCGCGGGTAGCCCGGCCGAACCTCCGCGTAGATCTCCGCCACCGCATCGAAGGTGTCGCGCTGTTCCACGAGTCCTCCCGCTCAGGTGTCGTTGAGGGCGCGGCAGGCGAACGCCATGCGGAGCGCACCCACGGACTCGGGCTCGGCGGCGGCCCAGGGCGTTGGGATGAACTTCGGGGACTGCCAGGACTTTCCGGTCAGCCCGGGCGCGTCGTGGAAGGTCTCGTGGATGACCCGCGAGAGGCGACGCCTACAGTCGTATTCTCCCAGGCTGCGCACAGAGCGGAAGGTGAAGCCGTCGCGGATCCGCGGACCGGCCGAATCGTAGACCGTCCAGACGCGGCGCAGGCCGGCCTGGGCGGCCGCGGCGGCGCGCATGTACACGAACACGTCCTCGCTGGCGGTCACCAGGGTCCAGCCGGCCTTCTGGAGCCGAACCGAGGGCGCGCGGTCCTGGGCGCGCAGGGTTCCGGCGGACGCGAGGCTCGCGAGCAGCAGCAGGCAGGCGGCCAATCGGACGGGGGGGCGGCTCATCGCCGCACCAAACGGCCCCAAGGACGGCCGATTGTCCAGTCTCTTCCCTTGCACGGGTCTTGCACATGAACGGCGCCTAAAGGCCAAGCTCAGGCCACCCTCACTCGCGATAGCCTAGCGTTAATCACCGTCCGCCACTCGTAGTCGGTCGGGATTGAAAGCAGAGACGATGTACCGTTCAGTTGACTGGATGCTCCTGGATCACACGGCCGCCGAGCCGGTGACGGTCGGTGACCTGGTGTCGGTGGACGCCGGCGGCATGCCGATCTATCGCGTCGCCAAGGTGACCCCCGGCCACGTCTGGCTGAACGGCGAGCGCGACGGCGGCTTGCGCGAGATGCCCCTGGCCCTGTTCCGCTGGCGCGGCGCGCCGGCGATGGCGGCCGCAGCCTAGCTCCATCGCCTACAGGGCTCGGGGGTAGGGACGCGCAAGCCCTAGACCTCCACCACCGCCTTGCCGACGGGGGTGAGGGACAGCACCGCCAGCTTCACGTGCTGCCAGGCGAACGGGATGCCGATCAGGCTGATGGCCAGCGGGACAGCCAGGATGATGTGGTGCAGGGCCAGCCACCAGCCGGCGAGCACGAACCACAGGATGTTCAGGCAGCCGCTCGGAACGCCCACATCGCGGTCGACGACGATCCGGCCGAACGGCCAGTAGCTGAAACTGGCAAGGCGGAACGCCGCCGGTGTCCACGGCAGGCCGATGATGGTGACCGCGAGGATGATGCCGGCGAGGATCCACAGCGTGCCTGAAATCCACCCGCCGAAGATGAACCAGAGGATGTTGAGGAGCAGGTTCATCGCATCTCCTTCGCGGCCTGGCGCGCCGCCTCGATGAACGCGCTGCGCGCGGCGAAGAGTTCGTTGCCGACGGCCGCCGGCCAGGCGGAGTTGACCACGACGATCAGCCGCTCGTCGCGGAAGGTGGTGATCGACTGGCCGAAGATGCCGGACGCCTCGTAGGCGCCGCTGGGACGCAGCCACCAGAAGTAGCCGTAGCCGCCGCCGGGGCTGGCGATCTGCTTCGTGGTCGCCTGGCCGATCCACCACGGCGGGAGCACCTGCTTGCCCCCCGCCCTGCCGCCATCGAGGATGAACTGGCCGACGCGGCCGTAGTCGCGCAGCGTCATGGAGATACAGCAGCCGCCGCGCTCCTGGCCGCCGGGATCGGTCATCCAGACGGCATCCTGCTCCATGCCGTAGGGCTTCCAGAGCTTTTCGGACGCGTAGTCGGCGAGAGTCTTGCCGGTGGCCTTGGAGACCAGCACGCCGACCAGGTCGGTCTCGCCGGTGTTGTAGTTGAAGACGGTTCCCGGCGGGTGGGCGCGGGGCAGCTTGCGCAGGTAGCTGACCATCGGGTTGACGCCCGGCTCGGTGACCGTACCGCCGGCCTTGGCGACGTCGGAGTTGGGGTCGACGTAGTCCTCGTTCCACTTCACGCCCGAGCTCATCATCAGCATCTGGCGTACGCTGACGCCCTCGTAGCCGGAGCCGGCGAGTTCGGGGATGTAGCGGGTGACCGGGTCGTCGATGCTCTTGATGCTGCCGTCTTGGACCGCGGCGCCGACCAGGGTCGAGGTGACCGACTTTGCGACCGAGAACGAGGTCCAGCGGTCGGTGGGCTTGCGGCCGAGGGCGTACTTCTCCAGCACGATCTCCCCGTCGTTCAGCACCAGCACGCCGGAGACGCGGTAGGCGGCCATGTAGTCGTCGACGCTCCAGGTCTGGCCGCCGTAACTGAACGTGGGCGCGATCTGGCGGGCGGCGACCGGCAGGGGATGGACCCGATCGCCGCGGCGGATGGTGTGGGTCTTGTAGATGGTCTCGATGCTGCGGAAGCCGGCCGCCTGCTTCTCACCTCGCCAGGTCAGGATGCTGGCGATGCGCCCGTCCGAGCCGGGGTCGAGCGGAACCTGGGCGTGGGCGGTTGCGGTAAGCGCCGCCAAGGCCACCGCCAGACCGAACAGCTTCCTCATCGCCCACTCCTCGCTACCTGCGAAGCTATAGAAGGCGCGTGGGCCGCTCGCCATCGTTCTCATCACCGGAGGGGGAGGGACCGCTCGAAGGGTGGTGTGCCGGGCTTGCAGGAGAGGTCGCTGCGGCGGCGTTCGCCCTCCACCGCGTTCCGCGGTCCCCCTCACCTACGGGTGAGGAGAGAGGGACCGGGCCGCGCGACAACACGGCCAGGATGTCGCGCGAGGATGCCTAGCGTTCGTCCCTCAGACCGTGGCGACCTGCGGCCGGCGCCGCAGCACCGCGCCGATGCCGCCGAAGCCCAGGATCATGAGGGCCCACGACGAGGGTTCGGGCACTGGGACCACGCTGACCGAACCGGCGGCGGCGAGCCAGCCGCCGCTCGTCCCGGAGATCGTGTATCCGCTGGCGAACGTGGTCGGAGCGGCCGAGCCGCAGGTGAAACCCGAGCTGCACATCGGCAGGAAAGGGTTGTCGTAGCTGGCGTCGGCGAACTCCACTTGCAGGACGAAGTCGCTGCTCCCCGAGGCGATCAGCCCGACGCCGCTGGCGAGGCCGCCGATCGCGATGCCGTGCGAGTCGCCCGGGCCGCCGAAGCTGGAGAACGCCAGGGTCGAGCCCAGCGCCGGGCCGACGTAGTCGGCGATGCTGATGCCGGTGGTCTGGCCGGAGAAGCTGAGCGCGTCGTCGAAGGTCAGGGTGACGACGCCGCTGACTTCCGACAGCGGCGGCGCGTTCGAGCCCAGGGCGATCTGGAAATCGCTGAGTTCGAAGGCGTAGGTCCGGGTGATGATGGCGGCGTTCGACGCGGCCGCGCCGAGGGTGGCGCCGGCCATGATCATGGCCGTCGCTACGCGCTTGAGGGTCTTCATACAGGTGGTCTTTCAACGAAGGGTGGCGCGCAGACACCACGACGGTAGGTGCGCCCCGAGAACCGTCAAGCTTGGAAGGCTGAGATTCCCCTGAGGGTTGTCGAACTCGCGTTACAGGGGGCAGCGCCGGCGGCCGAGGGGCCGCCGCCGGCTGAGCCCGTCAGGCCACCGGCTTTGCGGCTTCACGTTCGGCCAGCAGGGCGCGTTCCAGGGCGGTCTGGCCGTCGCGGCGGGCGGCGTCGATCAGGGTGAGGTCCAGGAGGTCCCGCTGGGCGTGGCTGCCGCCGAAGCGCGCGGCGCCGTTGCGAACCTCGCGCAGCAGATCGACCGCCTCGCCGTGGCGGCCGCGGCCGTGGGCGACCATCGCCTGGGCGACCGGCAAGCCGATGTCGCGGGTGACGGCGGCGTTGTCGTTGGTGAGCAGCGTTGCGGTCGACATGTCGGCCAGGGCGGCCCCGGCCTCGGCGTCGCGACCCGCGCCGACGAAGGCAATGATCGCGTGGACGTCGTCGAAGGCGGACTGGCCGCGCGGCTGGGCGGCGTAGGCGTCGGCCAGGATGCTCCACCGGTCGCCGACATCGATCTCGCGCAGCCTCAGCCGCCAGAGCAGGGCGGCGGCGTCGTCCATGTCGAACGGCATGGTGGAGCGTTCGCCGTAGATCGGCCCGTCGTAGAGGGCTAACACCTCGTCGATCTCGTCCAGCCCCAGGTGGAAGAGCGCCAGGTGCCAGGCATTGTGGATGGCGAAGAAGCTGTCGTCGCTCCAGGCGCAGGGATTGCCGCGCATCCAGCCGACGCCGTCGGACCGGCGGTCCTGCATCTCACAGACATGGGCGACGGCGTGCTGGGCCCAACCGTTGCGAGGCTCCAGTTCGATGGCGCGGCGGCCTGCCGCCTCGGCGCGCGCGTAATCGCCGGTCTCCTCCAGGCCGAAGGCGTGCATCGCGAGCAGCGCGTGATGGTTCGGCATGCCCTCGGACCAGGCGGGCAGGGCGCGTGCGATGCGGTCGCGCAGCATGCGCGCGTCGCCGGTAAGGAAGTCGACCAGTTGACCGGCCTGAAGAGCAAGCAGGTCGCGGGGATGCTCGACCGCGATGTCCTCCAGAATGCGGCCGGCGGCGCGGGTACGCCCGCCCAGCAGCGCTTCGGCGGCGGCGCGGTGGGCCTGTTCGCGGCTGTCGGCGGGCAGCCCGCGGGCGTCGGCCAAGGCGGCGCGCCCGATGGCCTGAGTGGGCGGGTCGGTCCCGACGCCGGTCATGTAGGTCTTCAGCAGGTGGGCCATGACGAACCCCGGGCTGTCGGCCAGCGCCCGGGCCAGGTGCTTCATCGGCTTGCCGCCGTAGCGGTGGTAGGCGTCCAGCGCCTGCTGATAGTGCTCGGCCGCCTGCGGGCTCGCGCCGCTCAGCACGTGGCCGTGGATGTCCGTCACCGTCATCGGCGCCTCCCGTCCCTTAGTCGTAAGAGCGCGTTCTAGCACCGATGCTTCCCAATCGCCCCGGCGGACGTTAGGCCGGAGGCCATGGCCGATTTCGATTTCGACGCGGTGGTCGTGGGGGCGGGCGTCGTAGGCCTGGGCTGCGGCTATGCGCTCAGCCGGCGCGGCCTGGTGGTGGCGGTGCTGGAGGCGGATGCGGCGATCGGCCAGGGCGTCTCGTCGCGCAACTCCGAGGTGATCCACGGCGGCCTCTACTATCCGACCGGCTCGCTGAAGGCGCGGCTTTGCGTGGAGGGCCGCCGGCTGATGTACGCCTTCTGCGACAGCCACCACGTCGAGTACGACAAGTGCGGCAAGCTGGTGGTGGCCGAGGAGCCCGACCAGGTGGCGCGCCTGGACGCCATCTGGGCCCAGGCGCTGGAAAACGACGTCGAGGGGATGTCGCGGCTCACCAAGGCGCAGGCCCTGGCGCTGGAGCCGCAACTGCGCTGCGAGGGGGCGCTGCTGTCGGCCGAGAGCGGGGTGCTCGAGAGCCACGCCTTCATGCTCGCGCTGGAGGGCGAGATCGAGGCGGCGAGCGGCGCGGTGGTGAAATCGACCCCCTTCGAGGGCGCGACCCCGCTGGAGGGCGGCGGCTTCGAGGTGCGCGCCGGCGGCGCCGATCCGACGGTGCTGACGTGCCGCTACCTGGTCACCGCCCCGGGCCTGTCGGCGCAGACGGTGGCGGCGACGATTGAGGGCTTCCCGGTGGCGACCATCCCCCAGGGCCACTACGGCAAGGGCATGTACTTCCGGCTCACCGGCAAGGCGCCCTTCCGCCACCTGGTCTATCCGCCGCCGATCCCCGGCGCGCTGGGCACCCACTACCGCCGGGACCTGGGCGGCCAGGCGGTTTTCGGGCCGGACCTCAGCTTCGTGGACGCGCCGGACTATTCGGTCGATCCGGGGGCCTCGGGGGCGTTCTATGAGTACATCCGGCGGTTCTGGCCGGCGCTGCCGGACGGTGCGCTCAGCCCCGACTACGCCGGCATCCGCCCCAAGCTGCACGGGCCGGGCGAGCCGCAGCCGGACTTCCGCATCGACGGGCCGCAGGCGCACGGGCTGGAGGGGCTGGTCGCGCTGTTCGGGATCGAGAGCCCGGGGCTGACGTCGTCCATGGCGATCGGGGACGAGGTGGCGGGGCGGCTGGGGCTCTGAACTTTCTCCCCCCTTCTGCTCGTCATGGCCGGGCCTGTCCCGGCCATCCACAAACGCAGGCGCTGGAGGTTCGCGGCGCGCGAGCGCGCGCGAACCCCACGACCCCGGAGTCTATGGGTCCCCGGGACAAGCCCGGGGATGACGGGCAAGAGAGGGGTGGTGGATTTCCCTGGCGGCATCGCGCTCTATTCCGCCCCTTAGGGAGACCCGCATGAAGAACCGCATCACCGAGCTGCTCGGCGTGAAATACCCGATCGTCCAGGCTCCGATGGGCTGGATCGCCCGCTCGCAGCTGGCCAGCGCCGTCTCCAATGCCGGCGGGCTGGGGATCATCGAGACCTCGTCCGGGCGCCTCGACGAGGTGCGCGAGGAGGTCAAGAAGATGCGGGGGCTGACCGACAAGCCCTGGGGCATCAACGTCGCCCAGGCCTTCGTGCGCGACCCGGACATCGTGCGGTTCGTGGCCGATCAGGGGGTCAAGTTCGTCACCACTTCGGCGGGCGATCCGAACAAGTACTGCGAGGCGCTGAAGGCCGAGGGGCTGACGGTGTTCCACGTGGTGCCGTCGCTGGCGGCGGCCCTGAAGGCCATCGAGGCCGGCGTCGACGGGCTGGTGGTCGAGGGCGGCGAGGGCGGCGGGTTCAAGAACAGCCGCGACGTGGCCACCATGGTGCTGTTGCCGCTGGTATGCTCGAAGGTGGGTGTGCCGGTGATCGCGGCGGGTGGGATCACCGACGGGCGGTCGATGGCGGCGGCGTTCGCGCTGGGGGCCGAGGGCGTGCAGATGGGCACCCGCATGGTCTCAGCCGCCGAGAGCCCGGTGCACCAGAACTGGAAGGACATGATCCTGGGGGCCAAGGAGACCGACACGGTGTTCCTGAACCGCCAGGGGCCGGGGCCGGCGCTTCGGGCCCTGCGTACGCAGAAGACCACCGCCTTCGAGCTGAACCCGCCGGCCAACATCATGGCCGAGTTCGGCAATGCGCTGGATCTCTACTTCGGCGGCGACATGGAGGCGGCGATCGCTCTGTCCGGCCAGGTGGCGGGGCGGATCGACGAGGTGAAGCCGGTGGCGCAGATCATCCGCGAGACCATCGAGGAGTTCGAGGCGGTGACCGCGGCGCTTGGCGCCAGGTACGGGAAAGTCGGCCAGCCGGCCTGACCTACTTCGGCGCCACGCGGATCACGCGGCCGCGGCCTTCGTCGGTGGTGATGTAGAGGGCGCCGTCGGGGCCTACGACGATGTCGCGCAGGCGTTCGCCGAGTTCGGTGAGCAGCCGCTCCTCGCCCACCACCTTGTCGCCGTCCAGGGTGAGGCGGGCGAGGTATTTGGGGCCCAGGCCGGTGACGAATAGGCTGCCCTTCCAGGCCGGGACGAGGTCGGTGTCGTAGAAGGCCATGGCGCCGGGCGCGATCACCGGGTCCCAGTAGTAGATCGGCTGCTCCATCCCGGCCTTCTGGGTCATGCCGGCGCCGACCGGGCCGCCCTGGTACTCGATGCCGTAGGTGATGGTGGTCCAGCCATAGTCCCGGCCCTTGCGCACGATGTTGAGCTCGTCGCCGCCGCGCGGCCCGTGCTCGACCGCCCAGAGCTCGCCGGTGCGCGGGTGCAACGCCGCGCCCAGGACGTTGCGGTGGCCGATCGAGAAGATCTCGGGGCGTACGCCGGCCTTGCCCGCGAACGGGTTGTCGGCCGGGATCGAGCCATCGGCTTTGATGCGCACGATCTTGCCCAGCGTGCCGTCCATGCGCTGGGCCTGCACGCGGCCTTCCATGTCCGAGCGTTCGCCGCCGGTGATGAACAGCGTCCCGTCGCGGCCGAAGACCAGCCGACCGCCGAAGTGCTTGGTGGAGGCGAGGGCGGGGGTCTGGCGCCAGATTGTGGTGACGTTCTCCAGGCGCGGCGCGCCTGCGGTGGTCACGAGCCTGCCGCGGGCGACAGCAGCGTTGTTGGTCGCGCCCTTCGGCTCGGAGAACGCCAGGTAGACGAGGCCGTTGGCGGCGAAGGCCGGGTCGAGGGTGAGGCCCAGGAGACCCCCCTGGTCGCGGGCGTCGACGGCGGGGACGCCGGCGATGGGCGCCGACAGCTTGCCGTTCGCAAAGAGGCGCAGACGCCCGGCGCGCTCGGTGATCAGGAGGCCTCCGTCGGACAGGAAGGCCAGGCCCCAGGGGTGGTCGAGTCCGCCGACGACGTCGGTCACCTCATAGGCCACATTGGCCTTCACCTGCGGCGCGCGGGTCTGTCCGGGGAAGGCCGGCGTCTGGTTCCTGCCGTTGGGGGGCCTGGTTTCCACGGCCGCTGCGGCGTCGCCCGCTGACTGGGCCTTGCCGGACTGGGCCTGGCCTGGCGCGGAATTGCAGGCGGCGAGGGCGGCGGCGGCCGCGGCGAGCGTCAGGGACTTCATGATCATCCTCCGTCTCCCATCAGAGCGGCGAGGGCACCATTCGGTTGCGCGCCTTCGAGGTGGATCAACGCCCAGACGGCGAAGAACAGCAGCGGCCAGCGGCGGCCCGGGGCGGCCATTCGGCCGGCGGCCTCGTCGCCCAGCACCTGGCGGACGGCCTCGATCCGGCCGATGCGGGCGGCGATGTCGGCGGCGCGGGGCGCTATCCAGGCCTCGACCGGGACGGTGAAGCCTTGCTTCCTGGCCCACGGCCGGGCGGCGGGGCAGGCGCGTTCCAGCCATTTGCGCAGCAGCCACTTGCCGTGGCCGCCGCGGATCTTGAACCGGTCGGGCAGGGCGAAGGCGAAGGCGGCGACTTCGCGGTCGAGGAAGGGCGTGCGGCCCTCCAGCCCGTGGGCCATCAGGCAGCGGTCGAGCTTGAGCAGAAGGTCGTTCGGGAGCCAGGTGGCGATGTCGGCCCACTGGGCTTGTTGCAGGCGGGTGAGACCGGGCGGCGGGCGCGCGGCGTCCCGCCAGGCGGCCAGGGTGGCGGGCGACGCGCCGCGGGGCTCGGCGGGACGGCCGCCCAGCCAGGCAGGGCGCAGCGCGCGGCGGTAGCGTCCGTAGCCGGCGAACAGTTCGTCCCCGCCCTCGCCCGTCAGCACCACGGTCAGCGTCCCCTTGGCGGCCTCGGCCAGCTTGTAGGTCGGCAGGGTGGCGTAGTCGGCGGTCGGGTCGTCGAACGCCCAGGCCACCTGCGGCAGGATCCGCCAGAAGTCGGCCTCGCCGAAGGTGGTCTCGCGCCAGTCGAGGTTGAGGGCTTTGGCGACGGCTTCGGCGGCGGCCCGCTCGTCGGCCGCGCCCCCTCTTTGGGATCTGGGGGCGTCGAAGCCGCAGGTGAAGGCGGTGACCGGGCGCTCGCTGAGCCGGGCCATGAGGGTGGCGATGGTCGCACTGTCGATGCCGCCGGAGAGGAACAGGCCGTAGGGGACATCGGCGCGCTGATGGACGCGGACGCTGTCTTCGAGAACCGCGTCGAGCTGACCAAGCAGCCCTGCCTCCCCCACGTCGCGGGGGAGAGAACGGGCGAACGGCGCGCTGCGGTGGCTGCCGATGATCCGCCCACCCCGCACCTCGACCACCTCGCCGGGCGCCAGGCGGCGGAGCCCGGCGAAGAGGGTGCGCTCGCCGAGGGTGTAGTTGAGGTCGAGGAGCTGGTGGGCGGCCTCGACGTCGATCGTGGGATTGAGCAGGCCGGCGGCGAAGAAGGCGCGGGGCTCGGAGGCGAAGGCGACGGCGCTGTCCTGCTCAAGGATGTAGAGCGGCTTGATGCCGAAGGGGTCGCGGGCCAGCACCGTGCGGCCGTCAGGACCGACCAGGCACAGCGCGTACATGCCGCGCAGGCGGCCGATGGCGGCCGGGCCCTCGCGGGCGGCGAGATGCAGAAAGGGCTCATAGTCCGAACCCGTGGCGAGGACGCCGCCCAGGCCGAACTCGGCGGCCAGCTCGATGTAGTTGTAGAGTTCGCCGTTGCCGACGACGGTGGCCCCGGCGGCGCGCAGCGGTTGCCACCCGCTGTCGAGGTCTATGATCGACAGCCGCGCGTGGGCGAGCCCGCCCTCGATCCGGACGCCGTCGGGGCCGCGGTGGGTCAGCGCGCCGATCATCGGCCCGACGACGCTGGCGTCGCCGCCCAGCATCCCGGCGATGCCGCACATCAGGCGGCTCCATGATCGGCGAAGAGCGCCTTCCATTGCGCCACGACGGCGGACTCGGAGAATTCGGCCTCGACACGTGCGGAACCCGCGGCGGCGAAGCGGGTGCGCAGGGCCGGGTCGCTCAGAAGGCGGCGTACGCCCGCCGCCAGGGCATGGGCGTCGTCCACCGGGACCAGCAGGCCATCCTGGCCGTCGCGGATCAGGGCGGCGGGGCCCTGCGCGGCGGCGGCGACCACCGGCAGGCCGTGAGCCCAGGACTGGATCACCACATTGCCCAGCGGCTCGTAGCGGGAGGGGAAGACGCAGACGTCGGCGGCGCGGTAGAGCGCGGAGGCGTCGGTGCGCCATCCCAGGAAACGGACGCGCGCGGCGACCCCCAGGACCTCGGCCATCGCTCTCAGCTTGGCCTCCAGCGGACCGGCGCCGGCGATCCACAGGAACGCGTCCGGGAGCTGGGTGAGCGCCTGCAGGCTGACGTCGTGGGCCTTGTTCTCATGCAGGCGGCCCATGGCCAGCAGCAGAGGCGCGTCCGGCGGCGTGGCGACGCTGGCGCGGTCGACAGGGGGAGCCTCGGGCGGGGCGGCGGCGAAGTTGGGAATGCAGCTGACGTTGCCGGCCGGCCAGCCCTGGCCGACGATCCAGTCGGCGATGTCCTCGGTGTTGGCCACCAGGTGGTCGAAGCCCTTGTAGTACTTGAGAGAGTAGTAGCCGCCGAGCCGCCCGATACGGGCCCACGGGCCGCGCGGCGTATGGCGCGCGGCGCGGTTCATCCAGGCCAGCGCCACGGTCGTCTTCTGCACGGCCGCGAAGCCGGCTGCGGCGGGCTTGGTGAGGATGTCGATGGGCCCGCCGAAGCGCAGCACCTTGACCGGCACCCCGGCCCGTTTCAGCTGCGCCTCGCGCCCGGCGTTGCCGCGGATGACCGCGGCCTCGCTGACGCCGGCCCGTTTCAGCGCCTTCAGGAGATCGACGAAATAGGTTTCCGCGCCGCCTTCGCCGGCCGTTCCCAGGAGGTGCAGGACGCTCATCGCAAGCGACAGCCTAGCCCGTTGCGGGCCCGCGCCCAATCCCTTGAAGCGTGGCGGCTTCGCCCCTATAACCCGCGCCTCGCGCGAGGGCCCCGCCGCGGCTGGGTAGCTCAGCTGGTTAGAGCGGTGGATTCATAACCCACAGGTCGACGGTTCAAGTCCGTCTCCAGCCACCACGGGACCCTCGCGCGACTCATGCGGCGTCGCGACCGCGCTCCGCGCCGGCCGTCTCGGCGCGCTCATCCGGCAGCGTGTTGATCGTCAGGGTCGCCTCATAGCCCTGCGCCTCGGCCTTGTGCGCCGCCTTGCTGGCGGCGGCCACAGCGGTCTCGAGGCTCGAATACGGGCCGAAGTGCTTGCCGTTCAGGCCGACCTTCCAGACGCCTTCGATGAAGTCGACCGTGTAGGAGACCTGCGGCATGGCGCGTCCCTTCGCTCTGTTATGCGGCTCATTGTTCAGTCAGCGGCGATTCGGCGAGGTTTGCGAATTCGCCCTGCTGGCACGGGCCTTGGGACGCAACGCCTCAGGTGGGCCAGAACGGAACACCGTCGATGGAGAGACGCTGATGGCGACTTCCGTTGTGGTGGCCCGCACGAAGATCGACGGGCTGGAGTATCTGGCGGACGGCGCCAAGGTCGTGTGGACCGATGTGGCCCAGGCCGCCGCTCATTTCGATAACGTCCGCGAGGCCACCCGGGCGGCCATGCGCCTGCCCAGCCGCTTCCGCGCCTTCGCCTTCCCGGTCGCCGGCTAGGCCGGAACAGCCTCGCCCCATTCGTTCCAGCCCGCGATCCGAGGCGCGCGGGGCAGGTACATGCTGTCGTGGCGGGCGACGTTGAAGCCCGCGGCCTCGATCGCCGTGGTGACCGGCCGGCTCAGGTGGCAGCCGCCTGAGATCCGCTTCCAGATCGGCTCGATGCGCCGCTGCCATTTGGCGATCCCGGGTTCGGGCGACAGGCCATGCTCGCAGTACAGAAAGCGGCCGCCAGGCCGAAGCACGCGACGCGCCTCGGAGAGCGCCCGGGCGGGGTCGCGGACCGAACACAGCGTGAAGGTGCAGACCACGCAGTCGAAGCTGGCGTCGCCGAATGGCAGAGCCTCGGCCGTTCCCTCCTCGACGCGGACCGTGAGACGAGGGTCTCGCGGCGCGGCCTCGGCGATGGCCCGCAATTCCGGAGCAGGGTCGACCCCGGTGACGCTTTCCACCCGGTCGACGTCGTAGAAGGGCAGGTTCAGGCCCATGCCGATGCCCAGTTCCAGGACGCGGCCCTGCGCGCCGGGCACGACCTTCTGGCGCTGCTTCGCGATCGGCGGCGCGGAACAGGCGCACTTTAAGAGCCGGGGCAGGAAGAAGCGGTCGTAGAGCGAAGCCATCAGGGCGCCTCGTAGACTTTTGGCGCCCGCCAGAGCGCGATGGGGCCCAGGGTGGTCTGGCCGGCCTCGAAATTCAAGCTGGCGCGAGCGATGTCCTCATTGCCCTGGCGCGCCGCCACGATGGCGGCGGCGGCTTCGGCCGCGGCCGGCGGCGCGGCGCCGGTGGCCTGTATCGCGCTGAACGCGCGCGGCGCCTGGCGCAGCGAGAGATCCAGCACGCCGCGCAAGCGCCCGTCCGTTCCGACGGTCAAGTGGCCGGAATTCACGCCTATGAGCGCGTCACCGGCGGTGAGGCCCGCCCGCTTCACGCTGATACGGCCGCCGGCGTTGGTCCAGTTGCGCACAGCCTCGGCCCATGTGGCGCCGCGCAGATCCCCGGCCTCGGAGAGCCGGCTGTCCCACTCGATGGAGATCGGCTTGTCGCCGGCGATGCGCTCCAGCAGACCCGATAGTCGCGCCTTGCCGTCCTTGACCGACACCCAGAGCCCAGCTTCGTCACCCAGTTCGGCAGGCGCGCGACGCACGTGGATCTCGACTCGCTCGGCGGCGGTGAGGCCGAAGGGCGTGGCGCCGGCTGCCGGCTGGAAGCTGAGGCCGGTTCCTTCGAACGAGATATTGGGGGGCGTGTCGGTGAGATGGCTCAGGCTCATGCGGATCAGCCGGCCCTTCACCACGACGGGGCCGCCCGCGGGACGGGTGAAGGTGAGGCCGTCTGGCGCGGCGACGATCCAGTTGGCAGGCGCGTGCAGGAAGGCCTGCGCCTCCAGGCGCGGCGCCTCCAGCGCCCAGCCGGAGCGGTCGCGGATGTGCGGATCGCTGAGCCTTACGTTGAGGCGGAAAGGGTAGCCGGTGACCTTGCGGTCCTTCCAGGCCAGGTCATAGCCGGCTTTGCGCAGGGCCACGGCCCCGGCGTCGATGCGGGTGACCGCTTCCCCGCGCGCCCACAGCCAGGCGGCGCTCCAGCCGGCGACGATGACCACCAAGGCGGCGAGCACGCCGTACAGCGGCCAGCGGCTCAGTTTGCGGGGCGGCGTGGGATCAGGCACAGACATGGCAGGTTCGGTGGCTGGGGCTGGGATGGGGTCGGAACGGTGGGTCTTCGGCTACGGGTCGTTGATGTGGCGGCCGGGCTTCCCGTTCACGGAGCGGCGCGGGGCCACCCTACACGGACGACGCCGGGCCTTCTGCATCTATTCCGTCCACCACCGCGGGACCTATGAGCGCCCGGGCCTGGTGCTGGGGCTGGCGCCCGGCGGGGCCTGCCGGGGCGCGGCGTATCTTGTGGCGGAGGACGACTGGGCGGGGACCTACGCCTATCTGCTGGAGCGCGAGCAGCCGACCGAGACCTACATCGAGGCCCGCCGCCACGTGCGGCTGGACGATGGCCGGCGGGTAGAGGCCACCTGCTTCCTGTCCGACGTGCGCCACCCGCAATGGGCCGGTGCGCTCAGCCTGGACCGGCAAGCGGAGCTGATCGCCGGGGCGGCCGGGCTGTCGGGCCGGAACGTCGACTACCTGCGCGACCTGGTGGAACACCTGCGCGAGATGGGCGTGCGGGATGTGGCGATGGAAAAGCTGCTGGGGATGGTGGAGGGGCCCCAGCATTCCCTCCCTTAATGGGGAGGGACAGCTCGCCGAAGGCGAGCAGGGTGGGGAAGTTGGGGTCGGAGCGCGGCAAAAGGTAGATTTGTATTTCGAACAAAACAGGAACATAGTCTGGCGATGAGACCAGAGATCGTTCGAGCGCGGGAATTTCGCACCCACATGAGCGAGCCGGAAGTCGCGCTGTGGAGCCGCCTGAAACGCCTGCGCGATCGGGGCTTCCGCTTTCGTCGCCAGGCGCCATTCCGCGGCTACTATCTGGACTTCGTCTGCTACACCCGGCGGGTCGTGATCGAGGTGGACGGCGGACAGCATGCCGACGACCCGCAATCCGAGCACGACTTCGTACGCGACCGGGTGTTGGTGAGGCATGGCTTCCGCGTCTTGCGTTTCTGGGCCAGTGACGTACGAGGCGATCTCGGCGGGGTGATGGACCACATCCTATTGGTCTTGGACGCGTCGCGATCGACCCGCGACGGCCAGGAAGCGGGTGATGGAAGTGGGGCACGGCGCTCCGGCCCCACTGCCCCACCCTACCGCTTCGCGGTCTGTCCCTCCCCATTAAGGGAGGGAATTAGAGCCCCATCAGCTCCGTGGACTTTGTCTCGATCCGCTCCTCCAGGACGCGCATGAATTCGGCGCGTTTCAGGCCGGGTGGGATGGGTTCGAGGTATTCGAAGACGATGAGGCCGGGGCGGCGGATGAAGCCGTGGGCAGGCCAATGGACGCCGGCGTTGGTTGCGACCGGGGAGACCGCGACGTCGAGTTCGCGGTAGAGAGCGGCAATGCCGGGCTTGTAGTCGGGCGGCGCGCCGGGCGCCTTGCGGGTGCCTTCCGGGAAGATCACCACCTGCGCCCCGCTCTTGAACAGCTCGATGCCCTCGCGGATCACCTGGCGCATGGTGGTTGCGCCGCCATCACGGTCGATGACGATGGCTCCGGCCTTCCTGGCGTACCAGCCGAACCAGGGGATCCGCGCGAGTTCCTGCTTCATCACGAAGGCCGAGCGCGGCAGGTAGGTAAACTGGGCGAAGACATCCAGCATGCACTGGTGCTTGGGGGCGACCAGGGCCGGACCGGTGGGGATGAACTGGCGCCCGCGCACTTCCACGCGGATGCCGCAGATCCGCAGCATGCCTATTACGCCCCGACCCCAAAAATGAAACATCGCCAGGGTCACGCGGCGTGGGCCCAGCAGGGTCGGCGTGCCGATGATCGCGACCGCCGCGGTCCAGAGGTAGAACAGGGCCACGTAGGTCAGGGAGCGCAGGACGATCACGAGGTCGCCTCTTGTTGCAGGCTCTTCTGCTGAGCCACCGGGGCGGCGCGGGGACCCAACCCCAGCACGCCCTCGCGGACGAGGATTGCCAGGTACTTGCAATATTCCACCACCATCAGCCGTGCCGCGCCGGGGCGCCGCCACCAGTCGCGGGCCTTCAGGGCCGGCGTGGCCACGGGGTAGGCCTGGGCCGTGATGCCCGTGCCGCGCAGCACCGCGTTCAGCTCCAGCATGGCGCGGGGCATGTGGAAGTCGGCGGTAACGACGATCAGGCGATCGTAGCGCATGGCCTGGGCCCAGGCGGTGGTCTCGCGTGCGTTTCCGACCGTATCGGCTGCGGTGAACCCCAGGTCCACGCAGCAGTCGTACAGCCGGCGCACGGCGCGGGAGAGGTCGCGGATATCGTCACGGGTGGCGACCGGATTGACCCCGGAGACGAGGACGCGGCGGCCGTAGCCATCCTCCAGCAGGCTTACGGCCTCGGAAATGCGCGTGCTGGAGCCGGCCCCGGTGAGCGCCACGATGCCCTGAGCCGGCGCCGGCAAGGGCGCCGGGGTCTGGTCGCGCACGCGGGCGGCGAAGGCCAGGAGGCCGCTGAACCAGATCAGCGCCACGACCAGGAAGGCGGCGACGGACTTCATCTCAGAGGTCTCTTATCAGCCTCCGGGCGGTCACGCGCGCGGCGACCGCGGCGACGAGGGCGGCGATCAGCGGGCAGGGCAGGACGGCCGCCAGGTCCAGCCAGGCGACCGGCAGCGCCGGTGTGATTCCCTCCCCGCCGCCGATCATACGCAGGGTCGCGCCGACCATCGCCGCCGCGAGCGCGCCGATGGCGCCGGCGACCGCGGCCACGCGCGCAAATCGCAGCTCGAAGAGGTTGGCGATCTGGCCGTCCTCGGCGCCGGTGAGATGCAGCACCTCGACCACGTCGCGGCGCGCCGCCAGGCCCGCGCGGGTGGCGAAGGCGACCATGGCGGCCGCAGCCAGCGCGATCAGCATGAAGATGGCCGCGCCGGTCGCCCGCACGACCGACGCCGCGCCGCGGATGTCCTTGATCCAGACTTGGTGGTCGTCGACCACGGCGTCGACTCCCTCGCCTTTCAGCGCGCGGTCCAAGCTGCCGGCCGTGGCTGGGCCGCCGCGGTCAAGGGTGACGGCCACCAGGCGCGGAACCGGAAGGTCCTCCAGGTCGGTGACGTCGCCCAACCAGGGCCTGATCAGTTCGTAGGCCTTTTCCTTCTCCAGGGCCCGGGCCTCGGCGACGCCGGGCACGCCGGCCAGCACCTCGGCCGCGCGGGCGGCCGCCGCATCCGGGGTCTCGCCGCCGCGCGCGCGGACGATCACCGTAGCCTCGCCGCGGAGCTGCCCGGCCCAGCCGTGGGCGGCGCGGTCGCCCGCAATGACGCCCAGCCCGGTCAGGCAGGCCAGGAAGCAGAGCACCGCGATCACGAAGATCAGCGCCGGGTCGCGCGCATCCTGCTCCGGGAGGAAGGCTGCGGGGCGCCACTTTGCGGGGTCGAAGCTCTCAGACACTGGCCGACCCACTGGCTTGCGGGCCCTGGGGCGGGAGGGGTCTCAGGCGGCCCTTGTCGAGGTAGAGCACCGGGCGGCCGGCGCGGGCGATCAGATCCTGGTCGTGGGTGGCGATAATCACCGTCGTTCCAAGCCGGTTGAGCTCCACGAACAGGCGGTAGATGCGCAGCGCCATCTCGTGGTCGACGTTGCCCGTAGGCTCGTCGGCCAGCAGGATCTCCGGGCGGTTGACGACGGCGCGGGCGATCGCGAGGCGCTGTTTCTCGCCGCCGGCCAGGGTGGGCGGCATGGCGTGCATGCGGTTCTTCAGCCCGACCCACGCCAGCAGTTCGGTGACGTCTGCGCGATATTCCGCCGGTTTGTGGCCCGCCACGCGCAGCGGCAGGGCGGCGTTGTCGAAGGCCGACAGGTGGTCCAGGAGCAGCAGGTCCTGGAAGACGACGCCGATCCGGCGGCGCGTCCGCGGCAGGTCCTTGGCGTCCATCCGCGCCACGTCCTCGCCGAACAGCCGCACCGTCCCCGAGGAGGGCTGGGCTGCAAGGTAGATCAGTTTCAGGAGCGAGCTCTTGCCCGCCCCGGACGGCCCGGTGATGAAGTGGAAAGAGCCGCGTGGCAAAGATAGCGATATGTCGCTCAGCACATCCGGTCCGCGTCCGTACCGCATGGATACGTCCGAGAGACGCAGGATCTCGCCCGCGGTCGTGTCCCCGGTGTCGGGTCGCCCGATGTCGGGGCGTCCGGTGTCGGGGCGCCCGGTGTCGTCGTTGGCGTTTCTGGACATGGGGGCCGAAATCGGCGACCTCGGAGGTGAGGGTGCTGGAGCGTCCGATTCGGCCTCATGATACTGACCTGCCCAGAGTGCGCCACCAGCTATTTCGTCGACGACGACCGCATTCCGGCGGCCGGCCGTTCGGTGAAGTGCTCCAGCTGCGGCAACCGCTGGCGGGCCCTGCCGGAGAGCGCCGAGGAAGCCGAATCCGAGCCTGTCGAGCCCGCCCCCTCCGCTGAGCTCGCCGAGCCGCTGCCGGCCCCGGAGCCCGGGGACACGACGCTGGCGGCTGGCTCGGACGACCTGGAGTTTGTCCCCGCGGCGGCATCGCCCAAACCTAAGAACGAACCCAAGACCAAGGGCGGTTCGCGGCGCCTTGCGATCGGGGTGACGGTCCTGGGACTGCTGGCTGTCAGCCTGAGCGCGGTCGTGGCGCTGCGCCAGCAGGTGGCGGGTCTGATCCCGGCCACGGCGCCGCTGTTCGCCGCCATCGGCCTGCCGGTGAACACGCTGGGGCTGACGTTCGAGGGTGTGGCGTGGAAGCCGACGTTCCTGGCCGGGCGGCCGGTGATGGCGGTGACGGGCGCCATCCGCAATGTGAGCAAGGCGCCGATCGACGCGCCGGCGGTGCGGGTCAGCCTGCTGGGCGACGAGAAGGCTGTGCTGGCCGTGTACGACCTGAGTGTGACGAACGCCCGGGTGCCCCCCGGCGGCGTGCGCTACTTCGCCTGGAACCTGCCCGATCCGCCGCTCGGGGCGGACAATCTCGAGATCGGCTTCAATCGTACCGCCAAGGGGCATGGCGCGGACGCCCATGCGCCCCAGGCCGCCGAGAGCCATGACCCCGCGCCGGTCGAGGCCCAGGCCCTGCCCCCCGGCTCGCCTGACGCCCTGCCGCACCATGAGTGAGCCGCAACCCACCGTCCTGATCTCGGAGGCCGAGGTGGCGGCCCTGGTGGAGGCGGTGGCCGAGCGCATCGCGCCGCGGATCGACGACGAGACGGTGGCGGTATGCCTGCTGACCGGCGGCCTATGGTTCGCCGCCGACCTGACGCGCGCGCTGGCCAGGAGGGGCCGGATGGTGCGCTTCGACGCCCTGTGGCTGGCCTCCTACAAGGACGAGCGCCAGTCCAGCGGGCGGTGCGAGGTGCGCGCGGATCTGCAGCGTCCGGTGGCCGGCCGCAAGGCGCTGGTGGTGGACGACGTGTTCGACACCGGCCTGTCGCTCTCGGAGGCCGCGCGGCTGGTCCGCGACGCCGGGGCCAGCGAGGTGCTCACCGCGGTGTTCGCGTCGAAGCCCTGGCCGACTGAGCGCGCCATCGCCCCTGACTTCGTGGCCTGGGAGGCGCCGGGGCGGTTCCTGGTTGGCTACGGCATGGACGTGGCCGGCAAGATGCGCGGCCTGCCGTACGTGGGCGCCATGGATTGAGCGCGCTCGAGATTCGGCCGGACGACCTCTCCGGGGAGGCGACGCGCGAGCTCGTGGCGCTGCATCTCGCCGGAATGCACGAGAACACGCCGGCCGGCCACGTGTTCGCGCTCGACCTGTCGGGGTTGACGGCGCCGGGCGTGACCTTGTGGAGCGCCTGGCGTGGCGGGGCGATCGCCGGGATCGGGGCGCTGAAGGACCTCGGGGACGGCGGCGCGGGCGAGATCAAGTCCATGCGCACCCACCCGGACCACCTGCGGCAAGGCGTGGGCGCGACGATCCTCGAACACATCATCGGTGAGGCGCGGCGGCGCGGGATGGCGCGGCTCAGCCTGGAGACCGGCCGCGGGCCGTCGTTCGAGCCGGCGCTGGCGCTCTATCGGGCGCGGGGGTTCGTGAGTGGCGGGCTGTTCGGCGACTACGAAGCCAGCGACTTCAGCCAGTTCATGCACATCGACCTATAGCCACGGCGCGGGCGCCTCCCTGGCCAGCATGTCGTCGTAGGTGGGTCTCGGCCGGACCACGGCGAACTGGTCGCCCTTCACGAGCACCTCGGGGACCAGGAGGCGGGAGTTGTACTCGCTGGACATGGCCGCGCCATAGGCGCCGGCGGTCATGAAGGCCACGAGGTCGCCGGCCTCCAGCGGCGGCAGGACGCGATCGCGGGTGAAGGTGTCGCCGGTCTCGCAGATCGGGCCCACCACATCATAGGGGAGCGGCTCGCCCGGCCGCGGCTTGACCGGGCGGATGTCGTGGTAGGCGTCGTACATGGCCGGGCGGAGCAGGTCGTTCATGGCCGCGTCGATAACCAGGAAGCGGCGGCCCTCGGGCCGTTCGTGGACCAGGATCACCCGGGCGAGGAGGACGCCGGCGTTGGCGGCGATCATCCGGCCGGGCTCGAAGGCGAAGCGGATGTCCAGGCCCTGGGTCACGCGGCCGATCATGGCGGCGTAGTCGGCCGGCGTCGGCGGGGTGGGCTGGTTGAAGTAGGGCACGCCCAGGCCGCCGCCCAGGTCGAGGCGCTCGACGGTCAGGCCCTCCTTGCGGATGCGCTCGACCAGGCCGCGCATCTTGCCGAAGGCGGCCTCCATGGGGGCCAGGTCGGTGATCTGGCTGCCGATGTGGCAGGCGACGCCGACCGGGCGGACGCCGGCCATGTTGGCGGCGTTGGCGTAGAGTCGCTCGGCCTCGGACAGGGAGACGCCGAACTTGTTGTCTGCCTTGCCGGTGGAGATCTTGGCGTGGCCGCCCGCCTCGACGTCGGGGTTCACCCGGATAGCTACCTCGGCGCGGGTCCCCAACCGCTGGGCGACGCGGTTGACCAGGTGGAGCTCCGGCTCGGCCTCGACGTTGATCTCGGCCACGCCGTGGGCCAGGGCGAACGCGATTTCGCCCTCGGTCTTGCCGACGCCGGAGAAGACGATGCGCTCGCCGGGGATGCCGGCGGCCAGCGCGCGGCGGATCTCGCCTTCGGACACGGTGTCCGCGCCGGCGCCCAGGTTCCCCAGGGTGCGCAGGACCGCGACGTTGGAATTGGCCTTCACCGCGTAGGCGATCAGCGGGTCCTTCAGGCCCGCGCCGACCAGGGCGTCGCGCAGGACGGTGTAGTGCCGCTCCAGGGTGGCGGTGGAATAGACATAGACCGGCGTGCCGACCGCCTCGGCGATCCGGCTCAGCGGAACGCCCTCGCAGTAGAGTTCGCCGCCGCCCTCGCCTTCGACCAGATCGAAGTGGTTCATTGCGGATTGAGGAACGGGTCGGGCAGCGCGCCGGGCGGCGGGGGCCTGACCGCGCCGGAGCCGGGGATCGGCGCCGCGCGCGCCGGCAGGTTGTCGGTGGAGCGGTCGCGCGGGTCGACGGTCTCGACGGGGCGGGTCGGGTCCTGCGGCGGGGGCGCATCGGCGGCCCTGCCCTTGGCGCCGAACAGCGGCCCCGGACGCTCCAGGTCGCCCACCTTGCCGCAGCCGGCCAGGCCAGCTGCCAGGACCATGGCGCATCCGATGACGGTTAAGCGACGGCTCATCCCAGCAACTCCTTCCAACGTGCGACCTGCGCCCGGACCTGGTCCGGGGCGGTCCCACCATAACTCTTGCGGCTGGCGACCGATGCCTGCGGCGTGAGCACCTCGTAGACCGCCGCGGTGATGCGGTTGTCCAGCCCCTGCAGCTTGGCCAGTGGCAGGTCGCCCAGGGCGACGCCGGCGGCCTCGGCCTGCTTCACCGCCGCCCCGGTGATGTGGTGGGCGTCGCGGAACGGCAGGTCCAGCTCTCGGACCAGCCAGTCGGCGAGGTCGGTGGCGGTGGAGTAGCCGGCGCCCGCGGCCGCCGCCATCTTCTCGCGGTTGGGCTCCAGGTCACCGACCATGCCGGCCATGGCCAGGAGGCTGAGCTCCAGGGCGTCGAAGGCCTCGAAGGTGGGGACCTTGTCCTCCTGCATGTCCTTCGAATAGGTCAGCGGCAGGCCCTTCATCACCACCGTGAGCTGGGTGAACGATCCCAGGAGGCGGCCAACCTTGGCGCGCACCAACTCGGCCGCGTCGGGGTTCTTCTTCTGCGGCATGATCGACGAGCCGGTGGTGAAGGCGTCCGACAGCTTGATGAAGCCGAACTGCGGCGTCATCCAGATGACGATCTCCTCGGCAAGCCGCGACAGGTGCGTGGCGCAGATGGTGGCGGCGGCCAGGGCTTCCAGGGCGAAGTCGCGGTCCGCGACGCTGTCCAGGGAGTTGGCGGTGGGCCGCGCGAAACCGAGCGCGGCGGCGGTCATCTGCCGATCGATCGGAAACGGCGATCCCGCCAGTGCGGCCGCCCCGAGCGGGCTTTCGTTCATCCGCAGGGCGGCGTCCTGGAAGCGCGTGGCGTCGCGGCCGAACATCTCGACGTAGGCCATAAGGTGGTGGCCGAAGGTCACCGGCTGGGCCGGCTGCAGGTGGGTGAAGCCCGGCATCACCGCGTCGGCGTGGGCCTCGGCCTTGGCCAGCAGCGCCAGCTGCAGGGCCTGGACCTGGCCCAGGGACCGCTCGCAAGCCTCACGGACCCACATGCGGAAATCCAGCGCGACCTGGTCGTTGCGCGAGCGCGCGGTGTGCAGTCGTCCGGCGGCCGGGCCGATCAGCTCGCGCAGCCGGGCTTCCACATTCATGTGGATGTCCTCGAACTCTTCGCGGAACGGGAATGTCCCGGCGGCGATCTCGGCCTCGATCTGCTGCAGACCGCCCTGGATGGCGGCTGCGTCCTCGCTTGAAATGACGCCCACGCTTTGCAACATCGCCGCGTGCGCGCTGGACCCCGCGAGGTCTTGCGGCGCGAGGCGGCGGTCGAAGCCGATGGAGACATTGATCGCCTGCATCAGTTCGGCCGGCTTGCCGGAAAACCGGCCGCCCCACATAGCCTGTCCCACGGGCGCGGAACTGGGCGCGGGCCGGGCGGGCGGGTCAGAGGAGTGGTCGGTCATATGAGCGAAAGTCCAGAGGCGCCTGCGAAGCCCAGGGGAAGGCTGCTGACGTGGGCCATAGTCGGCGCCGCTGTGGTGGGCGTCGCGGGGGCTGTCTACATCATCGGCCAGTCATCCACCAAGACGGCGCCGGTGGTGGCCACGGTGCCGATCCCGAAGAGCGCTTTCGCGGACAAGCTGACGACGCCCAGCGAGCCGAGGCCGGCGCCCGACTACGCGTTCCGCGACGCGGCCGGCAAGCCGGTGAAGATCGCCGACTTCAAGGGCAAGGTCGTGGTCCTGAACGCCTGGGCCACCTGGTGCGCGCCCTGCAAGGCCGAGATGCCGACCCTCGCCAGGCTGGCGGCCGCCTACAAGGGCCAGCCTGTCGAGGTGGTGGTGGTTTCCATCGACAACCCGGAGAAGGCGGCGCAGGCGGCGCTGTTCATCGCGGCGAACGACCCGCTGAAATTCTACCACGACCCCGCGATGAAGCTTCTGTTCCGGCTGAACGGCCAGGGCGCGCCCACGACGGTGATCTATGGCAAGGACGGCCTGGAGCAAGCGCGCGTCTCCGGCGATGCCGACTGGACCAGCCCCGAGGCCCGGGCCCTGGTCGACAACGCGCTGGCGGGGCGATAGGCGGTCGGCCTCTCCTCCCCCGAAGGGTGAGGAGAGTGAAGGCTGAGGCCGGCAACCCGGAGTCAGGCCGCGACCGGTTCCCGGGCATTCGCCTCAGCAGCCTGGGCGACCAGGGTGCGAACGAGGTGGACCAGGGAGCTGCGCACCTCCGGGGCCAGCTTTTCAAAGGCCGACAGCAGTTCCAGTGCGCCCGGCGTGCGCATGCGGGTGAGCAGATCGAGGTCCTCGGCGGTCTCCTTGTCCGCCCCGTCGAACACATCCATCAGGTCGGTGACCCGGCAGCGGAGCGCGCGGCTGATCTGCACCAGCCGTGAGAAGGAGATGCGGTTCGCGCCGTTCTCATATTTCTGGATCTGCTGGAAACTGACCCCGCACTGTTCGGCCAGGGCCTCCTGCGACATCCCGATGGTCCGTCGGCGAATGCGCACCGCGGCTCCCAGTGCGATGTCCATTGGATCCGGCGCCTTGGTGGACACCTCCGACATTTTCAATCCTCCCTGCGCGGTGTTCCCCCTCCGCGCCGCAAGCCCAAGTTGTCGACTAAAGTCCTTTGTCGCGGAACCGCAAAGCTTTTTCAGCCCTCGGGCGATTTCCCGCGGGGGGCATGCTCGTCATACGAGAGCGTGCGGTTAAGGTCTTGGTGACCGAAGCAGCGCGCAACTGCCGCGGTCAGAGTTTGTGATTCCCTGAAGGCCATGCGCGTCATCCAACTGCATCCTCCGTTCGATCATGGCGCCGCGCTGCGGGTGCCGCCGGCCCATGACCGGAAGAACTGGGCGGTGCTCTGGCAATGGCTGGGTGAAGAGGCCCAGTCGGTGGCCGAGGCGACCGCCGTGCAGGTGCGCACGCCCCAGGGGCCGGTGGTCGCCCACGTCGGCGACTGGATCGTGCTGTCGCATTCCGGAAGCTTCCACGTCGCCCACACGCCACGGCCCCACGACGCCTGAGCCGGACTGCGCTAGTCTCTCGCCGCAAGTCGCGCGGAGCAGCCCATGGCCCTCGTCAACCGGGTCCCATCGACCCTCGGGGACACCGACCACCCCTACATGACCGGCGCCTGGACGCCGACCTTCGAGGAATGGGACGCGGACGACCTGACGGTGATCGGGGAGATCCCGGCCGACCTGGAGGGCGTCTATGTTCGCAACACCGAGAACCCGGTGCATGCGCCGATCGGCCTCTACCATCCCTTCGACGGGGACGGGATGATCCACGCCATGGCGTTTCGCGACGGCAAGGCCCGCTACCGCAATCGCTTCGTGCGCACCAAAGGCTTCGAGGCCGAAGCCGCCGCGGGCGCGGCGCTGTGGGCGGGCCTGGCGGAACATCCCAGCAAGTCCACCCGGCCGGGGTGGGGCGCGCAGGGGTCGCTGAAGGATTCCTCCTCGACCGACGTGGTGGTGCACGCCGGCAAGATCCTCTCGACCTTCTACCAGTGCGGCGAGGGCTACCGGCTGGACCCGCTCAGCCTGGAGACCCTCGGAGCCGAGGGCTGGGTCCCGGCGGACGGCATCTCGGCGCATCCGAAAGTCGACGAGGCGACCGGGGAGCTGCTGTTCTTCAACTACTCCAAGCAGGCGCCCTACATGCACTACGGCGTCGTCGGCCCGGACAACCGCCTGAAACACTACGTGCCGATCCCGCTGCCGGGGCCGCGGCTGCCGCACGACATGGCGTTCACGAAGAACTATTCGATCTTGAACGACCTGCCGCTGTTCTGGGACCCGGAGCTCCTGCCCAAGGGCTATCACGCCGCCCGCTTCCACCGGGATTTGCCCACCCGCTTCGCGATCATTCCACGCTACGGCCAGCCGCAGGACATCCGCTGGTTCGAGGCCAAGCCGTGCTACGTGCTGCACTGGATGAACGCCTACGAAGAGGGCGATGAGATCGTCCTGGACGGCTATTTCCAGGAGGACCCGGAGCCGCCCGCCCTGGAGGGCTTCCCGCGCAAGCTCGGCCAGATGATGGCCTATCTCGACGAGCACTCCATGAAGCCCCGGCTGTACCGCTGGCGCTTCAACCTGAGGACGGGCGAAGTGAAGGAAGGGCCGCTGGACGACCGCATCCTGGAGTTCGGGACCTTCAACCAGAAGATCGCCGGGACCAAGGGCCGCTACCTTTATTCGACCACCGCCAAGCCGGGATGGTTCCTGTTCACCGGGATCGTCAAGCACGACCTGGAGACCGGCGCATCGCAAGATCTGAGCTTCGGCGAGGGCCGCTATGGCTCCGAGGCGCCGTTCGCGCCGCGGGTGGGCGGCCGCGATGAGGACGACGGCTACCTGGTGAGCTTCATCACCGATATGGCGGCAGACCGTTCCGAGTGCATCGTGGTCGACGCCAAGGATATCGCCGCCGGGCCGGTCTGCCGGATCCTGCTGCCTCACCGCATCTCGTCGGGGACCCACGCGTGCTGGGCGGGACGCGATCTGCTGGCAGGGTGAGCAAGGAAGCCAGGCGGACTATGGCTCACCCGAAAAGGGCGGCGGCGCCGCGCCGCCGCCCTCGCCGGATCAGTTGGGCTTCTTGCCGCCCATTTCGGCCATCAGTTCTTCCTTGCGGGCCTTCATACGCTCGCCCATGGCCTCGAGGTCTTCGTCACCCTTCTTGGCCTGAGCGAAGATGCCGCCGGGCTGTTCCTCTTCCTTGACGTGGTGCTTGATGTATTCGCCCAGGACCTTGACCTTTGCGTCGTAGTACTGGTCCGCGGGCTTCATCGCCTCGATCTCGGCGATCAGCTTCTTGGCTCCGTCGTGTTCGACGTAAGCCTCGTCCAGCATGTCTTCTTCGACATCGGCGCGCTCCTCGGGGTAGAAGATCTCTTCCTCGATCGTCGTGTGGACCTTCAGCGCCAGGGCGATCTTGTTGAACAGCTCCAGCTTCTCACTGTCGTCCTCGAGCTGCTCGTATTCGTCGAACCAGCCTTCGACCTCGCGGTGATCCTTCTTCAGCAGAGTGATCGCGAGCGGGTCACGGCGGCCCGTGCGCCGGGTGCGGCGCGTCTTGGCGGACGATGATTTCTGTGTGGTGGCCATGCTGCTCTCCCAATGGGTTTGGTCAGTGTGATGCGTGGTGGTCGGCGTTGCGTTTGCGGGTTGCAGCCGCCTTCTTCGCGGAGGCGGAGCGCTCGGCGGCGGAGCGGCTGGCCGAGGCCTTGCCGCCCTTTTCGCCACCCTTCTTGGCAGCGGGGTGGCCGGTGTCTCTGCCCCGTCCCGAGCCTCCGGGCTGCTTGCCGCCGCCGTCGTCCTTGTTGACTGTGGCCCAGGCTCGGCGCTCGGCCTCCTTGTCAGAAACGCCCTTGTTTTCGTAGCTTTCGGCTATGTGATCGGCTTTGCGTTCCTGCTTGTCGGTGTATTTGGACTTATCCCCGCGCGGCATCGGAACCCTCCTTTGTACGGCGCCTCGTCCCAACGCCGCCCCGTGATCGGAGTTCCGGTGCCTGATCTGCTGTTCCGCCGCCTGCTTCGTCGCGACCCGGTCATCACCGAGGCCGAGCGCCAGGCGCTGGCGGCGGCGATCAGCCATCAGGTCACCATCGAGGCCGACGCGGAGATCGTGCGCGAGCACCAGGTGACCGACAGCGTGCACCTCCTGCTGAGCGGCTGGGCCTGCCGCTCAGCGACGCTGGGGGGCGGGCGGCGGCGCATCCAGTCGTTGCACATTGGTGGCGACTTCATCGACCTGCAGGGCTTCACCTTGAAGCGGATGGACTACTCGGCCCTGGCGCTGACGGCCTGCCGGCTGGCGGTGATCCCGCACGCCAACCTGCGCGTCATCACCGAAACGCTGCCGCATCTCACCCGGCTGCTCTGGCTCACCACGGTCATCGACGCGGCCATCCAGCGCCAGTGGCTGCTGGGCGCGGGCCAGCGCTCGGCGCTGCAGCGGCTGGCGCACCTGCTGTGCGAGGCGTTGACCCGCCTCGAGGTCGGCGGGCTGAACGACGGCAGGTGCTTCCGCCTGCCGTTGACCCAGGGCGAGCTGGGCGACACGCTCGGTATGTCCTTGGTCCATGCCAACCGGGTGGTCGGTGAACTGCGGAGCCGGGGCCTCGTGCGCTGGCGAGGCGAGCAGATCGAGATCCTTGACTGGCCAGGTCTCGTCGCGCTCGCAGAGTTCGATCCGGCCTACCTGGAACTGGAGCAGCGCGACCGCTGAGGTTGCGGCTGGCCCGCCCCGGCGTGGTCGCGTACAGACGCGAACGGGGCCGGCGCGGGCCCCACGCTGCCCCGGGGGCGTCCTTGCTTCGTCTGTTCCTGTCGGTCGACATGGTGGGGTCCACCGAGTTCAAGGCGCGGTTCACCGGCCAGAGCTCGGATGGCTGGCTGGATATCTTCCGCACCTTCTTCACCAGTTTCCCGCTGATGGTGGCCGGCCAGATCGGCTTTCAGTTCCTGGACGACGACGCCACGCCGGCCATCGACGTGTGGAAGGTGATGGGCGACGAGGTGCTGTTCGTCACCACCCCGCAGACGCCCGAGGAGCTGACGTCGACCCTGATCGCCGTGCTGCGCGCCATGTCGCTGTACGAGGCGCGGCACTTCGCCGAGATGCCGATGCGGCTGAAGGCCACCGCCTGGTTCGCCGACTTCGACGGCGCGAACATAGAGATCGAGGTGCCGGAGCTTTCCAGCGGCCAGGGGGCCTATCTCGACTACATCGGCCCCGACATCGACCTCGGCTTCCGAATCACCAAGTTCGCCAAGCCGGGGATCATGGTGCTGTCGCTGGACGTGCTGGAAGTGCTGCTGGACTCGCGCAACGCCGGCGACGCGGCGCTGTACCTGATGGGCCGTGAGCCGCTGAAGGGCGTGATGTTCGGACGGGCCTATCCGATCATCTGGATGCACGCGGCCTCGGAGAAGGTGGCCTTCCTGCCCTGGGAGATCGAGACCGACCCGCTGATCGCCGCCGCCGTCAGCGCCAAGCCGACGCCGGCCGCCGAACTGCGCAAGGTGATCGACGACATGCGGCTCTATCTGAAGAAAGTGCACGGCCGCGACCGGCCGGCGGCGAAGCTGGGAGCCAAACCATGAGCCCACCTGAGGTTCGCGTCGCCGAGGCGTCCGAGCAGGACGCGGTGCTCAACACCCTGATGCTGGCCTTCGCCTCGGACCCGTGCCTGCGCTACCTGCTGGATACGCCGGAGGCGCTCTTCGCGGGCTTCCGTCGGTTCGCGATGGCGATGGGCGGGGCCGGATTGGCGCAGGGAACGGCGTGGCTCGCCGAGGACGGGGCGGCCGCGGCGCTGTGGCTGCCGCCGGGCGTCGAATCGGACCAGGCCGCGATGCTCGCGGTGATCGGCGAACTGGCCCGGCCGGAGAAGCTGCCGGTGCTGGGCGAGGTGGGCGAGACCATGGCCGCCTACCATCCGGACGAGCCGCACTGGTACCTGGCGATGATCGGCGTCGACCCGGCGCGGCAGGGCCGCGGTCTCGGCTCGGCGATCCTCAAGCAATCCCTGCGGCGCTGCGACGAGGACGGCGTGATGGCCTACCTCGAAAGCTCGAACCCCAAGAACGTCCCGCTCTACGAACGCTACGGCTTCGAGGTCATGGGCTTCGTCCAGCCAGGCGACTTCCCCGGCATCTACCCGATGATCCGCCGGCCGGGGGGGTAGGCCCGTGCGGCCGTCGCCAGGTCCGCATCTCTCCCTCTGGCAGCAGCGGCTCGGCGTCGTTCCTGATGAGCGCGGGGCAGCGCCATCTACCGCTGATCAGGGGCCACGCCGCGCCGGCCCCTCGTACCGCACCACCAGTATGGCGATGTCGTCGGACTGGGCGGCCTCGCCGACAAACACCCTGACGTCCTCGGCCAGGCCCTGCGCCAGGCCGCGCGCGTCGATCACCGGGCGGGTGGCCGCGAGCGCGGTCTCGATGCGGCCCACGGTGAACAGGTCGTCGTCGAGGTTGGCGGCTTCGGAGACGCCGTCGGTAAACAGGACCAGGGCGTCGCCCGGCGCGAGCTGGAAGCGGCCGGTCTCGAAGGTGGTGTCGTCGAAGATGCCCAGCGCCATGCCGGGCAGCTTCGGCAGCCGCTCCAGCCGGCCATCGGCGCGGCGGACGAAGGGCGCCTCGTGGCCGCCGTCGGAGTACTGCACGTCGCCGGTCGCAAGGTCGAGGATGCCGCAGACGGCGGTGACGAACATCTGGGCGGCGTTGTCGCGGGCCAGTTCGGCGTTCACCCGGGCCATGAGTTCGCCCGTGGTCAGCGCGCCCAGCGCCGCGGCTTTGAACAGCGTGGTGGTCATGGCCATGAAAAGCGCCGCCGGCACGCCCTTGCCGGACACGTCGCCGACCACGAAGAACAGCCGGTCGCGGTCGATCAGGGCATAGTCGTAGAGGTCACCGCCCACCTGCTTGGCGGATTCCAGCAGGGCGAAGACGTCCACGTCCCGCCGGTCGGGGAACGGCGGGAAGGTCCGGGGCAGCATGCCGGCCTGGATGTCGCGTGCGGCGGACAACTCGCCCTCGACCCGCTCGCGCGCCGCGGTGGCCTGTTGCATCTCCACCAGGTAGCGCTGCAGGCGCGCGATCATCGCCGTCATGGCCTCGGCCAGGCTACCGACCTCGTCGGGACGGCTGCGGCTGATCTTGCTGAGCGCCGCGGTCTCGGTCTCGTCCGGCTGGAAGTTGCGCTGGCCGATATTGCGGGTGAAGGCCGTGAGCCGGATGAGCGGCCCGATGATGCGGTCGACCAGCAGCCAGCCCAGCGCCATGGAGAGGCCGAACATGGCCACGCCGACCGCGATCGAGGTCCTCAGTGCGTCACTCAGGCGCTCGCGGACGGTGCCCAGGGGGATGTCGGCGCCCACCACGTAGGTCCGCCCGTCGGGGGCCTTCATGGGCAGGTAGATCGAGCGGAAGGCGCCGAACTCGTCCTTGTACTCGTCGAACCTCGGCCGCCCGTCGGCGAACGTCTGGTGGAGCTTGGGGGGCGCCTCCCGGTAGTGGGCGAAGAACCGGATGCGGGTGTTGGCCTGCCACTCCCGCGGCGTGGCGCTGGTCGAGACGGTGCGGATCTCCCGTCCGAAGCGCATGTAGGTGTAGACGTACTGCAGCTCCGCGCCGTCGGCGAAGCGCGAGAGCTGGCGCTGCAGGCGGTCATACTCGTCGGTCGTGATCGAGCCCGGGCCGGTGACCCGCACGTGGTAGGCGCCGGGGGCCATTTCGGCGACCGCCAGGGCCGCGGTCTTCAGCCGCCCGTCGATGCCGGCGATGATCTCGGTGCGGTCGACCTCGTAGAGCACGGCCGAGTAGGCGCCGGCGGCGACCACGTTCAGTGTGAACAGCAGGAGCAGGAGCTGGGACTTCAAGCCGAACCGGCGACGGTGGCTCGGCTGTTCGCCTGCGAGGGGGTTTTCTCCGGTGAGCTCGTTCATCCGGCTTGCGCGCCCGCCCCAATCATCCGCGAATCCAGGCTAGTCCATAAAGCCCGCGGAGGGCGCCCACATCCTCTTCAATCGCCTCTTCAAGGTCGAGGCCGGCGAGTGGCCTAAGCTGCTGCAGTTCGGGCTGTTCGGCCTGATGCTGCAGGTGGGCCTGGGCATCGGCTTCAGCGCCGGGGACGCGGCGTTCCTGAGCAATGTGGGCCCGGGCAAGCTGCCGATCATCTTCCTGCTCACGCCGGTGGTGATGGTCGTCTACACCGCGATCTTCTCCTACCTGCAGGTGCGCTTTTCGCCGGGCCGGGTGATCGACCTGACCCTGGTGCTGCTGGGGGCGGGCGGGCTGATCGGCTGGGCGCTGCTCTCGGCGCCGCTGCCGGCGGAGTGGAAGACTTACGGCTACTATGCGCTGAAGCTGTACCTGGCCATGTGGTACATCGGCCTCTACTCGCTGTTCTGGACCTTCACCGACGCCTATTTCGACATCCAGGACGCCAAGCGGCTGTTCCCGCTGTTCGCCGCCTTCTGCGCCCTCGGCACGGCGATCGGGGCGCTGGTGGTCGGCAGCTTCGCGGCATTCATCCCGATGCCGGTCTTCCTGCTGGTCTGGGCCGGCGTGGCGGCGGCGACCCTGCCGGTGGCGCGGCTGATCCGGCGACGCTGGAAGCGGATCGCCGACAGCGACACCGACCTCGAGGACGAGGTCCGCGACGTGAAGAGCCAGCTCGTGCTGGTGATCCGCACCTTCCGCACCTCGCGCTACGCCTCGCTGCTGACCCTGGCGCTGTTCATGACCCTGCTGCTCACCAACCTGGCGGAGTTCCAGTATTCCTCGGTGCTGCAGGCCGGGCGCTCGGAGGCGGAGCTGGCGGCGCTGTTCGGCCGGCTCTACGGCGCGGCCAGCATCTTCAACCTGTTGGTCTGCCTGTTCCTGTTCAACCGGCTGGTCACGCGGCTGGGGGTGAGGAACGTCGCCCTGATCCTGCCGGTCACCTACTTCGCGGTGTTCGCGTTCTTCTTCCTCCAGGGCGGGACGGGCGCGGCGCTGGGGGCCTTCTTCGCCTACCACGGCGTGCTGACCTCGATCGACTACAACAACCAGAACCTGATGTTCAACGCCGCGCCCAGCCAGGTGAAGCGGCCGTTCCGGACCATCGTCGAGGGCATGGGCGAGCCCCTGGCCAGCCTGGTGTCCGGCGCATTCCTGCTGCTGTTCGCCAGGCAGCTGGACATCCGCGAGCTGTCGGGGATCGGGCTGTTGGCGGCCGCGGGCCTGGTGGCCGTGGTCGTGGCGCTGCGGGCCGTCTACCCGGCGGCTATGGAGGCCAACATGCGCCGCGGCTGGCTCAACTTCGGCGAGGCCGACCTGCGTACGCCGGTCTTCGACGCCGACGGCCAGGCGCTGCTGCGCGAGAAGGCGGCCGAGACGGACTCGGCCACTGCGGCGGCGGCGCGGGCCCTGCTGCACCGGCAGTCCGAGCGGCCGAGCGTCCATGACGCCATCGAGACGGATGCGTCGGACGCCACCGCCGCCTTCGCCGCCAAGCTCGCCGATCCGTCGATCTCGCAGCGCAAGTACGCCCTGCAGGCGCTGGTCAGCGTGGTCGGGCCGGGGGACATCGGCCTGGTGGCGCCGCTGATCGACAACCTCCCGCGCATGGACCGCGAGAGCCGCCAGACCATCCTGCAACTGCTGGCCCAGATCGGCGACGTCGAGGCGATCCCGCAGGTGCTGGCGGCGGCGGCGCGGCTCAGCCCCCGCGAGTTGCGGGCCGTCGAAGCGCTGATGGTCGATCTCGGCGAGGCGGCGATCCCCCGCCTGATGCAGGTGCTGAGCGCCTACCAGGCGCCGTATCGGGCGCGGGCCGTGGCGGCCCGCGCGCTGAGCGCTCTCAGCCACGCCCAATTCCTGTCGCAGCTCTCGCGGCTGGTGGACGAGGAGTTGGGCGAGACCGGCCCGCGCCTGAGTATCGCCGAGCGGCTGGAGGCCGAGCCGGAGCCCTCGCCGGCGATGTCCCTGCTGGCCCGGGCCTACCGCGAGCGGATCGCCGGCTCGGTCGATTTCACCCTGGAACTGCTGGCCCTGGGCGGCCTGGTCCCCGACTTCGACCTCCTGATCGTCTCGCTGCACTCCGCCAACCCCAAGGTGCGCGGCAACGCCATTGAGGCCATCGCCAGCGGCGTCGACAACGCCACCTACCACCGCCTGGAGCCGCTGATCGCCCGCCGGCCGGCGACGGAGGCCTTCGCGGGCGGGGGAGACGTCGCGCCGCTGTTGAAAGCGGCGATCGAGGAGGGCAATGCGCTGGAGGCCGTCGCCGCAGCCCAGGCGCTGCGGGATCACCTGCCCGCCGAGGCGCTGGCCGCGCATCTGCGCGGCGCGCTGAAGCCCGGCCTGGCGGCCGTCTACCGGGACAGCCTGGCTGCGCTCCTGTCCCTGGAGGCCGGTCCCACCGTGGTCGACCTGGCAGCCGCGCTCCGCGCCATCCCGGAGTTCGCCAGCGCCTCCCTGGAGGCGCTGGTGGTGCTGGCCGAGCGGGCGATGCCGCAGCCTTTTGGCCGCCGGCCTGTCGAGCTGGTCCTGCCCGGCCCTTCGATGTGGCTCTCGAAGGCGGACATCGACGACGTGGCGGCGCGCTATCCGGACCTGGCGCTCACCATGCTGCGGGCGCGCGACGGGCGGGCCTATGCGGCCTGAAGGGATCACGATCCAGGCCCTCCTGTGGCGCACGTTCACCCCGGCGATCGTGGTGGTGGCGATCGCGCTGGGGGCGGTGGTCTACAACCGCCTCTACGACACCATCCTGGACGGCTTCGCCCGCAAGCTGACCACCACCAGCGCGCTCACCGCCGCCCTGATCGACCCGGCCGATCATGACTGGCTGATCGCTCAGGCGCGCGCGGGCGCGCCGCCCGACGTGGTGGAGAAGGATCCGCGCTACCTCCGCAACGTGGAACCCATGCGGCGCATCCGCCGCGAGCTCGGCCTGACCTACCTCTATTCCCAGGTGATCGGCGGGACCAAGGGCGTCATCTATGTGCTCGACTCCACCCAGGGCGAGGATCACTCGCCGATCGGCACAGAGGATGAGCTGCCGGCCGACACCATGGCGGGCCTGCGCGCCGTCACCGCCCGAGGGGCGATCTACGCCTCGCCGATCCAGTACCAGGAGCAATGGGGCCTGTTGAAGACCGCCGCGGCCCCCGCCCGCGGGAGCGACGGGCGGATCGTGGCCACGGTGGGGGCCGACGTGAACATCGGCGTCATCCAGGTGGCCACCCAGAACGCGCTGTTCGCCAGCGCCCTGATCGGCGTCGGTTCGCTGCTCGCCTGCGCCCTGGTGACGCTGGCGATCATGCGCGGCGTGGCCCGGCCGATCGAGGCCCTGAAGGCCGATGCGCTGCGGATCGCGGCCGGCGACCGTAACCCGCCCGGCCGCGGCGCGGCGCCGCGCGAAGTGACCGGTCTGCGCCAGGCGCTGGCCGACCTCGCCACCGCCCTCATCGCGCGAATGCGCACCGCCTGGGGGGAGATGCTGGCGGAGGACCGGAGGCGGAATTTCGCGGTCTTGGCCGAGGTGCTGGCCGGTGAACCGGACATGGTCACCCTGGTCGACACCGAGGACCTGCTGGCGGTGTGGATCTCGCCGGAGGGGACCGACGCGGCGGCGCTGTTGCAGCGACGGGCCATGCGCGCGCTCGCCGAGCGGATCGAGGCGGAACCGGCTTTGGCCAAGGACTGGACTGCGCTAGCCGAGGGGACCGTGGTGGTGCTGGACCGCAGGGCGCGCACGGCCCGTGTGCTGGGCGAACGGCCCGTCGTGCTGACGCAGACCGCCGGGGGCGTGGAGGTCGGCCAGCGGGTGTTCTCCTGGGAGGCCGGTCGATGATCGGCGCCGAGACCGTCCGCACCCTCTTCGCGCTGAGGACCGTCGAGCCGTTCACGCGGCTGGACGACCTCGAGTTGCTGCTGATCGCCGGCCACGCGCGGCTGCGCGACTATCCGCCGGGCCGGGTGATCCTGGCGGGCGGACAGGTGGCCGAGCACCTGTTCGTGGTGATCGAAGGCGTCGCGGAGACCGCCGGCCGGGCCGCCCCGGCGGTGTTCGACGCGCCGGGGCTGCTGTTCGGCCTCGCCGCGGGGGACGACTACGTGGCGGGACCGCAGGGCCTGAGCGCCATCGTCATCGCCAAGCCGCACGTCTTCACCATCGCGCGCGAATGCCCGGAGTTCGTGGTCGGTTTGCGCGACCCGGCGGCGGCGACATGAGCCTGCGCCAGACCTTCCTGCTGTTGGTGGCCCCACTGTTCCTGCTGCTGGCCGGCATCAACGGGGCGCTGCTCTACTTCTGGGAGCGGGCGGAGGCCGCGCAGGGCCTGGAGGATCAGGCCGTCGCCGCGGCGGTGACCACGGCGGCCTTCGCGTCCGGATACGATGACCTGGCGAAGATCCTCGCCGACCCACGGCGCGATGCGGCGTTCGTGGCCGCCGGGACCAACGTCGCCGGCCTGGTGGGACTCTACGTGGTGGCCGGCGAAGGACCGCCGGTGCGCATCGCCGGGCGTGGCGGCGCAGTCGGGCCCCCCCGCCTCCCGCATCCGGTCAGGCCGACCGCTCTGCCGATCACCACGGACGCCGCGGGCCGCCACCTGGCGACCGCCGTCGCCCCGGCTTCCGGCGGCCGCTATGTGATCGCCCAGATCGACGCGGAACCGCTGTACGCCCAGGTGGCGGGCCTGGAGCGGCTGATCGCCGGCCTGGTGGCAGCCGCGGCCATCGTAGGCTTCGGTCTCGCCTGGATGGTGGCCGGCCGCATACGCGGCGAGCTCGGCCGCAACCGGGCCGCGATCGATGCGATCCAGGCGAACGGCCGGCTGGAAGGAGCGGTGGCGGAGAGCGACGCCGCGTTCGGCATCCGGGAGACCCGCGACCTGGCCCACGCGGTCCGGTTGATGAGGACCGGCGTCGACGGCCGCCTCGCCCGGGGAGCCCGCGAGCTGGCCATGCGCGACCGCAGGCGCGACGAGGCCGTTGCGGTGGCGGCGTTCCGCGAGACCGCCTTCCCGCCGCTGGCCACGCAGGCCGGGGGCGCGGACCTGGCCGTTCGGATGCTGGGGACGGCCCCGGCGGGAACATTCTACGCGCTGGCGAGCGCAGGCGGGCGCGCCGGCCTGGTGTTGGGCGAGTGCGCCGGGGCGACCCCGGCCGAGGCCCTGGCGCGGGCGCTGGCCGCGCGCCGGTTCTTCGAACGTGCGCTGCTGGACGGCGTTGCGGGGGCGCGGGTGGCGCAGGGACAGGCCGCCTTCGCGCTCAGCCGGGTGGCCTGGACGGACTGGGCCGGCGAACCGCCGGTGACGAACCTGGCCCTGCTGGATGGCGACAACGACGGCAAGGCGGCCGCCTATGTGGCGCAGGCGACCGGGCTCTCGGCCGCGGCGATCGCGGACGACCTGGCGGCGCTGCTGGCGGCGAACGGGGTCCTGGCGGTGCTGAAGGCGGCCTCAGCCCAGCCCGGCTAGGGCCGCGTCCACGTCCGGTTCGATGGCGAAGATGCTGGTGAAGCCGGAGATGTCGAACACCTCGCGCACCGAGGGCGAGAGGCCCGCAAGGACCAGCTTGTGGCCCGCCGCACGGGCCGCCTTGGCGCCCATCAGCAGGATGCGCAAGCCGGCGGAGCTGACGTAGGGCACGCCCGAGAGATCGAGCACGAGCTTGGGGGTGGCCTGCGCGCGGGCCGGCAGCACGGCCTCCAGCACCGCGGCGGTGTTGGAATCCAGGCGACCGGCGGCGGTCACCACCAGGACATCGCCGCGGGTCTCTTCACGGATGTCCATCTCACCAGACCTCGTCGCCAGACGTTGAGATATCCGGCCACCTGACTAAGCTTGTGCGGTGGCTTCCCGCAAGGTCCCGTGGCAGGCGGGCGGTATGGAATCGGACTTCTCCGGAACGCTCTCCGACGGTCGCGCGGGCCTATCTGCGCTGATGGACGCCATCGAGGCGCACCTGGAGGCCGCCGGCGCGCCCCTCACCGCGATCGCCCCGGTGTTGATCGCCCTCGACGAGGTGTTGGCCAACCTCCTGAACCACGGCGGCGAGGGCGGGACCGCACCAGCGGTGAAGGTCGATCTGCAAGTCTCCGACGGCCGGATCGCCGTCGAGGTCAGCGATGATGGCCGGGCTTTCGACCCCACCGCGGCGCCCGTCCCGGACACTACCGGCTCGGTCGAGGACAGGCCCATCGGCGGTCTGGGGATCCACCTGGTCAGGACGCTGATGGACACCGTGGCCTACGAGCACAGCGCCGGGCGCAATCACTTGCGCTTTTCGAGGACCTATTCGCCCGGGTCGGCTTCCTGACGAACCGCCGATCAGACATCTTCCGGTCGCAGAGAGTCGAGAGCCGCGGGGGCGCGGCGGTGGGACAACACACGTCATGGATGAAATCGACCAGCTTCAGGTGTGGCATACCTCCGGGCCCCACGGCCGGGGCGTCCGCACGCTTGTCGCGCGGCGGGCCGGCGAGGTGATCCACCATTTCACCGGGGTGGTCGGACCGGACCTGAAACAGCACACCCTGCAGGTGGCGCCAGGGCGGCATATCGCCGAAACCAAGGTGATCGGCTTCCTGTCGCACAGTTGCGACCCGGACTGCCGGCTGGACATGGGGCGCTCCGAACTGGTGGCGCTGCGGGACATCGCGGCGGGCGACCTCCTGACCATTGACTACGCGGCGACCGAGGACGTGCTCTTTCGGCAGTTTGCCTGCCACTGCGGCGCGGCGGCTTGCCGCCACTGGATCACCGGCCGGGCGGAGGAGCCCGACGAGGACGGCCGGACCTATCTGGCGAGCCTGGAATGAGCGTTGGGCCGGCGCCGGGCGCGGACTTCTGGTGGACCCGGCCGGACCTTAGGTTCGTGGACGGGCGGCTGCACTTGGCGGGCCATGACGTGGCCGCTCTGGCCGACGCGGTCGAGGGCCCGCTGTTCCTC
>NZ_CADEGK010000011.1:18258-46553 GCF_902826855.1 uncultured Phenylobacterium sp. | reverse complement strand
CCAGCCGGTCGACGAGCCCGAGGGCGCTGTGGTTCTTGATGAGGAGCGCGCGGGCCAGCTCGCCGACGGAGATGGCGCCCGGTCCCGGATGCGCCCGGACGGCGAGGAGGGCCTGGTGCTGCTGCGGCGTGAGCCCAAGCGTGCGGGCGCCGGACTCGCTGAAGGCCAGGAAGCGCCGCAACGCCTGGCGAAAGGCGCCGAGCGCCTGATAGTCGCCGGGAGAAAGCCTGCGCCGTGCGCGGCGCTGAGGGGCGGGGGCGGGGTACGCGGACACGGTCATCTGGGGCGAAAATGGGGGGAAGCTCATAGTCAGCGGGAATCCCAGGCGAAGCCAGCGCTAACTGCTTCGGGCCGATCGCGCGCCAGGGCTCGCGTCCGGCTCCTTCGACCTCGGAAAGCTGTTCAAGCGGACGCGAGCTCTCGCTACAGTCAAGCTTCTTGCATCGCATAGCGATATTGCGCATCGTCGACGTACGCTGCCGCGGCTGAGACGGCAGATATCTGAGGGGAAAGGCGATGAGTGCAACGGTCCCGTCCGGTCCGACCGAGGACGCCGGGGACGCGGGGGCGCGATCCTACCGCCTCGTCGAGCGCGGCGCCGGCGTAGAGGCGTCTGAGGTTTTCCGCGCACCGGACGATGCCGTCGCCCTGGCGCGCGCCCAGGAAGTCGCGCAGGCCGAGGTCGTCGAACTTTGGCGCGACACCGTCATGCTCGGCCGCTGGCAGGGCGGCTCGGCTTGTGAGGGATTTGAGGTCCTCCGACGGCGGAGCGCCGGGTAGCCTGTTCCCACAATCAGAACGCCGGCAGGATGGTCCAGTGGTCGTCGCCAGGGTCCCGCCGTAGGCGTTCGCTGGCCCGGCGAATGCGCCGGTCGAGCTCGTCAGGACGGGACGGGACCGTTGGCGGCTCCGCCACGGCGCGGGCATGATCCTCCAATTCCGCGGCCAGCTTGCGACGCCGGTCAAGGTCGGCCAGGCGCTCCACGCCGTTCTCAAGGTGCCACTCGGCCGCGTCGAGGGCGTCTTCCAGCGGTTGGCCACCGTGAAGTCCTTCGGCGGGTTCGTCCCGGTACTCCCAGCCGGCGTGACCCGCCTGGGCCGCCACCAGCTGGTCCTCAACGAAAGCCCAGTCGACGAGCTGGTCCCACCATGCCTCTAGGAAGGCCCTCCGGTTGTTGCGGTGGTCGAGGTAGTAGGCATGCTGCCAGACGTCGCAGACCAGTAGCGGGCGGGCGTGCGACTCGGCCAGGGACTCGCCGTCGTGAGTGGTGATCACGCGGACGCCTGCGTGTCGGCCGCGAGCCATACCCAGCCCGAGCCGAAGTGGTCGACGCCGGCGTCGATCATGGCGTCGCGTGCGGCGTCCACATCGCCGAAGCCGCGGACCAGGGCCTCGCGGAGCCGCTCACTCGGATGGGCCGGGGTGTCGGTGAGGCCACGGAAGAAGAAGCCGTGATTCCAGGCCTGGCCCGCGTTCTCGAGCAGGGGACCGGCCGTCTGACTGCGAGCATCGCGCAGGATGGCCTCGAGGGGCGCTCTTTCCAAGCCGCCTCCAACCACCAGCTGGTTCACGACCTCCACATAGCGGGCGTGGTGTTTGTTGTGATGGCGTGCGCAGCGCGTCCTCGGAGATCACGGGGGCAAGGGCGTCATAGGCGTAGCGAACTCGTGGCAGCCGGATCATCCACCGTGTCCTTCTAGCGTCGCGGCGCTAGCTCTGCGCCGCCGCATACAACGCGCCATCCGGCTTCAAGTTTGATCGCCTCACGATCTTTTCACACTGCACGATGCATCTTGATGACAACCTTCGTCGGGGGCTCGCCGTGGACTGCGCGCGGTCGCGCCCGTCGCTGAGAAGGAGAATCCGCCGTGGGGAGAGGCGAACCATGCAATCCAGGGAAACCGCCATCCGGACTGCGGAGCTGGCGCAGGACCGGCGGAGGTGACTCTGGCCCCCGAAGCGTGCCGGCGGCGCCGAGAGGCCCTGGGCCTGTCGATCTACCAGCTGTCGCGCTTGGCGGGCCTGGAGGAGCGCACCGTGGTCCGGTTCGAGTCCGCCCTCGTTCGACCGCGGCCGGTGACCATCGTGGCGCTGCGTAAGGCCCTGTCCAGGGCGGAGCGCGAACGCGCTGCGCCGGACCTGGGTCGAGACCCTGCGACCTGCGACACGTTCGGCGAATCCGATCTCCGGAACAGGCGCTAGCGGGACGCGTTGGCCACGCGATGGATTTCGCCGACCTAGACAGCCTGGTGCTGTTCGCCATCGGGCGGACGCCGGTCACCGTGGGCGGCGTGGCGGCGGGCTTGCTGATTATCCTGGGCGGCTCCCTGGCCGGCAAGCTGGCGGGCCTGGCGATCGGCCGGCTCAGGCGGCGCGCGCGCTACGGCGCTACCGCCCTTTATATCGTCCAGAAGCTGGTCACCTACGGCCTAGTCATCGTCGCCGTCGTCGCGGGCCTTTCCACAATCGGTCTCAACCTGTCCTCGCTGGCCGTGTTCGCCGGAGCCATCGGCGTGGGCGTCGGGCTGGGTCTGCAGGGCATCGTCAAGGAGTTCGTGTCCGGTCTGGTGCTGATCTTCGACCGGGTCCTGAACGTCGGGGACTACGTCGAGCTGGAGGATGGCAAGCGCGGCCTCGTGCAGGAGGTGGGGCCGCGGGCCGTGCGGATACGCACCAACGACAATGTCGAGCTGATCGTGCCGAACTCCAAGTTCATCGAAGGACCGGTCGTCAACTGGACCCTGCATGGACGCTCGAGGCGCATCCATGTCCCGTTCAATGTGGCTTACGGGAGCGATCGCGAGAAGGTCCGCGACGCTGTGCTGGCGGCAGCGCGAAGCGTTCCGTTCACCCTGCCTGAGACCGACGCGTATAAGAGCCAAGTCTGGCTGGTGGGCTTCGGCGAGTCGGGGCTGAAGTTCGAGCTGCTTGTCTGGCCCACGCTCGAGGCGGTTAAGCGCCCGGCCGCCATGCACGCGGCGTACACTTGGGCGATCGCGGACGCGCTGGAGAGCGCGGGCGTTGAGGTGCCGTTCCCGCAGATGGACGTGCGACTGCGCAGCCTGTTCGGACGAGAGGGAGACGGCGCCTTGAGCGCTCTGGGGCTGAACGTTTCGCCGGAAGCGGAGGCTCCGCCGCCCCCAACCCCGCTATCGACCAACGATGCGGCGGAGGACGTCTCACGGCCGCTTCCAGCTCAGGAACCGGTGGAATGAGGCCAACCCTGCCCGGCGGGGGCGCGCCGGCAAAGACGCGCGGTGCGAGCGCCCGGTAGGCCTGCGGCCGCCGTGCCGCTATAGGAGCCGGATGATCGAACTCCCGACGCTCGAAGCCTACCTCGCCGCTCAAGCCGACCATGCGCCGACGGCCGAGACGCTACTCCACATTGCCCGAGCCTGCGGAGAGATCAGCCGGGCCGTGCAGCTTGGCGCCGTCGGCGATCACCTGGGCGTCGCAGGCGTTACGAACGTCCAGGATGAGGAGCAAAAGAAGCTCGACGTGCTCGCCGACGACATCCTGGGACGCGCGCTGGGCGCCTGCGAGTGCGTAGCGGGCTATGCGTCGGAAGAGCGCGAGCACGCTCACCTCACCGGCCGGTCCGGCGGGGTGCTGGTGCTGTTCGATCCGCTGGATGGCTCCAGCAACATCGACGTGAACGTCTCCATCGGCACCATCTTCTCGATCTTGCCAGCGCCCGAAAACGAAACGCCGACGACGGAGAGCTTCCTCCTACCTGGGCGCCACCAGCTCGCTGCCGGCTATGCGGTGTACGGGCCTCAGACGGTGCTGGTGCTTACGGTTTCGGCGGAGGTGGTGGCGTTCACGCAGGATGCGGCAGGCATCTGGAGGCTCACCCATGACCGTCTCGCCGTCCCGGCCGAGACCGGCGAGTTCGCGATCAACATGTCCAACGAGCGCCACTGGGCGGAACCGATCCGGCAGTACATCGCCGGGTGCCTGCAGGGTCGCGACGGTGTGCGCGGCAAGGACTTCAACATGCGCTGGGTCGGGTCGATGGTCGCCGACGTCCACCGCATCATGATGCGGGGCGGCATCTTCCTCTATCCCTGGGACGCCCGTGACCCCTCCCGACCGGGCAAGTTGCGACTTCTGTATGAGGCAGCCCCCATGGCGCTGTTGATCGAGCGGGCTGGTGGGGTGGCCATCGACGGGGAGCGGCCGCTTCTGGACGTCACACCGACGAGCCTGCACCAACGCGTCGGTGTGGTGCTCGGCTCCGCAGCCGAGGTCGGTCACCTGGCGGCATAGTCGCGAGTGCAGAGGTAGAGGCGGGCCCCTCCGTGGGCAGGTGAACCTGTGACGCCGTCGGGCATTGGAATTCCAGACATCCCATGGAAGCAACCGAAAGGAGTCCCAGATGTCCCGGACAGTCTTCCTCACCCTTCTCGGAAGCGTCGCCGCCCTGTCACTGAGCGCCTGCGCAAGCGGGGGCTACTACGGCGGCCACGACCGCTATGACCGCTACGACGGCAGCCGCTACGACCGCGACGACAATCCGCCCGGCCCCGTAGGCGGCCGCGGCACCAACTGGGAAAATCCCCCCGGCCCGCGCGGAGGCCCAGGCGCGTCTCCCGACCGGCCCTTCTAGGCCCTGCGCACCGCCGGTTCAGGGACCGCAGCGGGCGCCGCACTCGAGGGTCTTCGTCCTATCAGCCAGCGCCGGCGTCATTCGCTCGCGCGCCGATGACGGTCGCGAAGCCCAGCAGGGAGGCGCCGCCAGGGTATTGCCACCTGCAGAATCCTAGCGACTTCACCAGCAGGGGCAGGCCCCGCCCGATCACGGCGACGAGCGGATCCCCGCGCCCAGAGCGCGCCGCCGGCCACGACCAGGCCCACGACCATGGCCCGCCACCCGGCGCTCGAAGGCGGCGGGCGCTCGGGCGAAGACCTATGAGTGTGGCGTGGAATGGCGCATTGGGCTGTAAGATCGGTTCACACGAACCGATCCAACCGATTTGAAGCCACACGCAAAGTGCAGAAGTATCAAGCCCATAGATTGTCCGTGGCCCCGATGATGGACTGGACCGACCGACATTGCCGGGTCCTGCATCGGATGCTCACGCGCCGGGCGCTGCTCTATACCGAGATGCTCACCACCGGCGCCGTGCTGCATGGTGACCGGGCGCGGTTGCTGGCGTTCAGTCCGCAGGAACACCCGGTGGCATTGCAGCTTGGCGGCTCCGACGCGGCCGACCTCGTTGCGGCCGCGCGGATCGGCGAGGCCGAGGGCTATGACGAGATCAATCTCAACGTCGGCTGCCCGTCCGACCGCGTGCAGTCGGGGCGGTTCGGCGCCTGCCTGATGCAGGAGCCACAGCTGGTGGCCGACTGCATGGCGGCCATGGGCGCGGCGGTGAAGGTCCCGGTGACGGTGAAGTGCCGCATCGGGGTGGACGACCAGGATCCGGAGGAGAGCCTGTTCCGGCTGGTGGATCTGTGCGCCGCCGCGGGCGTGAAGCTGTTCGTCGTCCATGCCCGAAAGGCGATCCTCAAGGGCCTGTCGCCCAAGGAGAACCGCGACGTGCCGCCGCTGAACTATCCGCTGGTCCGGCGGCTGAAGCGCGAGCGGCCGGATCTGACCATCGTCATCAACGGCGGCATTGGCTCGCTGGACGAGGCGCAGGACCACCTGGCGCACGTCGACGGGGTGATGCTGGGCCGCGCAGCCTATCACACGCCGGGCATCCTGGGGGCGGTCGATGCGCGGGTTTTTGGCGAGGCGCGGGTGGTCAGCGCGGTCGAGGCGGTGGAGGCCTATCGCGAGTACATCGCCGCGGAGCTGGCCCGTGGGACCCACCTGGCGGCGATGACGCGGCACATGCTGGGCCTGTTCCACGGTGCGCCTGGCGCCAGGACGTGGCGGCGCATCCTGACCGTCGAGGGCGTCCGGCCGGGCGCTGGCCTGGCGGTGGTCGACCGGGCGCTGGCCGCCCTGTCAGGGGTGGAGGCGCAGCGTGTCGCGCGTGGCCTCGAAGCGGGTGAGGCGGCCTAGGTAGCTCATCCCCAGCAGCGATACGTCGAGGCCTTCGGAGACCACCAGGGCCTGCACGTTCTCCACCCTGGCGCCGTTCACCGACACCGAGGTCAGGGTGACGGCCGCCGCATGGCTGCCGCCGTTGGCGGTTGCGACGTTGTAGCCGTACTTGAGGTCGATGGGCTTGAAGCCCAGGCGCTCGGCGTCCTTGGGGGTCAGGGCCACGGCCGTCGCGCCCGTGTCGACGAGGAAGCGCACGGGCTGGCCATTGACCTGGGCATCGGCCCAGAAATGCCCGTCGGCGGCCTTGGCCACCGCGCCGGATCCGGGCGCAGGCGCGTGGCTCGCGAACCCTTCCGCCGCCAGACGCGCCATGCGCAGCGGCTGCGGGGAGATCGCGCTCACCGCGCAGGCGCTTGCGAGCGCCGACAGGCCCGCCACAAGGGCGAGTTTGCCGAAAGAAGACACCTCATCACCTAGGAAAGCGGCCGTTCTGGCCTGTCTTGTTGCGGGCAGACTAGGCCCGGCAGCGTTCGGATTCAGTGAATCAGCACGGTTTCCCGCGGGTGAATCACGGGTGGCGGTCAGAAGAGCGCCAGCTTCTCCGGGCGGATCAAGCTGCGGCGTCCGGGTAGGGCGGCCAGGATCTCGTCCCGCTCGGCGTCGGTGAACCGCGCCCAGCCCGCCACCTCGCTGAGCTTGCGATAGCAGCCCAGGCACAGGCCGCTCTCGCCATCGACGACGCAGACCTTGATGCACGGGGTCTTGATCGGGGCGGGGACCGCCGCCTTGTCTTGCAGGTCACTCATGCCGGGATAGCGTAGGTGACGTTGGCCTGGGCCGCCAGCCGGTCGGCGCTCTCGGTCCACAGCCGCACGTCCATGACCGCCAGGCGCCGGCCCAGCCGCAGCATCTGCGCCTCCGCGTGGATGTCCCCGGGCTGTGCGCCGCGCAGGAAGCTCATGTTGAGCTGTGAGGTCACGGCCATCAGCTGGTCGCCGATGTGCGCGAGGACCAGGGCGTACGCGGCGTTGTCGGCGAGCCCCATCAGCGTCGGGCCGGCGATCACCCCACCGGGCCGGAGCAGCCCCTCGCGGTAGGGCGCCACCATGTGCAGGCGACCGGGCGCCACCTCGGTGATCTGGACCGTCCTCGCCTGATCGGCCCCGGGGAAGGCGCGGCGCAGGAGGGCGTTGACGCCATCGGCGTCCAGCTTCGGCTCAGGGTGGGACATGCCCCATCGTCGCCCGGAGGGTCAGGGGACTGCAAGTACTTCGTTTCAGACGTAACATAGATGTACCATGAATAAAGATTAATGTTCCGGTGCAGATCATTGCGACTTGTTCATTTGAGTTGAATCCAGCTCGCGTGCAGTTTTTTCGAAGTTTCCAGGGAGAATTGCTTATGAAGTTCGCCATCGTCGCGCTCGTCACCGTCTTTGCAGCCGGCTCCGCCGTAGCCTCCGACAAGGTCACCGACGTGGACTTCCTGAAGGCAAACCGCTGCAAGGGCCTGGCTACCAGCCTGACCGGCGTCATCGATACCCAGTCGCTGGACAGCTTCATCAAGGCCGAAGGCCGCGCGCGCGCGCCATATGTGATGGAGCGCGCGTCTGCGGAATTCGCGCGCGCCAGGAAGGAAGCCAAGGGCGCCGAGCGCAAGGACCGCCTCACCAGCGAACTGACCGGCGCCTGCCAGGCCTACCTGGCCGGCCCCGCCAACGTCGCCAAGCAATAGGCGGGATCGCCGGAACCCAAGCCCGCGTCCCAGCCCACCTCGGCCTCTCCCGGCCAGCGCGTCAGCCCTGCTGACGCGCTTCTTTTTTTGACGGGGGAGCGGACGGAACCCGAGCTAGGCCTTAGGCTTTCCTGCGTGCGGCCCGGCGAGCGGCCGCGGCTGAGGCGTTCGATGAGCCTGTTGATCCCCGGCGAGACCTGCTGGCGCACCGAGCACGCCGATCGCGTGGCCGTGCTCGTGGACACCGAGGCCTATTTCAAGGCGCTGACGGAGGCCTTGCCGAGGGCGCGGCGCTCTATTCTGATCCTGGGCTGGGGGTTCGACCCGCGCACGCGGCTTGAGCCGGACGGAGATGACGGGCCCGCCGACCACGACGAGGTGGGCCGGGTGCTGCTGCGGCTGGCCGAAGAACGCCCGGAGCTCGATATCCGCCTTCTGATCTGGCGTGCGGCTTTCCCGATCGCCTTGAGCCAGGGTGGGTACCCCCAGAGGGCCGCGAAGTGGTTCAAAGGCACGCGGGTGAAGTTCCGCCTGGACCACATGGTGCCGCTGGGCGCCTGCCACCACCAGAAGGTCGTGGTGATCGACGACAAGCTGGCGTTCTGCGGCGGCGGGGACATCGCCACGGATCGCTGGGACACGCCCGGCCACCGAGAGGTCGAGCCGCGGCGGATCATGCCCGACCAGGAACACCACCCCCCGCGGCACGAGGTGATGATGATGGTCGACGGCGCCGCGGCCGCGGCCCTTGGGGATCATTTCCGCGAGCGGTGGCGTGCGGGTACCAAGGACGAAGCCATGGACCCGCCGCAGGACGCTGGAGGCGACCCTTGGCCCGACGCCCTCCCTGCCCAGTTCCTGGACACCCGGGTCTCCATCGCTCGCACCAACCCGGCGTGGCGCAAACAGCCGTGTGTCGACGAGATTCGTCGACTGACCTTGACCTGCATCGGACGAGCCCAGCACACGATCTATCTGGAGAACCAGTATTTCACCTCCCCGGTGGTCACCGAGGCGCTGGCGCGGCGGCTGCAGGACCCTGACGGGCCCGAGATCCTGCTGATCGCCACCGGCCATTCGCCCAGCTGGTTCGATCAGATGACCATGGACCACGCGCGAGGCGCCATGGTCTGGCGGCTGCGCTCGGCGGACACCTTCGGCCGGTTCCGCGCCGTCTTTCCGACCACGGCTGCGGGCTCGGACATCATCGTGCATTCCAAGTCGAGCATATTCGACGATCGGATCGTGCGGGTGGGGTCGGCCAACCTGAACAACCGTTCCTTCGGCTTCGACAGCGAGATCGAGCTGGCGGTCGAGGCCGCTGGCCCGGACGAGCGGCGGCAGATCGCGGCGCTGCGCGACCGGCTGGTGGGCCACTTCCTGGGCCATACCGGCGACGCTGTGGCCAAGGCCCGCGCCGACCACGGCGGGCTGATCGCCGCCGTCGACGCCCTGAACCGCGAGGGACGCCTACGGCCCATCGATCCATCGCGCGGCACGGTCTTCCAGGAGTTCATCGCCCGCCTCCACCTGGCCGACCCGGCGGAGGCCACGGACTCCTGGCGCCTGCACCGCCGCCGCGACCGCCTGTTCCGCCAGGCGCGGGACATCATCCGGGGCGACTAGGTAAGCTCGAAGTCCATCACCAGCGGCAGGTGGTCCGAGGCGCTGCGCGTCAACGGATCAAAGGGGGCGAAGACGTCCTCGACGATGATCCCGGGGCTGACGAAATGGTGGTCGATGCGCAGCACCGGCAGCGGCGAGGGGAAGGTGGAAGATGGGCTCTTGCGCCGCGCCAGCCGCCGCGCCGGTTGCAGCTGCGCCGTCAGGGTGCGGTAGACGACGGAGCTGGCGGTGGCGTTGAAGTCGCCAAGCAGGATCGCCGGCCAGGCGCAGTCGGCGTGCTCCAGCCAGGCGTTGCCGGCCAGGTGGCTCGCCTGGAGCTGCTGCTCGCGCGGCACCAGCCCCAGGTGGGTGTTGATCACCTGCACCGGCCGGCCCTCGACCATCACCTCGACCCACAGCGCGCCGCGCGGCTCAAGGGCCCGGACGCGGTCGTAGCCGGGCAGGGGGCCGCTCTTCACCAGCCTTTCCGGATAGGCGGTCAGGATGGCGTCGCCATAGCGCTCCTCTTCGACCTGGAGCGCCGCATGGAAGTGATGCGTCATCGCCAGCTTCTCGGCGATCTGGTGGGCCTGGTCGACGCGGCCGGTCCGGCGGCGCCCGACGTCCAGCTCCTGCAGCGCCACGATGTCCGGATTGAGCTGCGCCAGCACCGCGGCGATGCGCCCCACGTCGAGGCGACGGTCGGTGCCGACGCAGCGGTGGACGTTGTAGGTGACGATGCGGGGCATGGAGCGGGAGGTCTGGCCGTCTTCCGCGGCGAAGACAAGGCGCAGAACCGGGTGGTGGGCGGACCGGTTCCCCCGTAAGCTTTGCCGTGGGTTGAAGACGGTCAGTTCTCAACCTTGGGCTTCCAACGGGGGAGGGGGGCGTCCATGGCGGCAATCTTTTTGATGGTCCTGGCGCTCGCGGCGGGCGACCCCGAGCCCTCGACCGCGACGCCCGCGAAACCTCCAGTGATCACCAATCCGTCTTGGGCCCGGCGGCCGAACGGCGACGACGTGGCGCGGCACTATCCCAAGGGCGCACTACGGAAGGGTCTGACGGGCCGAGCGGTGCTGTCATGCCAGGTCGGAGCCGATGGCCTGCTCCACGACTGTGCGGTGTCGGAAGAGTCCCCGCCCGGGGAAGGCTTCGGCGAGGCCGTACTCAAGCTGGCGGCCGACTTCCGGATGCACCCCCAGACAAAGGATGGCGTCCCGCTGGACGGGGGCACGGTGCGGATTCCTATCCGCTTCGTTACGCCGGGAGGCGCCATCGATCCCCTGACCATTCTCATTGCTTGCTACGGCGAGACCGCCGCTCATGTGGAGAAGGTTCCCGCCGACGAAGACGCCGCGAACGCCTACGGCTTCTTCGCAGCGCAGGCCGCCCTACGCGCGGCGTCGTCCAAGACAAAGCCGTCGATGTTCGAAGCCTCCCTGGCGCAGGCGCGCCAGATCTCCACCGCCGGCTTGGGCGCCAAGGAACTGGGGCTGGCCGCCTGTCTGCGCGTGCGAAATGACGCCTTGGCCGCGCCCAAGGTGCAGCCTTGATATGGAGCCAGTCGAGGCCATGAACGTCGCCGGCGTGCGAGGCGGGTCCGGCGCACGATGCGGATCACAGGGGAGAGCGCGGTCGTGAGTTTGGGAGTGCTGACTCCGCTGTTATTGCAGGCCGCGGCGCCGCAGGCGCCCGTGGCGGGGTAGTCGCCGCTTTCCGAGATTGACGTCGGCGTCATCTTTCCTCTCGGCGGAGTGCCGCGTATAGGTCTGGGACCACGCAAATCCGGGCCGGGAGCCGCCAATGAACCTCGACTTCACGCCTGAGGAAGACGCTTTCCGCGAGGACGTCCGGGCGTTCATCAAGGACAACTATCCGGCCGAGCTGCGCGGCGCCCAGGACGAGGGCGAGGGGCTGACCAAGGAGCAGATGCTGCTCTGGCACAAGGTGCTGGCTAAGAAGGGCTGGGTGGCGCCGTCCTGGCCGGTCGAGCACGGCGGCACGGGCTGGACGCCCACGCAGAAGTACATCTGGTCGGAGGAGACCGCGCGGGCCGACTGCCAGCCGGTGCTGCCGTTCGGCATCTCGATGCTGGCGCCGGTGCTCTACACGTTCGGCACCGAAGAGCAGAAGCAGCGGTTCCTGCCCGGCATCTACAATGGTGAGGTCTGGTGGTGCCAGGGCTACTCCGAGCCGGGCGCGGGTTCCGACCTCGCCAGCCTGCAGACCCGGGCGGAGCGGATCACCGCCGACGACGGCAAGGAATACTACATCGTCAACGGGTCGAAGACGTGGACGACGCTGGCGCAGCACGCCGACTGGGGCTTCTTCCTGGTGCGCACCGACCCCGACGCCAAGCCGCAGTCGGGCATTTCGTTCCTGCTGATCGACATGAAGACGCCGGGGATCACCGTGCGCCCGATCATCACCCTGGAGGGCGGGCACGAGGTCAACGACGTGTTCCTCGACAACGTGAAGGTCCCGGTCGAGAACCGTATCTTCCACGAGAACCAGGGCTGGACCTGCGCCAAGGCGCTCCTGGCCCACGAGCGCAGCGGCATCGCCGGGGTGGCGCGCTCGAAACGCAACATGGAGAAGCTGCGGACGATCGCCGCCACCGAGCGCAGCGACACCGGCGGCTCGCTCATTGGCGACGCGTTCTTCCGCCGCAAGGTGGCGGAGCTGGAGATCGACCTGACGGCGCTGGAGTTCACCGAGCTGCGAACACTGGCGGGTGAAAGCAGCGGCAAGGGGCCGGGACCCGAGAGCTCGATCCTCAAGATCAAGGGCACCGAAATCCAGCAGCGCATCCAGGAACTGGCCCTGGAGGCCGTCGGCCACTACGGCGCGCCGTTCCTGCGCGACCTGAAGGGCTCGAACTTTTCCGTCGGGCCGGACTACGCCGAGGGTCTCGCAGGGCAGATGTTCAACGGCCGCAAAACCTCGATCTTCGGCGGCTCCAACGAAATCCAGCGCAACATCATCGCCAAGATGGTGCTGGGACTCTGAGGGGCGCTTCCCTAGCGGGACCTTGCGGGAAGGGGCCCAGGCTCTAAAGCTTCAACGACAACGGCAGACACCGAGGACGACGAACCGTGGATTTCAGCTTCACCGAAGAACAGTCGATGCTGCGCGACACGGTCGCCGCGTACTTGGCCGATCACTACGATTTCGACAAACGCCGCGCGGCGGTGGCCAAGGAGCCCGGCTGGCGGCCGGCCGTGTGGAAGGCCTTCGCCGAGGAGCTGGGCATCCTGGGCGCGCCGTTTTCCGAGGAACTGGGCGGCCTGGGCGGCGGCCCGATCGACAACATGGTGGTCATGGAGGAGTTCGGTAAGGCGCTGGTCGTCGAGCCTTACCTCGGCACCGTGGTGATCGGCGGCGGCTTTTTGAAGCACTCGGGCCACGCGGGCGCGGCCGACCTGATCGGCGGCATCATCGAGGGCAAGAACATCTTCGCCTTCGCCAGCGCAGAGCCGCAGAGCCGCTACAATCTGGCCGCCGTCGCCACCACGGCGAAGAAGGACGGCGCCGGCTGGGTGCTCAACGGGCACAAGGCGGTGGTCGTCGGCGCGGCCTTCGCGACGCACCTGATCGTCACCGCGCGCACCAGCGGCGGCGAGCGCGACGCGCAGGGAATTTCGGTGTTCCTGGTGGAGAAGGGCGCCAGGGGCGTCACCACCCGCGACTACCCCACCGTCGACGGCAACCGCGCCTCGGAAGTCTACTTCGAGAATGTCAGCGTGGGCGCCGACGCCCTGATCGGCCCGGCCGATCACGGCCTGCCGCTGGTCGAGAAGGTGGTCGACGAGGCGATCGCCGCGACCTGCGCGGAGGCCTGCGGGGTGCTGCGCAAGCTGCACGAGGGCACGGTGGAATACACCAAGCAGCGCAAGCAGTTCGGCCAACCGATCAGCTCGTTCCAGGTGCTGCAGCACCGCATGGTCGACATGTTCATCAACGTCGAGCAGGCCGTGTCGATGACCTACATGGCCAACATCAAGGTCACCGATGACGCCGAGCGCGCCAAGGCCGCCTCGGCCGCCAAGGTGCAGATCGGCAAGGCCTGCCGCTTCGTGGGCCAGAACGCCATCCAGCTGCATGGCGGCATGGGCATGACCGACGAGATGGCCATCGGCCACTACTTCAAGCGCGCCACCATGATCGAGAGCGCCTTCGGCTCGGTCGACCACCACCTGGCCCGCTACGAGTTCCTGAGCCTGGGCCACGCTGCCTAAGCGGATGGAGAGGAACCTGGTCCGGGTGCCGCGCACGACCGAAGCGTCGCGGCTTCGCTGAGCAGGGACACCAGGTCGGCGGGCACGAACGGCTTGCGCAGGACACCGCTGAACACGGGTTCGACGCCCTGTGTTCCGGGGGTGTCCAGCGTGGCGGAGAAGGCGAAGATAGGCGCCGCGCTGTTGGGGCCTGCTGTGCGGCGAATCCGGCTCGCCGCGGCGAGGCCGTCGAGGCGCGGCATCCGCAGGTCCATGAGGATGGCGTCGAAAGGTGTCCCTTGGGCGGTGGCGGCTGCCTCCAGCCCGTCGGCCGCCTCGCGAACGTCCACGCCCAGCGGGGCTAGGATCGCCCGGACCAACTCCCGGGTCGCCGCCTCGTCGTCGACGACCAAGATCCGCGCGCCGTCCAGCGAAGCCCCCCCGACGGAAGGCGGATCCGCCGCAGGCGCCCCGGCGCGCGCGGCGGGGAAGGCGACCTGGAAGATGGAGCCACCGCCCGCGCGGTCGCTCAGCACGATCTCGCCGACGATGACGTCGATCAGACCCTTGCAGATAAACAGGCCGAGTCCGGTCCCGCCGATGCGGAGGGTGGATTGAGCGTCGACCTGGAAGAAACGCCGGAATAGAAGCTCGCGCTGAGCCTTGGGCACACCCGGTCCGGTGTCCTCGACACGGAGCGATAGCCGGCCGAGGCCCTCATCGTAACTGCAGGCCGCTCGCACCGCGCCCTTTTCGGTGAATTTCACGGCGTTCCCGACAAGGTTGAAGAGGATCTGACGAGTCCGGTTCGGATCGACGAGCAGATAGGGCGGAAGCGTCGCGTCGCACGTCAGGTTCAGCGCCAGGCCTTTGTCCGATGCCTGCTGATCGAACAGCTGCAAGACCTCAGAAACAAGCTGGCGCACGTCGGTAGGGGTCGGACGGATCGTGACCTGGCCCGCTTCCAGCCTCGAGAAGTCGAGCACGTCGTTGACGATCGCGAGCAGGGCTTGGGCGGCGACGTCGATCCGGGAGCTCTCGCGATGGGCGACGGGGCTCAAATCGTCGCGCCGCACCAGCCGGTCCGCGTAGCCTACGATGGCGGTGAGCGGAGTTCGAATCTCGTGGCTCATGTTGGCCATGAAGTCGGCCTTTGTCCTAGCGCTCGCGGTGGCCTCGTCGCGCGCGTTGCTCAATTCGGCGGCCGTCTTCATCAGGGCGTGTTCCCGCGCAGCGAGCCGGAGGCTGACGCGCCGAAGGCCTTCGGCGAAGATCAGCGACACGGTCACCAGGGTGATCAAGATCGCGGTGATCAGCAGTGCAACGCCGGTGACTTCGTTCACGAGGGATACACGCGCCATAGAGATCCTGAGGCCACCCAGTCCGACGGTGGTCAGGAGAATCGTGGGCAGAAGCCGCCGCGCCATGGTCCCGCCGAGGGTCGCGTTGGTGAGGATTCCCGTCAGCCCGCGCTGGGATCGCGTCCAGAGGACGCCCACGGCGGCCGCGCACAGGCAGGTCGCCGTCTGGAACGCCATCGCGCTTGCGCTGGTGAACTCGACGAGGCTCAGCGCGCCGTAGGCATAGGAGATCAGGCCCATGCCCGCCACCGCGAGAGCGCCCGCCGCGAAGGATTGCGCCTGCGTCGCGGCGCGGGCGCCCGGTCGGGTCGAAAGCGCGAGACCTGCGCCCAAGAGGACGAAGGCGAGGGCGGTATTGGGAGCCATCCGGCTCCGCTCGAACAACAGGGTCGCCTCCGGAAACAGTGCGAGGTCGACGGCGAAGCCGCGACCGATCGCCAGCTCGGCCAACTTCGCAGCGCCGATGGCCGCGATCGTGCCTCCCATGCCCAGCTTGAGGCCGTTCAATACAGAGGGGCGCGTGCCTCGTGGCAGCCACAGGGCGGCGCCGGCGAGCATAAGGCACACCGCCGTCACAGGATTCATGCGGAAGACCCAGGCCGGCGCGGCGGCGCCGAACAGCGCCAAGCCTGTCCAGGCGAGGAAATTGGCCAGCGCGATCGACACCGCCAGGGCCCCCGCGGCGCGGCTCACGGGCGGGGACGCCAGGACCGCCCTGATCCGCCGGCTGGGATGCGGCCTTGACCTCGTTCGGCCCACGGGACCTCCTCGGCCCCGAGCGCCTGAGGCCTTGCCGGGGCACGTGAAAAGAACAGGGATAAGGCTTCGCCGCGATTGCGGAGTTGACTGAGGTCAACGTCGCGCCGCGCGGCCGGATGGGCCACTCGCCGCCCGCGGAAGCGGAGCTGCCCCGAACCGCGGCGCGGGGTGACGAGTTTGGTGCGTGGATTACCTGGCGCGTAATCGACCGGCCTCCCACGCTGCAGTTTCCTCCCCGCCCATGCAAGGGAGACCTGTCATGAACCGCCGCGAGATCCTCGCCTCCACCCTGGCCGCCGGCACGGTGGCGGCGATCGCCCCGCCCCGCCCCGCGGCCGCCGCGCCCGGTCGGCCGGTCAGCATCCGCGCCAAGGACAGCACGACGCTGTTCCACCGCGATTGGGGCGAGGGGCGGCCGGTGGTGTTCGTCTCCAGCTGGGCGATGACCAGCGAGATGTGGGCCTACCAGGTGGCGCACCTGGCCGACGACGGCTTCCGTTGCATAGCCTTCGACCGGCGCGGGCACGGACGCTCCGATGCGCCGGCCGGCGGCTACGACCTGGACACCCTGGCCGACGACCTGGGCGCCGTGATCGACGGCCTCGGCCTGAAGGAGGTCGACATCGTGTCCCATTCCATGGGCGGCGCGGAGACCGCCCGCTACCTGGGTCGACACGGAACAGGCCGCGTGCGGCGCGTGGCCATGCTGGCCCCGGCCGGGCCGTGCATGGTGCAGAGGCCGGACAACGCCTACGGCGCACCGCAGGCCTTTTTCGATGGATGGATCGGGGAGTGGAAGACCGACTTTGCGAAGTGGGCGCGCGACAACCAGGCGCCGTTCTTCACGCCCTCGACCTCGCCCGCCATGCAGGATTGGCTGGTGGACCAGATGCTGTCGACGCCCGCGCCGGTGGCCATCGCCACGTTCCGGGCGCTCATGGAGGCCGACGTGCGTGGGGACCTGGCGAAGATCGACCGGCCGACCCTGATCCTGCACGGCGACAACGACGCTTCGGCTCCCCTGGACATCAGCGGCCGGCGTTACACCGCCGGCGTCAGACGGGCCCGGCTGAAGGTCTACCCCGGCGCGCCGCACGGCCTGTTCGTCACCCACATGGATGAGGTGAATCGCGACCTGGAGGCGTTCCTGAAGGCGTGACGGTCGCCCGGAGAGGCAACGCCGCCCCGCCTTCCCGCGGATGCGGGAAGGCTCCTCCATGGAGGGGGCGCGTCGGGCGGAGAAACCGGCTTCCACTTTCGCCTGACGCGCCCTAGCTGGAGGCATGGCGCCCCGCGACTTCGCCCTGCTGATGGCCATGTGCCTGATCTGGGCGGTCAACAACATCGTCTCGAAGTACGTGGTGAGCACGCTGGAGGCGCCGCCGCTGTTCTACGCGGCCGCCCGCTTCCTCATCGTGGCAGCGTGCCTCATCCCCTTCCTGCGACCGGTCCCGCGGCCGATCTGGCGGCTGGTGATCACGGCGTTCCTGATGGGTGGCGGCAGCTTCGGCTTCATGTTCGTCGGGCTGAAGTACGCCACGCCGTCAGCCGCCTCGGTGGTGCTGCAACTGGGGATGCCGATCACCCTGATCCTGTCGATGTTGCTGCTCGGCGAGCGGGTGCGTTGGGTGCGCGGGGTCGGCATCCTGGTGACCTTCGCCGGTGTGCTGACGGTGATGTGGGACCCGCACGGCTTCGTCCTCTCCAAGGGCCTGATGCTGGTCGCCCTCTCCACCATCATGTCGTCCCTGGGGGTGATCCTCACCAAGCAGATCGAGGGCATGCGGCCGCTCACGTTCCAGGCCTGGGTGGGGGTCGTCTCGCTGATCCCGATGGCGGGACTGTCGGCGCTGCTGGAGCCCGGACAGATCGAATTCGCCCGGACCGTCGGCTGGCAGTTCTGGGCCGCCCTGATCTTTTCGGCGATCATCGTCTCGCTGGGGGCCCACACCGTCTATGTCACGCTCCTGCAGCGCTATGAGGCCAACCTGATCTCCGCGCTGATCCTCGCCACGCCGTTGACCACCATCGTCCTCGGGGTGGCGGTGCTCCACGACCCCTTCGGCCCGCGCCTGGTGATCGGCAGCCTGCTGGCGATCGCCGGCATCTTGATCATCGCGCTGCGGGGCAGTCAGGTAATGGCCATGCTGCTTGCCCTGCGGAACCGCGCCTGATGGATGTGATCGCCGCCCCTTCGCCGAACTTCGACGCCCGCACGGCGCCGCCCAGCGTGCTGGTGCTGCACTACACGGGGATGAGGACGGGGCAGGAGGCGTTGGACCGGCTGCGCGACCCGGCCGCCAAGGTCTCGGCGCACTACGTGGTGGAGGAGGACGGCCGCGTCTACAGCCTGGTGGCCGAGGAACGCCGCGCCTGGCACGCGGGCGTCTCCTTCTGGCGCGGGCGGCGCAACCTGAACGGCGATTCCATCGGCATCGAGATCGTCAATCCAGGCCACGAGTTCGGCTACCGTCCGTTCCCGGAGGCGCAGGTCGCCGCGGTGGTGGAACTGGTGGGCGACATCCGCGGCCGGTGGGAGATCGACGACCGCGACATCGTCGGCCACTCGGATGTGGCCCCCGCGCGCAAGGAGGACCCCGGCGAGCTGTTCCCCTGGAAGCGCCTCGCCGAGGCCGGTCATGGCCTCTGGGTGGAGCCGCCCCCTGCGCCGGGCGATCCGTTCGGGGAGGGCGAAGAGGGCGCGGCGGTGTTCGCCTTTCAGGCTGGGTTCACGCGGCTCGGCTACGACCTGCCGCCGAACGGAAAGTTCGATGCCGACACCGCCGCGGTGGTGCGCGCCTTCCAGCGGCACTGGCGGCCAGGGCGGGTGGATGGGATGGCCGACGGCGAGACCCGGGCCCGGCTGATCGCACTGCTGCGGCTCGCAGCTTGACCTGATCGCCCGCAGCGACCACCTATCGCGCGGATCAGACGGCCGGGCGGTCGCGGGCCTTCGGGCTCGAGGAAAGTCCGGGCTCCACGACGACATGGCGGTGGGTAACGCCCACCGGGGGTGACCCCAGGGATAGCGCCACAGAGAGCAGACCGCCTTCGCTTCGGCGAAGGTAAGGGTGAAAGGGTGCGGTAAGAGCGCACCGGGCGTCTGGTGACAGAGGCCGCATGGCAAGCCCCGCCAGGAGCAAGACCGAATAGGGATCCCGCGCACTCGCGAGCCTTTGGGCGCAAGAGGGCAGGGCCGTCGCCGGTCCAGGGATCCGGGTAGGTCGCGAGAACCGGTCGGCAACGATCGGTCCAGAGGAATGACCGTCACGCTCTCTCTTCGCGAGGGGAGGGGGCGGACAGAACCCGGCTTACAGGCCGTCTGATCTTCTTCCCTCCCTTGATTGAAAGGAAGGGACAGCTCGCCGAGGCGAGCGGGGTGGGGGACTCTGGATCATCCCCTCCCTCTCAGTTCCGGCCGACACGGCCCATCCTGATCGCTTCCCGGCTAGTCCTTCCCAACGGGGAGGGAGAGCTTCGCCGTTAACTATTCGTACCCAGTATGTTCTGTGGACAACCTGACTGTGCTCAGCAATGCGACGTCTTGACCCTAGCAAAAAGGGCAGTCGGGGCATTGAGTGTCATTGAAACCCACCCAGTCCCATGTTACCCCATCAATCAATTGCTAACCAAAGTCGTGGTCGGGCGCGGGCTTAGGGGTTGGCAAAGGCAGGGGGCCGCCGGGAGAGATGTTCCTCTCGACGTTTGACAAGCAGCTGGACGCGAAGCGGCGCATCGTCGTGCCGCAGGACTACCGCGCCGCGCTCGCCGAGCCGGGCGACAGCCTCTTCGTCTTCCCCTCCATCCGCTCCCACTGCATCGAAGGCGGCGGCCAGGCCCTGTTCGGCCGCTACGCCAAGATGGCCGACGACCTGGAGTTCGGCGACGAACTGCGCGACTCCATCGAGCGCAACGTGTTCGGTGAGATGCAGAAACTCAGCTTCGATCCCGCCGGCCGGATCACCCTGCCTGAGCACCTCTGCGAGCAGTACGGCCTGACCGACTGGATCGCCGTGGTGGGCCTGCGCGACCGCTTCGAGATCTGGGAACGCGAGACCTACCGCGCCCAGCGCGCCGCCGACCGCGAGTTTGCCAAGGCCGGCCTGGCCGACATGCGCGCCAAGCAGCGCGCAGCAAGACTGGCCAATGGAAACCTGGGGGGCGCTGCATGAGCGCCTCTCCGCATACTTCCGTCCTTCTCGATGAGGTGATCGAGAACCTGGCCTGCGGGCCGGGCGACACCGTGGTGGACGGCACCTTCGGCGCGGGGGGTTACTCCCGCGCGATCCTCGCGACGGGCGCGAAGGTCGTGGCGTTTGACCGCGACCCTACGGTCCGTCGCTTTGCCGCGGGATTTCCGGCAGACCGCTTCAGACTGGTGGAAGCGCGATTCTCGGAAATGGACGCGGCGCTCGGCGAGGGCGGCGCTGACGGCGTCGCCCTCGACCTGGGCGTCTCCTCGATGCAGATCGACGAGGCCGAACGGGGATTTTCGTTCATGCACGACGGGCCGCTGGACATGCGCATGGGCGGCGATGGCCAGACCGCGGCCGACATCGTGAACTCCGCCGACGTAACGGAGCTGGCGCGGATCATCTTCGTCTACGGCGAGGAGCGCGAAAGCCGCCGCATCGCGCGCGCCATCGTGAAGCGGCGCGCGGAGCAGCCGTTCAGCCGCACCCTGGAGCTCGCCGAGTTCGTGGAGCGGGCGCTGGGCGGTCGCCGCGGGGCCAAGATCCATCCGGCGACCCGCACCTTCCAGGGCCTGCGGATCGCCGTGAACGACGAGCTGGGCGAGCTGGAGGCGGGCCTCGTGGCGGCTGAACGCGTGTTGAAGACTGGCGGCCGGCTCTGCGTCGTCACCTTCCACTCGCTGGAAGACCGCATCGTGAAGGCCTTTCTGACCGTGCGGGCCGGGCGCGCCCCGGCCGGCTCGCGACATGCCCCGCCCGTGGAGCAGACCGAGGCGCCAAGTTTCAAGCTGCTGTTCAATGGCGCCCACGCCCCCTCCGAGTCAGAGATCCGCGCCAACCCGCGGGCCCGTTCGGCCAAGCTGCGCGCGGCGGTCCGCACCGACGCGCCGGTGTGGAGGGCGGCGGCATGATCAACCCCTTCACCCATCGCGTCCGAGGCTTCCGCCTGATGGACCTGATCGGCATCGCGGTGCTGGTGAGCGTGATCTTCGGCGTCTACCTGGCCAAGACCATCGCCGGGCGCGAGCGGGCCGATATCGCCAAGATCGAGCGCAAGATCGAGGCTGAGAAGACCCGCATCCGCCTGTTGCAGGCGGAGGTGGCGCACCTGGAGCAGCCGGGCCGCATCGAGCGGCTTTCCACGTCCTATCTGGGCATGAAGCCGGTCACGGTGACCAACGAGGCCACCCTGGAGCAGCTTGCGGAACTGGCCCGCACCGGCCCGCCCAAGTCCGCCGTGGCGCCCTCCGCGGTGGCGGCCATGGTGGACGGGTCCGGCTCGGTCGCCGGCGTGCCGCCACCGCCGCCGACCGAGGATGCGCCGGTCCGGCTCGCGGAGGCGGTCAAGCCATGAGCCTCCGCCAGCAGTCCATCGGGCCCTTCGGCCTGCCGCGCTGGCTCCTGGAACGCGTCTGGCAACTCGAGCACGCCTTCGAGCGCGCTCGCGCCTCGGGCCGCCCCGAGGACGACACCCGCCTGCGCATCTTCGTGATCCTGGCGTTCTTCGGCCTGGGCTTCGTACTTCTGGCCATCGGCGCAACCCGCGCGGCGCTGTTTTCCGACGCCGCCCAGGCCGTGGGCAGGCCGGCGCTCGGCGCCGGACGCGTGGATCTCGTGGACCGCAACGGCCGGCTGCTGGCCGCCGACCTGCTGCACTACGGGCTCTACATCGACCCGCGGGAGATCTGGGACCAGGCGGAGACGCGCCGCACGCTGATCGCGGCCATGCCGGATCTCGATCCTCGCCGGCTGGAGCGCGCGCTGCGCGGCGCCCGCCGCGTGTTCGTCGCCGGCGCCTTGACCCCGCAGGAGCGCACGCGGATCAACGACCTGGGTCTCCCCGGCGTGACCTTCGAGCCCGAGCAGCGCCGGATCTATCCGCTCGGCCCGACAGCGGCGCACATCATCGGCTTCTCCGATTCCGGCGGCGAAGGCCTGTCAGGCGCAGAGGCCGCGTTCAACGAGGACATCCGCGCCGGCGCCCGCGGCGGCAAGCCGATCGCGATCTCTATCGACCTGCGGGTTCAGGGCGCGCTGGAGGACGAGCTCTGGAAGGCGATCGCAGAGTTCAAGCCGAAGGGCGCGGTCGGCATCGTCAGCGACGTCCACACCGGCGAGGTCCTCGGGATGGCCAGCTGGCCGGTGTATGATCCCAACCGCCCCGGCGCAGCCGGCGTCAACGGCCAGACCAACCGCGCGGCGGCCTCGGTGTTCGAGATGGGCTCGACCTTCAAGGGCTTCACGGTGGCCATCGGCCTCGACTCAGGCGTCGCCACGCCGGAGAGCACCTTCGACGCGCGCTATCCGTACCAGCTGGGCTACCGCACCATCCACGACTACCACGCCGCCCGGAAGATCCTGACCCTGGTGGAGGTGTTCCAACATTCGTCCAACATCGGCACCGCCAAGCTCGCCGAGGGAATCGGTCCGCAGCGGATGGGCGCCTACTTTGACGGCCTGGGCCTGACCAAGCCGGCCAAGACCGAGCTGATCGAGACCGCCCGGCCGCTGACCCCCAAGGTGTGGAACGACGACGCGGTGGCCTCCACCTCCTTCGGCCATGGGATCAATGTGACCCCGCTGGCCCTGGCGCGCGCCTACGGCGCGGTGCTCAACGGCGGCAAGCTGCTCCCGATGACTATCCGCAAGCTGGAACCCGGGACCAAGGTGGATGGTCCCCGAGTCATGTCGGAGCGGACGTCCCTACAGATGCTGTCGATCATGCGCGCCAACGTCACCGGCGGCAGTGGCAAGTCGGCCAACATCGAGGGGCTCTACGTCGGCGGCAAGACCGGCACCGGCGAGAAGTACGACCCCGCCATCCGTGGCTACAGCCACGCCAAGCAGGTCTCATCCTTCGCCGCCATTTTCCCGACCTATGGGGGGACCGAGACCAAGCGCTATTTCGTGCTGATCCTGCTCGACGAGCCGAAGGGCACCGCCGCCAGCGCCGGGTACGCCACCGGCGGCTGGGTGGCCGCGCCCGCGGCAGGCCGGGTGATCGAGCGGATCGCCCCGTTCCTGGGCGTCCAGCGTCGCAAGAACGCGCCCCAGGCCGTTCCTGTCCTGGAGCCGACGCCCGAAGAGATGGCGGAGGCGCAATGAACACGCGCCTCACCACCCTCGTGAAGCGGCACGTGGGCGTCGATCCCGAGATCACCGGGGTGACCGCTGACAGCCGCAAGGTGAAGCCGGGCTTCCTGTTCGCGGCCCTGCCGGGCTCGAAGGTGGACGGCGCGGTGTTTGCGGCCAAGGCGGTGGAGGCCGGCGCCGCGGCGGTGATCGCCGACCAGGACCTGAACCTGTCCGTCCCCACGGTGATCTGCCGCGACCCGCGCCGCGGCTATGCGCTCGCCGCGGCCAACTTCTGGGGCCGCCAGCCGCAGACCTGCGTGGCGGTCACCGGCACCAACGGCAAGACCTCGGTGGCCAACTTCTGCCGCCAGATGTTCGCCGGCGCCGGCCACGTCGCCGCCAGCATGGGCACGCTGGGCGTCACCATCTCGCGGCCGGATGGGACGGACGAGCAGATCACGCCGGCCGGCCTGACAACGCCGGACGCCGGCGACGTCGCCGAGCTGCTGGCACGCATGAGCCAGCTGGGCGTGACGCACCTCGCTATGGAGGCCTCCTCGCACGGGATCGACCAGCGGCGGCTGGACGGCGTGCGGCTGGCGGCGGCCGGCTACCTGAACCTGACTCAGGACCATCTCGACTACCACCACACCATGGACGCCTACACGAAGGCCAAGCTGCGACTGTTCGAACAGCTCATGCCACGCGGAGCCACGGCCGTTCTGAACGCGGACTCCGAGGCGTTCCCGTTCTTCGCGGCCGCCTCGGTGGTGTCCGGCCAGCGGGTGATGAGCGTCGGCGAGACCGGCCAGGCGATGCGGCTGCTGGAACGTGTGCTGCTGCCGGAAGGCCAGCGGCTATCGATCCGCGCCGAGGGCGCGATCCACGAGGTGCGCCTGCCGCTGGCCGGCGGGTTCCAGGCCTCCAACGCCCTGGTGGCGGCTGGCCTCTGCCGCGCGGCGGGGATGAGCCTGGAGGCGGTGTTCGCCGGCCTCGAGGCCCTGACCGGCGCGCCCGGGCGGCTGCAGCGGGTCGGCGCGGGCGCCCACGGCGGCGAGGCCTACGTCGACTATGCCCACACCCCTGACGGCCTGGCGACGGTGCTGGAGGCGCTCCGGCCGCACGCCCGCGGCCGTCTCATCGTGGTGTTCGGCGCCGGCGGCGACCGCGACAAGGGCAAGCGCCCCCTGATGGGCCAGATCGCCGTCGGGCTGGCCGACGTCGCCATCGTCACCGACGACAACCCTCGCTCCGAAATCCCCGCCGCCATCCGCGCCGATGTGCTGGCCGGCGCCAAGGGGGCCAAGGAGATCGGCGACCGGCGCGAAGCGATCCGCGTGGCCGCCGGCATGCTCAGGGACGGCGACATCCTGGTGGTGGCCGGCAAGGGCCACGAGCAGGGCCAGATCGTCGGCGACGTCGTCCACCCCTTCGACGACGTGGAAGAGACCGCCAAGGCCCTGGAGCTGGTCCATGGCTGATCCGCTCTGGACGGAGCCCCTCTGGACTTCAGGGGAGATAGCGGCGGCGACGGGCGGGAAAGAGGTTCACGGTTTCGCAGCCACCGGCGTCTCCATCGACACCCGCACCCTCGAGCCTGGCGACCTCTTCGTGGCGCTGGCCGGCGCGCGCGACGGTCATGAGTTCATCGCCCAGGCGATGGCCAAGGGCGCGGCCGGCGCGCTGGTCAGCCGCGACGTGGCCGGCCCGGCGGTGACGGTCGCGGACACCCAGGCCGCCCTGGAGGCGCTCGGGATCGCCGCGCGCGAGCGGGCGGGCCAGGCGCGGCGCGGGGCGGTGACCGGCTCAGTCGGCAAGACCTCGATCACCCAGGCGATCATCGCGGGGCTGCGGCTGGCCGGCCCGGCGCATTCGTCGGTGAAGTCCTACAACAACCACATCGGCGTTCCGCTCACCCTGGCCCGCATGCCGCGCGGGACGCAGCGCGCGGTCTTCGAGATCGGCATGAACCACGCCGACGAGATCCGCCCGCTGGCGAAGATGGTCCGGCCGCACGCCGCGGTGGTGACGACGGTGGGGCCGGTGCACACGGAGAACTTCCCGGACGGCGAGACCGGGGTGGCGCGGGCCAAGGCCGAAGTGTTCGAGGGCCTGGAGCCGGGCGGCGTGGCGGTGCTGAACGCCGACAACCCCTGGTTCGATCTGCTGGCGGGCCGCGCCGCGCAGGCCGGCGCCAAGGTTCTGACCTTCGGGACCGGGGCGGATTGCGACGCGCGGCTGATCGACTTCCAGGTCCCGGGCCCGCACGCCGTGATCCAGGCGCGCCTGCACGGCAAGGCGCTGGAGTTCCCCATCCTGCAGACGGGGATGCACTGGGGGCTGAACAGCATGGCGGTGCTGCTGATGCTGGAGGCCCTTGACGTCGGCCTGGACGCCGGCCTGGCGGCCCTGGGGTCGTTCGAACCGCTGGAGGGCCGGGGCGCGGAGAAGTCCATCGCCGTGAAGGGCGGGGCCGTCACGCTGATCGACGAGAGCTACAACGCCAACCCGATCTCCATGGCCTCGGCCATCGCCACGCTCGGCGCGCGGGCGACGGAGGGCCGCCGCATCGTGGCCCTCACCGACATGCTGGAGCTGGGCCCTCAGGCGACCGATTTCCACGCCGGCCTGGCCGCTCCGCTGCAGGCTGCATCGATTGACCTCGTGTTCTGCGCGGGTCCCTTGATGAAATCGCTCTGGGACGCCCTTCCGCCGACTCGGCGTGGCGGCTACGCCCAAACGGCCGAGGCGCTGGCGCCGGAGCTCGTCGGGGCCGTGAAGCCCGGCGACCTGGTGATGGTGAAGGGGTCGAACGGGTCGAAGGCGGGGCTCATCGCCCGGGCCCTGGCCGCGCTCGATCCCCGCTCGCCTGGCATGGCGGAGGCCGGCTGATGTTCTATTGGCTCTACCTGCAGTACTCGCACTATCTCCAGAGCGTCGATCCCGCCTCGGGCGGCTACGTGCCGGTCCTAAACCTCCTGAAATACCAGACCCTTCGCACGGGCCTGGCGATCTTCACCGCACAGGTGGTGGTGGTGGCCATGGGGTCGCGGTTCATCCGCTGGATGAAGGCCCGCCAGGGCAAGGGTCAGCCGATCCGCGCCGAGGGCATCGAGCGCCACATCATCGAGAAGGCCGGCACGCCCACCATGGGCGGGGTGATGATCCTGGCCGGCCTGTTCGCGGGCACCCTGCTGTGGGCGGACCTGACCAACGTCTATGTCTGGGCGGTGCTGATCGTTACCGGCGGCTACGGCCTGCTGGGCTTCCTCGACGACTATTCCAAGGTCACCAAGCAGACCACGGCGGGCATCTCAGGGCGCGTGCGCCTGGTGCTGGAGGCGGCGATCGCCATGGTCGCGGTCGCGCTGATTATCCAGTTCGCCGCCAAGCCGCCGGAGAGCCCGGAGCTGCTGACCTCGATCACCTTCCCGGTTTTCAAGCAGTGGCTGATCGACCTGAACTGGTTCTACCTGGCCTTCGGCGCCTTCATCATTGTGGGCGCCGCCAACGCCGTGAACTTCACCGACGGCCTCGACGGCCTGGCCACGGTGCCGGTGATGATCGCCTCGGCGGCCTACGGCCTGATCGCCTACCTCGTCGGCAACTACGTGTTCGCCAACTACCTGCAGCTCCATTTCGTACCGGGCGTGGGCGAGCTGGCGGTGTTCTGCGGGGCGCTGATCGGCTCAGGACTGGGCTTCCTCTGGTACAACGCGCCGCCGGCCAAGATCTTCATGGGCGACACCGGGGCGCTCGCGCTGGGCGGCGCAGTGGGGACCATCGCGGTCGCCACGCGCCACGAGATCGTGCTGGCCATCATCGGCGGCCTGTTCGTCGCCGAGCTGCTCAGCGTCGTGATCCAGGTGGCGTGGTTCAAGCGCACCGGTCGCCGGATCTTCCTGATGGCCCCGATCCACCACCACTTCGAGAAGCTGGGCTGGTCTGAATCGACCGTCGTGATCCGCTTCTGGATCGTCTCGATCATGCTGGCCCTGATCGGCCTCGCCACCCTCAAGCTGCGGTAGGGGAGGGCGCGCGTCAGCACACCATGATCCCGGTCCGCGTCTTTGCAGGGAAGACCGTCGCCGTCTTCGGCCTCGCCCGCACGGGGCTGGCCGCCGCGCGCGCCCTGCTGGCCGGCGGGGCGAAGGTCGCGCTGTGGGACGACAACGCCGGGACCCGCGCCGTGGCCGTCGCCGAGGGCCTCGAGCTCACCGACCTGACGACCGCCGACTGGGGCGATTTCGCCGCCCTGATGCTGTCGCCCGGCGTGCCGCTAAGCCACCCCAAGCCGCACTGGACGGTGGACAAGGCCAAGGCGGAGGGCGTCGAGATCGTCGGTGACATCGAGCTCTTCGCCCGCACCGTGAATGCGGCGCCCGAGCACAAGCGGCCGAAGATCGTGGCCATCACCGGCACCAACGGCAAGTCCACCACCACCGCCCTGATCGGCCACATCTGCGCCGAGGCCGGCCGCGACGTCCGCATAGGTGGCAACATCGGCACCGGGGTCCTGGCCCTCGACGACATGCACGGCGGCGCCGTCTACGTCCTGGAGCTCTCCTCCTACCAACTGGACCTGACCTCGAGCCTGAAGGCCGATGTCACCGTGATCCTCAACATCTCGCCGGACCACCTGGAGCGGCATGGCGACATGGAGGGCTATGTCGCCGCCAAGCGCCGCATCCTGATGAACCAGGGCAAGGGCGACACCGCCGTGATCGGCATCGACGACGACTGGGGCTGTCGCATCTGCACCGAGGTCACCGCCGCCAACCAGCGCACCATCGTGCCGATCTCGGCCAATAAGGCGCTCAGCCGCGGCATCTACGCTCTCGACGGCCTGCTCTACGACGCCTCCGGCGAGCGCACGGCGCAGGCGGCCGACCTGAAGCGGGCCCGTTCGCTGCCCGGGCGGCACAACTGGCAGAACGCGGCGGCCGCCTATGCGGCGGCCAAGGGACTCGGCATCACCCCCGACGCTGCGGCTCGTGCGCTGCTGACGTTTCCGGGCCTGGCGCACCGGATGGAGACGGTGGCGCACGTCGGCAAGGTCCGGTTCGTCAACGACAGCAAGGCCACCAACGCCGACGCCGCGCGCCAAGCGCTTGCCAGCTATCCCAAGGTCTATTGGATCGCCGGCGGCCAACCCAAGACCGGCGGCATCGACGACCTGGCCGATCTCTTCCCGCGCGTGGTCAAGGCCTACCTGGTGGGCGAGGCGCAGGAAGCCTTCGCCGAGACGCTCAGGGATAAGGCCGAGGCGGTGAAGTGCGGGACCATCCCCGCCGCGGTCGAGGCCGCCTTCGCCGACGCTGCGGCCACCGGCAAGGACGCGGTTGTCCTGCT
>NZ_CADEGK010000011.1:0-18158 GCF_902826855.1 uncultured Phenylobacterium sp. | reverse complement strand
TTCCCGCGTTCGGACCGGTCCTCGGTCGGCGTGTGGTGGTGGACCGTCGACCGCTGGATGCTGGGCATGGTGGCGGTGCTGATCGCCATCGGGGTGATGGTCTCGTTCGCGGCCAGCCCGGCGGCGGCGCTGCGGATGAACATCGGCGATCCGTTCCACTTCGCCGTGCGCCATTGCGTGTTCGCCGCCGCCTCGGCGGGGATCATGATCTGGGTGTCGATGCTGGACGTCAGGAACGTGCGGCGGGCCGCCTTCTTCATCTGGCTGGCGGCGATCGCGGTGATGATCGCGCTGCCCTTCATCGGTCACTCGGCCAAGGGCGCGGCCCGCTGGATCGAGTTCGGGGGCTTCACGTTCCAGCCTTCCGAGTACATGAAGCCGGCCCTGGTGGTGCTGATCGCCTGGATGTTCGCCGAGGGCCAGAAGGGCCAGGGCGTGCCCGGCGTCTCCATCGCTTTCGGGCTCTACGCTGTATCGGTGGGCCTGTTGCTGATCCAGCCGGACGTCGGCCAGACGGTCTTGATCACCGTGGCGTTCGGGGCGGCCTTCTGGATGGCGGGCGTCCCGATCTCCTGGGTGATGGGGTTGGGAACGGCGGCCGTCGCGGGGCTCAGTTCGACCTACTTCCTGTTCCCGCATGTGCAGAGCCGCGTCGACCGCTTCTTCTCGCCGGACAAGGCCGACACCCACCAGGTGGACGCCGCCGCCGTGGCCCAGGCGGCGGGCGGACTGTTCGGTCGCGGGCCGGGGGAGGGCGTGATGAAGCGCCACGTGCCCGACCTTCACACCGACTTCGCCGCCAGCGTGGGCGCCGAGGAGTTCGGTCTCGTCTTCCTGCTGGTGGTGATCTCGCTCTTCGCCTTCGTGGTGATCCGGGGCTTGCAAAGGGCCATGAAGCTGACCGATCCCTTCGAGCAGGTCGCGGCCGCGGCCCTGTTCGTACTGGTGGGCCAGCAGGCGATCATCAACCTGGCGGTGAACCTCAACATGATCCCGACCAAGGGCATGACCCTGCCGTTCATCAGCTACGGCGGCTCCTCCATGCTGGCCATGGGGCTGACCCTGGGTTTTGCGCTGGCGCTTACGCGCCGCCGCCCGGGCGCCTACCAGCCCGCCGAAGGCCTGGCCAAAGCCGGCGAATTCGGCTGATGCGCGCCCCCTTGTCTAAGATGGCCCATGCGTAAGATCGCCGTCGTCGCCGCCGGGGGCACCGGTGGGCATCTGTTCCCCGCCCAGGCGCTGGCCGAGGCGCTGATCGCCCGCGGCTGGGGAATCGTGCTGGCTTCGGACGAGCGGGTGGCGGGCCTGGCTCAGGACTTCCCGGCGGAACGACGCATCGGCCTGTCGGCCGCCACCTTCCGGCGCGGCGATCCCATCGGCATGGCCCGCGCCGGCTTCGCGGTGATGCGCGGCGCGCTGCAGGCCCGGGCCCTGTTCCGCGAGATCGGCCCAAACGTCGTGGTGGGCTTCGGCGGCTATCCGTCCGTGCCGGCGCTGGTGGCCGCGGTGTTGGACCGCCGTCCGACGGTGATCCATGAGCAGAACGCGGTGATGGGCCGAGCCAACCGGTTCCTGGCCCCGCACGTGAAGCAGGTGGCCTGCGCCTTCCCGACCTTGCAGAAGGCGCCGCCCAAGGTGGCCGCCTCCGCCGCGGTGGTCGGCAACCCGGTGCGGCCGCAAATCCGCGCCCTGGCCGAGGTCGCCTACGTCCCGCCGGAGCCGGATGGGCCCTTGCGGCTGCTGGTCACCGGCGGCAGCCAGGGCGCGCGGCTGCTCTCCGAACTGGTGCCCGAGGCGATCAAGGCCCTGCCCGAAGACCTTCGTAAGCGGCTGATCGTCCAGCAGCAGACCCGCAAGGAGTCCATGAACACCGCCCGGCGCGCCTACCGCGACGCTCTGGTGGACGCCGAGATCGCCCCCTTCTTCCGTGACATCGCCAGCCGCCTGCGCGACGCGCACCTGGTCATCGGCCGCTCCGGAGCCGGCAGCGTCTGCGAGTTCGCCGTGGCCGGTAAGCCGGCCATCCTGATCCCGCTCGCCATCGCGCTCGACGACGACCAGGGCCAGAACGCCAAGCTGCTGGCGGACGTCGGCGGCGCCGAGATCGCTCGCGAGGCGCAGCTTACCGTGGAGTCTCTGGCCAATGCCCTGGAGACCCTGCTCAGCAACCCCGCGCGCCTGGCGCGCATGGCCGCGGCCTCGCGCTCCGTGGCGATCCCGGACGCGGCGGAGCGGCTCGCTGATGTGGTGGAGCGGACGGCGGCCCCCTGACCGCCATCCCGTGCTAAGCGGAAGCATGGCCGAACTGGTTCGCAGGGATGGAGGCGTGGCCTTCGAGGACGGCCCGGACCGGGGGCGCATCCTGGTGTCCGGCGCGGACACCGGCGGGCGCTACTCGCTCATGGAGTACGTTGTCGCGCCCCGCCCGCCCCAGGCGGCGCCAGGGTTCGGACCGCATCTCCACGCCGAGATCGAGGAGACCTTCCTCGTACGCAGCGGCGAGCTGCAGTTCCTGCTCGGCGCAGAGGTGACCACCCTCAGCGCCGGCGACTTCATCCGCGTCCCGCCCGGAACCCGGCACGGCTACGCCAACGTCTCCACAGCGCCGGTGGAGTTGCTGATCACCTTCCACCCCGGCGGCTTCGAGCAGCTCTTCGTGAAATACCGCACCGACGGCGGCGACCCGGCAGGCGGCGAAGGCTTCCTTGCTGAAGCGACGCAACGGTTCGCATCCCGGTTCGAGTGAGCCCCCCAGGGTTCCGGCCAGCGGCGAGATGCGGTAGCACCGGGCCATGACCCGTCGTCCCGTGCCCTTCGAGATCGGCCCCGTGCACTTCATCGGCATCGGCGGCATCGGCATGAGCGGCATCGCCGAGATCATGATGCGCACCGGCTATTCGGTGCAGGGCTCCGACGCCAAGGCATCCGCCAACACCGAGCGGCTGGAGAAGCTGGGCGCCAAGATCTTCATCGGCCATGACGCCGCCCAGCTGGATGGCGCCTACGCCGTCGTCTATTCCACCGCCGTGAAGCCCGACAACCCGGAGATGGTGGCCGCGCGCGAGCGGCGCCTGCCGCTGGTGCGCCGCGCCGAAATGCTGGCCGAACTCATGCGGCTGCAGTTCTCGGTGGCGGTGGGCGGCACCCACGGCAAGACCACCACGACCTCGATGATCGCCGCCCTGCTGGACGCCGGCGGCCTGGACCCGACGGTGGTCAACGGTGGCATCATCAACGCCTACGGCGCCAATGCGAAGGTCGGGACCGGCGACTGGATCGTGGTGGAAGCCGACGAGAGCGACGGCACCTTCCTGAAGCTGAAGTCGACGTGCGCGGTGGTCACCAACATCGACCCCGAGCACCTGGATCACTACGGCGACTTCGAAGCGGTCAAGCGAGCGTTCCGCGACTTCGTGGAGAACATCCCCTTCTACGGCTTCGCCGCCGTCTGCATCGACCACCCGGAGGTCCAGGCGATGGCCTCCCGGGTCGAGAACCGCCGGCTGGTGACCTACGGGATGAACCCGCAGGCCGAGGTCCGCGCCCACAATGTGAGCATGGGCCCCGACGGCGCCCGGTTCAGCGTCATCATGCAGCCGCGCGGCGGCGGCCTCATCAGCTTCGACGACCTGCACCTGCCGATGGCGGGCGACCACAATGTGCTGAACGCGCTGGCGGCGATCGCTGTCGCCCGCGAGCTGGGTGTGTCTCCTGCGGACATCCGCAAGGGCCTCACGGAGTTCGCCGGCGTGCGCCGGCGCTTCACCACCACCGGCGTGGCGAACGGCGTGCGGGTGATCGACGACTACGGCCACCATCCGGTCGAGATCGCCTCTGTGCTGAAGGCGGCCCGCGCGGTGACCTCTGGCAAGGTAATCGCGGTGGTCCAGCCGCACCGCTACAGCCGTCTGCGCGACCTGTTCGACGACTTCTGCCACTGCTTCAACGACGCCGACGTGGTGATCGTGGCCGATGTCTACGCGGCCGGCGAGGCGCCCATCGAGGGCGCCAGCCGCGACGGGCTGATCGAGGGCCTGCGCCGCTACGGCCACCGCCGCGTGCTGGCCCTTCCCGGTCCGGGCGACCTGGCCGCCATCGTCCGCGCCGAGGCCGCGCCGGGTGATCTGGTGGTGCTGCTGGGCGCCGGTGACATCACCAGCTGGTCCTACGCCCTTCCGGGCGAGCTGGAAGCCCTGGCCCGAGCCGCGGAATGAGCTGGCGCGCCGACCTGCCGCCGGTCCGCGGCAAGCTGCTGCCCGACGAGCCGCTGGGGCCGTTCACCTGGTTCCGGGTCGGTGGCGCGGCCGACCTGCTGTTCCTGCCGGCCGACCACGAGGACCTAGCCGCTTTCCTCCACGCCCTGCCGTCCAGCGTGCCGGTCACGGTCCTGGGAGTCGGCTCCAACGTGATCGTACGCGACGGCGGCGTGGCCGGGGTGGTGATCCGGCTTGCCGGCCGCGCCTTCGCCACCGTGACCGCCGAGGGGAGGCGGATCACGGCCGGCGCCGCGGCCCTGGATTCCGCCGTCGCGCGAGCGGCGGCCAAGGCCGGGATCGGCGGGCTCGAGTTCTATGCCGGCATCCCGGGGACCATCGGGGGGGCCCTGACCATGAACGCCGGCTGCTACGGCGCGGAGACCAAGGACGTCCTGGTCTCCGCCTGGGGCTATGACCGCCGCGGCGAGCGGCGGCAGCTGGCCCGCACCGACTTCGGCTATACCTACCGCCACTCCGAGGCTCCGTCGGACATCATCTGGGTCGAGGCGACCTTTGAGGGACACGCCGACGACCCAGCCGCCGTCCAGGCGCGGATGGAGGAGATCACCCGGCGGCGCGAGACCACCCAGCCGATCCGCGAGAAAACCGGGGGCTCGACCTTCAAGAATCCTCCGGGTTATTCCTCATGGAAGCTCGTGGATGAAGCCGGTTGGCGCGGAAAGCTGTACGGTGGAGCCATGTTTTCGCCGCTGCACGCCAACTTCATGATCAACACGGGGGAGGCCACGGCGGCGGACCTAGAAGCCCTGGGAGAGGCCGTGCGTGCGGATGTGCTGACCAAGACCGGAGTCGACCTGCAGTGGGAAATCCGCAGGATCGGGACGCCCGGATGAGCGAGCCCGCCCTGATCCTAGTCCGCCATGGCCGCCCGCTGATCGACCCGGACGCGCCGCCCACCACCTGGCCGCTGTGCCCCGAAGGCCGTGACGCCGTCGCCCGGCTGGCGACGCGCATCGTCCCCTATTCGCCCGCCGCCGTTGCCTCCAGCCCCGAGCCGAAGGCCCGAGAGACCGCTGAAATCATCGCCGCCGCCCTGGGCCTCCAGGTCGAACTGGACGAGGGCCTGCACGAGCACAAGCGCCCGGCGCTCGCCTTCGGCACCGAGGAGGCCTTCCGCGCCCGCATCGCCCAGGTGTTCGCCGAGCCCAACAAGCCCGTCGCCGGCGGCGAAAGTGTCGATCAGGCCTGCGCGCGACTCGCCAAGGCGCTCGCCGAGCACCCGGCGCGGCCGCTGGTGGCGGTGACCCACGGCACCGTGCTCAGCCACTACCTCGCCCGCCGCCTCGGCCTCGACGCCCACGACCTGTGGCGCAGCCTGCACACCCCCGACGCCTTCGTCCTGGACGCCGACGGCGGCCTGATCGTGCGGTTCTCCTGAAGGCCGGCGGCTGCGCCGCCACGCCTACAGAGCACGCGCCGGGCGCTGTCATCTTGAACCGCGAACGAACAAACGCACGCGAACGCACTGTGCCTGCGGACGCTCGGCTCGCCTGGACCCCCGGCCTCCTAGCGAGAAGGCAGGAGCCTGCGGTCCTCCACCGCGCGTTCGCGCCCGTTTGCGTTCGTTCGCGGTTGAATGAAGCGGCGCTCACGCGCCCCTGACCCGCGTCGAAATTCCACGCGCCCTTGACCGGACCTGCCGCGGCGGTCCACCCGCAGGTAAGAACTCCTCCGCTACGAGTCGCTCATGGCCGCGCCCCCTCCCAGCCAGAAATTGGCCGGACAACACGTCGCCGTCCTCCTGGGCGGACTTTCTTCGGAGCGCGAGGTCAGCCTCGTCTCCGGCGCGGCCTGCGCCGACGCCCTGGAGCGGCTGGGGGCCAAGGTCTCCCGCGTCGACGCCGGACGCGACCTGGCCCAGGTGCTGAGCCGCCTGAAGCCCGACGTCTGCTTCAACGCGCTGCACGGGCGCTGGGGCGAGGACGGCTGCGTCCAGGGGGTGCTGGAAACCCTTGGCCTGCCCTACACCCACTGCGGCGTGCTGGCCTCAGCGCTGGCCATGGACAAGGCCAAGGCCAAGGCGGTGCTGGCGGCGGGCGGTGTGATCGTCCCCGGCGGCGGTCTCTTCAACCGCTTTGAGGTGGCGGCCCGCCACGTGTTGCCGCCGCCCTACGTGGTCAAGCCCAACGCGGAGGGCTCTTCGGTCGGCGTGTTCCTGGTCTTCGAGGGCGCCAACGCCCCACCGCAGGAGGTGATCGCCCCCTCCTGGACCTTCGGCGAGGAGGTCATGGTCGAGCCCTACATCCGCGGCATGGAGCTTGCGGTGGGCGTTATGGACGGCAAGGCGATGACCGTTACCGAAATCGTACCGTCCACAGGCTTCTATGATTACGAAGCCAAGTACGGGGAGGGCGGTTCCCAGCACATCGTTCCCGCGAGGATTCCCCCGGAAGTAGCGGACAAAGCGAAGAAACTGTCAGAGATGGCGCATGCCGCCCTGGGTTGCCGAGGGGTTACCAGGTCGGACCTGCGTTATGATGACGTTAACGATGTTTTGGTCCTACTGGAGGTCAACACCCAACCGGGCATGACGCCGACCTCGCTCGTACCCGAGCAGGCGGCGGCGGGTGGGGTGGATTTCGACGCACTGGTGCTTTGGATCACGGAGGACGCTTATGCCCGCGGCGCGGGGGGGATCGCGAGTTCAGGCGAAACCTCAAGTTAAGGCGCCCGCTAGGCCGGCCAAGCGCCCTGCCGCTGCGGCGTCGCGGCCGAAGCTGTCTCCCAAGCATGTGCTGATGATCGCCGGGGGCGTGCTGACCCTCGCGCTTGCGGTCGGCCTGACTACCGGCGAGCGGGGCGCGACCATCGCCCAGTCGGTCGTCTCGGGGTTCGACAACCGGCTCGGCAACGCGGGGTTCCGGGTCAAGGCGATCCACGTGGAGGGCGCCTCGGCGCTGGCCCGGCCCGACATCATCAAGGCCGCCGGGGTAGGCATCGGCCAGCCGCTGCTGGGCCTCGACCTCGTTCAGGTGCAGGGCAAAGTCGGCCGCGTGGGCTGGGTCGAGGAGGCTCGCGTGGTGCGCCTGCTCCCCGACACCCTGGTGATCACCGTCAAGGAACGCCGCCAGCTCGCCGTCTGGCAGCACGGGGGGCGCACGTTCGTCATCGACGAGCGCGGCCGGAAGATCCCGGAGGCTGATCCCGCCCGCTTCACCACCCTGCCGCTGGTGGTGGGAGCCGGCGGCGCCAAGCACGCGCCGGACATCCTGCCCACGCTCGCGCAACGGCCCAAGCTGATGGCGCGTATGGAGGCGCTGGTCCGCGTCGACGACCGCCGCTGGGACTTGCGCCTGAAGGACGGCTCGCTGATCCAGCTCCCCGCGGTCGAGCAGGAAGCGGCCCTGATGAAGCTCGAGGCGCTCGACCTGCGCTCGCACATTCTCGACCTCGGTTTCGAGCGAATCGACCTCAGAAACCCCGACGCCATGACCGTGCGCCCGCGCCCGGTCGTGGCCGCTGTCCCATCCGCACCGCCCGCCCAGAACCAGAGCCCCGCCTGATGCTTAAGACCGCCGAACGCCCCGAAGAGAAAGCCGCCGAGACGAAAAAGGCCGAGCCCCGGGCCAAGGCCGAGCCGCGAAAGGACAACCGCGACGGGCTGAAGGCGGCGCTCGCTCCGCCGAAGATCACCGCGGCGGTCGACCTGGGCGCCTCCAAGGTCGCCTGTTTCATCATGAAGCCGGAGGGCGTGCGCCGCGGCGATCGCACACTCACCACCTGCGGCGTGGGCTACGTCCAGTCGCGCGGCGTGCGCGGCGGCGCCATCGTCAACATGGACGAGGCCTCCGAAGCCATCGCCAAGGCCGTAGAGCGCGCCGAGAACGTCGCGGGCGTGAACGTCCAGGGCGTCACCATCGCCACCGCCGGAGGAGCCCTCTCGTCCAGCCGCGTGCAGGGCCGCGTCTCCATCGGCGCCCGGCCGATCGGCGACAACGACCTGGTCCGCGCCATCGGCAATGCGCTCTCGCAGATCAAGATTCCCGGCCGCCGCGCCATCCACATCCTGCCGGTCGCCTGGTCGGTGGACGGCCAGGGCGGGGTGCGCGATCCGCGCGCCATGTTCGGTCGCGCCCTGGGCGTCGAGCTGCTGGTCGTCTCGGTGGCCGAGACCGTGTTCAACACGCTGGGCGCCTGCGTCGAGCGCGCGCACCTGCAGCTGGACGGCGTCGTGGCGGCTCCGTTCGTCTCCGCGCTGGCCGCGCTGGAGGAGGACGAGCTCGACCTCGGCAGCGTCTGCATCGACATGGGCGGCGGCTCCACCTCCGCCTCGGTGTTTCGCGGCGGCAGCCTCGTCTACGTCGAGACGGTGCCGGTGGGCGGCCACCACGTGACCCAGGACATCGCCCGGGGCCTTTCGACCTCCATCGTCGGCGCCGAGCGGATCAAGACCCTGCACGGCTCGGCCATCGCCTCGGCCAACGAGGACCGCGAAATGATCGAGGCGCCGCCGCGCGGCGACGACCCCGGCGCCGGCCCGGTCATCGCGCCGCGCAGCCTGCTGAAGGGCATCATCGCCCCGCGCGTGGAGGAAACCCTCGAACTGCTGCGCGACCGCCTGAAGGCCGCCGGCGCGCCCATCGAGCCGGGCGCGGGCCTGGTGCTGACCGGCGGCGCCAGCCAGCTCGCCGGCGTGCGCGAAGTCGCCGTCCGGGTGTTCGACCGCCCGGTCCGCCTGGGCCGCCCGCGCCGCGTCCCGCACCTGGCCGACGCGGCCTCCGGCCCGGCCTTCACCGCCGCTGCCGGCATCCTCCACCGCGCCGCCTTCGGCCCGCGCGAAGCGGTCTCCACCAAGCAGCTCTCGTCCTCGAAGCTCCGCCGCGAACCCCTCGACCCCCGCGCCAACGTGATCACGAAGGCGGCGAGCTGGCTTCGGGACAACCTGTAGGTCACTCCACGTCGATGAAGACCGGATTGGCGTAGAACCGCAGGTCCGACCACGGGTCTTCCCCGGGGGGGTCCGGGTTGGGCTCCAGCTCAGTTCCGCCTGTGCCGCGCACCCGCAGGTAGGTGGCTGCGGTAACGTTGCGCAGGGTGAAGGTCATCGAGATGCGCTCGCCCTCACGGACCCAGTCGCGCGGTCCAAACCGGCGTTCGACGCGCACACTTGGGTTCCGATCGGTAGTGCGATCGGCGACCGGCCCGGTCATCTCGCCACGGATGAGGTCCACCCGGGTGACGTCGGGCCTGCGCCCCCCGAAATTGGCCCGGGCGGGATCGCGCAGGCGGATGACCACGGTCACGTCCGAGCCGCGGGGGACCCGGAGCCGCCCGCCGATCTCCGCGCGCCGGCGGCCGTCCGGCGACTGCGCGACGACGTCCAGTTCCGACACCAAGTCGCCCAGCGTCACGAACACCCGGCCGTGGCGCAGGCCGTCGAGCACGTCCTCGTACGTCCGCTCGGCCTTCACATACGTCTTGGAATACTCGCCGGGCCAGAAGTCGCTGCCGCCGTCGGTGTAGTGGCGGTGCGAATCCGAGGTCGAGGTGATCCACCAGCCCCGGCCCTCGCCAAGCATCGAGTCCCACAACCCGCCGACGATCGCCGTCATCTGATCGAAGCCGCCCAAGGTGGGCGAGTGGCGATAGGCGCCCGCGGCGCCTATCGGGGGCCAGCGTTCCGTCTGGCTTGAGGCCGCTCGCCTGATGGCCGGGCGCGCCCTCCATGCCGACGGCGACGCTCGGCGCCGTGTCGTTCCAGGCCCGCAGTTCCTGCGGTGACAGCAGCCCGTAGGCGCCGACGTCGGTCGCCGTACGCGACGGGTGGTTGGCGATCACCACTGGCGGGTCGGGCAGGTCGCGCATGTGCTTCAGCGCCTCGATCATGCGCGCCTCGGTGTTCCAGGCCGGGTCCTCTGGCCAGGGCTCGCGCCGGTTGAAGCCGCGTTCGATGCCGAAGCGCGCGGCGCGCTCGGCCGTGGTGCGCGGCACGATGACGCTGGAGTGCTCGGCGCCGGGCGTGTCCAGCTCAAGCCCGACGAAGTGGATCAGCCGCGGTGTTTGCCGGCGGGCCTTCAGGAGGTCGGGATAGGCCTTGGTGCTGTTGAGCTTGGCGTGGTTGGGGCCGCCGTGGTCCGTCGAGACCATCCAGTCCAGGCCGTGGGCTAGCGCCATCCTGGCGTTGGTGGGGATCGCGTTGCGCGAGTCGCCCGCCAACACCGGAGTTGGCGGCGCCTTACCGTCGGCCGATGGCGTCCAGCCGACGCTGAACCAGCTGTGGACGTGGTGGGCGCCCGCCAGCCAGCGGCGGCTTGTGGGCTCGACCTTGGGCGCGCCGGCCCGCGGCGCGGGTGGGTCGAAGCGGTGCGGCCCATCGTGGGCCGCCGCCCCGCCGGCGCTGAATAGACTGGCGGCGACGGCGAGGCGGGCGAGGCGCAGGGACATCACCGGCGGCAGCCTCGCCTAGAACGTGGCCCGCGCGACCAGCTGGAATACCGGGCCAGCCTTCTCGGATTCGAGCTCGTACTCGTCGTGGTCCCGGCTGATCTGGTCGCCGATCGTGTTGAACTTGTCGAACACCTCGCGCTTCTTCCCGTCGAGCAGGTTGGAGCCCGTCAGACGCACCACGAAGCGCTCGCCGAAGCGCTTCTCGACGAACAGCTCCAGGTCGGCGCCATAAGTGGTCCTGACCTCCTCGCCGACGATGCGGCCGAAGGCGGCGCCCTGCTTGCGATAGGTGGCGCCGAAGGCCGCGCCCCAGTCCGGCAGGTCCTGGATGAAGCCGACGTTGAAGACGTACTTGCTCTGGTCGTTGAAGCGCCGCGAGCCGAACGCATCGGTTACCTTGCTGTCGAGGAGGGAGTAGTTGACGAACACGCCGGTGTCCGGAGCGCCCATGAAGTCCAGCGGCGTGGAGAGGTCGACCTCGATGCCGTAGACCTCGCCATCGCCCACGTTGGCCGCGGTCAGGACAAATGACGTCAGTTCCTCGGCGGCCTCGGCGGGCGTAGCGCCGCCGTCGATGGCGTCGTCGAAGTTGTCCCGGGCCTCGTCCGAGAAGGCGCCGGTGTTCACCAGCTCCTGCAGGTCCTTCACGTCGCGATAGAAAACGTTGACGCCGAACACGCCGCGGCGGCCCAGCCGGCGTTCGAAGCCCAGGTCCACGCCCCAGGCCTTCTCCGGCTTGAGGCCCGGATTGCCCAGAAAGTCGTTGTCACCGTACTCACCCTGCAGCAGGGCCGGCGACAGGAAGTTGAAGTTGGGTCGGCGCACGGTGCGCGAGATGGAAAGGCTGATCCGGTTGGCCTCGCTCAGGGCGTAGCGCAGGTTCGCCGACGGCAGCAAGACGTTGTAGTCGTTCTTCGAGACGCGGTTGGCGGTCGCCACGGTCTCGTCGACGATCTTCGACTCCGTGGTCTCGTAGCGGACACCGGCTTCCCAGGTGAGCGGCCCGGACTTCCCCGACACCATGAGATACGGATCGATCCGCCGCTCCTCGATCGTGTTCACGCCGCCGTCGACCGGCGCGAAGGGATCGTAGGGCCCTGGGATGGGCGGTCGCGGTGCGGGCGGATCGTCGATCTCGACCTCCGTCTCGGTCTCCAGGATGTCGGTAGCGCGTTCCTTGTCGACGAACTGGACTCCGAACTCGATCCCGATGGCGTCCGACAGGTTCAGCTTGTGCTGCAGCGCCCCCGACCACTCGCGGTCCTTGATGTTGGTCTGGCTGCGCGTGCTTTCGAAGACGTCGTCGTCGGGGAAGGGCGTGTCGTCGCCGTCGTAGGTGGTCTCGTCCTCGAACTCGGACTGGTCGTCGTCCAGCACCGCGTAGCCGAGCTTGAACGTGGTCTCGCCGCCGAACAGCGGGAGTTTGTACCTGCCGTTCAGCGCGTAGTTGTCGGTGACGATGTCGAGGTCGTTGACGTTGATCGTCTCCAACTGCGCCTCGGTCTGCACGCCGGCGGCGTATTCGATGGACCGCTCGGCCTGCAGCCGGTCGGTGCGCACGAAGAAGCCCGAGAGGTCCAGGTTGCTGGCGCCGACGTCGAGGTTGTAGGCGGCGTTGAAGGAATAGTCCGTGCCATCGCGGACGTCGGTCTGAACCTCGACGTTGTCGAGCTCGCCATCGGGCTCGTCGAAACGCTGGCTGAACTTGTCCTTGGGATTGCGGCGACCTTGCACGCTGGCGCCGATCAGCATCCGGCCCGGTCCAACCTGGCCGCCCCAGACGCCGCCGGCCGTGCCTTTGAACTTGCCGTCGTCGAGCCGGATGGCGCCGGCGCGCAGGTAGCCCCCGTCCAGCGCCAGGGCGTCGCGCAGGACGATGTTGAGCGCGCCGGCCACCGCGTCCCCGCTGCGGTTGGCGGAGGAGGAGCGGACCACCTCGACCCGGTCGATCAACTCGGCGGGGATGCGGTCGACGAAGAACGAGCGGTCGAGTCCGGCGCCGGGAACCCGCTCGCCGTTGATCAGGATCTGGGTGTACCCAGGGTCGAGGCCGCGCAGGCGCGCACCGTCCGATTCGAGCACGTCGGACAGGAAGGCCACGCTGGGGACGCGCTTCAGGGCGTCGCCAGCGGTCAGCGGCTCAAAGCGCTGGAAATAGTCCAGGTCGTAGGAGAGGGTGGGGGCCGCCGCCTCGGTGCGGTTGCGGAACGCGATCTCGCCTGTAACCACCAGTTCCTCGACGGTGCGCGCGGCTTCGGCCTCGTCGGCCGCCGCGCCGCCGTCAGCGCACCAGGCCACTGTCGCGGCCAGCAGCGGCGCGAGCGAAACCACAGCGAAAAGCATCGCCTTGTTCATAGGATAAGCCCCCGTTGCCGGCCGTTGACGGAAGATCACGGCCGCGTCTATTCGAGGCAGCACTTAATTTCCGGGCCGATTTGGAGCCAGTGATGTTTGGACGGCAAATTCGTGACGGTTCTGCGTCGGTACTGATTGCAGCGTTACTTGCAAGTTCTTGCTCTACACTTGGACCCGAGGACGTCTCGGACTCGGGCGGGATGGCCGTGGGCGTCGGCGCGCCGGTCCCTGCCGCTGCGGAGACGCCGTCGGTAGGCACCCTGGCCCGGGATGCCGCCGACGACCCGGAGATCTGGGTCGATCCCACGAACCGCAGCCGCGGCGTGATCCTCGGCACCGACAAGCAGGCTGGGCTCTACGTCTACGACCTGGCCGGCCGGCTGCTGCAGTACCTCGCCGGCGGCAAGCCCAACAACGTCGATCTGCGCGACGGCTTTCCGACGCCCGCGGGCGAGCGGGTGCTGGTGGCGGCTTCCGACCGGGGACGGCCGGGAGCCGGAGCCGCGCTGTTCCTGCTGGACCCCGCCACCCTGAAGCTGAGCCTGTGGGGCGCGGTCCCCGTCGACCTGGCGGAGCCCTATGGCCTGTGCTTGGCTAGGCGGGGCGAGGCCTTCCTCATGATCGTCAACGGCACGGACGGCCAGGTGCGCCAGCTACGCGTGGCGGTGGGCGCCGATGGCAAGCCGCAGCTCACCGAGGAGCGCCGGTTCGCCGTGGCCACCCAGCCCGAAGGCTGCGTCGCCGACGATTCCGCCGGCCGGCTCTACCTGGGCGAGGAGGGGCGGGGGGTCTGGCGCTTCGACCTGGGGACCGGCCCTGCGGCGGGGCGGCTGATCGCCGAGGCGCCGTCGGCCATGCTGAAACCCGACGTGGAGGGGCTGACCCTGCTCCGCGAAGGGACGGTCACCTACCTGATCGCCTCCAGCCAGGGCGATTCGGCCTTCGCGGTGTGGAACGTGGAAGGCGCTGAGCCCCACTATCGCGGCCGCTTCAGCGTCATGGCTGCGGGCGGCGTCGACGCAGTAACAGGAACCGACGGCGTCGCGGCGATGGGCGGGGCCGTGGGGGCGTATCGGGAGGGGCTGGTGGTCGTTCAGGACGACGTCGACCAGGGCGCCACGGGCGGTCGCCAGAACTTCAAGCTCGTCGACTGGCGCGAAGTCCGACGCGCCCTCGGCCTCTGAGCGGCGGCGCCGCTACTCCGGCGGCTCGCGGCGGGCTTCGCGGTACCAGGCGAGCTGTTCGCTGGTGGCCAGCAGCTTGCCGTCGCGCCGCCAGTAGCTGGAGCGTTCGTCCGAGGCGCCGCCGCCGCCCACGCGGCCCTCGCACTCCACCAGGATGAAGTCGTCACCGACCTCGGCGATCTCCTCGACCGTCCCGTGCAGGTAGACGGTGAGCGACAGCGTCGTCGTCATTGCCGAGGGGCCCAGGGCGTAGAAGGCGCGCGGCGCGGAGTTGTCGGTGATCATCCCCAGGATGGCCTTGTCCAGCGGTCCGCGCCGCGAGCGCACCCAGGCCAGGCTGCGGGAATCGCCGCCGGCCTTCGGCGGGAAGCCCTCGCTCGAGCGTCGTTCCAGCGCGGAGGCTCCGAAATGCTGCGGGGCGCCGGCGAACACCGGGCTGGGCAGGCTCTCGGGGGCGGGGGCCTGCGGCATCGCGGCGAAGGCGAACGGCCGCGTCGGCGGTCGCCGGGCCATGGTGACGATGGCGTGCACGCCCACTTCGGCCGAGCCGGCGGGCGCCACCTCAACCTCCCAGACCCCGATCGAGCCGCCCTGGCGCAGCCTGCGCGTGCGGATATCGAGTACGCCGGAGGGCAGGGCGGCCGCGTAGGTCAGCGTCAGGGACAGCGCCTCGCCCACCGCGTCCGGCTCGGCCTCCATCACCCGCACGCAGAGCCCGATAGCGTAGCCGCCCCACAGCCCGCCGCCCGGGTTGCGCCATTCCTCGCCGGCCACCGTGGTCCACCGCCCGGGCCCGGCAGGGGTCAGCGCCATCGAAAGGGTCTCAGTCTCGCTCATGACGCCCCTTTACCCGCCCACCGCGGCGTCACGAAAGCCCGCGGTGACGCTTTGCCGCGCGGCCGACTTTCCGCTCATATGCGTTCGCCGGCGCGAAGACGCCGCGTGAGGAGGCAGCCATGACCTATGCGGGCGAGCGGGTGATCTTCGACGCCGACAGCCACCTGATGGAGCTGCCGGACTTCCTCACCGCCCATGCCGACCCCGCGATGCGCGACCGGATGCCGCCGATGGGCTCGCTGGCTACGGGGCAGTTCAACCCCGCCGCCCACATCGGCAAGGCCGGCCACGACGCGGCGACGGTGGAGCGCCTGATGGCCCTGGGCGACCAGATCACCCACGGCCCCAAGTGGCACGACGCCCTGGGCTCGTTCTCCGGGACGGAGCGCGCCGCCGCGCTCGACCTCCTGGGCTTCCGCCGGCAGGTGGTGTTCTCGTCCTTCTGCGCGCGGCCGATCTTCGAGGCGTCGCCGGACGTCGCCTACGCGGCGGCCCGCGCCCACAACCGCGCCATGGCCGCGTTCTGCAACGGCGACCGGCGGCTGATCGGCGTGGCCATGGTCCCGCTGGACGACCCCGAACAGGCGATGGCCGAGATCGCCTATGCGCATAGCCTGGGCCTCGGCGCCGTCTGGATCGCCGCCAGCGCGCCCGGCGGCCGCTCGCCGGGGCACGCCGACCACGAGCCGATCTGGGCGATGCTGGCCGAGCGGCGCCTGCCCTTCATCCTGCATGTCGGCTCCGCACCGCTCAGCATCGAGCCGGCCTGGATGAACGATGGCCGGGACCGGCCGTCGGCCCGCGGGGGCGCCGAGGTGATCGGCTCCAAGGACCTCACGGTGATCCACCACGCCGCCGTGCGGTTCATCTCGACCCTGGTGCTGGACGGGGTGCTGGAGCGCCACCCGAGCCTGCGCGGCGGCATCATCGAGCTGGGCGCCGGCTGGGTCCCCGACATGATCCGCCGCCTGGACCACGCTGCGAGCATCTGGGCAAAGTCGGAGCCACACCTGGCCGAGATGTCCCGCCCGCCCTCCGAGCAGATCCGCGCCCAGCTGCGCTTCACCCCCTATCCCTTCGAAGACGTCGCCGCCTTCGTCCGCGAGAGCGCGCCGGAGCTCTACCTGTTCTCCTCCGACTACCCCCACGCCGAGGGCGGCCGCGACCCCATCGGGCGCTTCGAACGTTCCCTGGCCGGCGCCGACGAGGCGGTGAAGCGCCGCTTCTACGCCGACAACTTCGCCGACCTCTATCCGGGCGCGTGACGGCCTGGCGCCTCGCACGGCCGGCGACTCCGACAGGAAATCCCGCATGAGCGAACTGACCATCTGGACCCTGGACTGGGCGCCTGAGGGCCCTCGCGGGCTGGTGCGCGATCTGCGCCTGCGGTGGGCGTGTGAGGAAGCCGGTCTGCCCTACGCCGTGCGGACGGTGCCCTTCGACGATCGCGCGACCAACCACCTCAGCCGCCAGCCCTTCGGCCAGGTTCCCTTCCTGGACGACGGCGACCTGAAGATCTTCGAGAGCGGCGCCGGGCTCCTGCACCTGGCGCGCAAGAGCGACCGCCTGATGCCCCGCGATCCGGCCGCCGAGGCCGAGACGCTGCAATGGACCATCGCCGCGCTCAACTCGATCGAGATGGTCACCGTGCCGTGGTGGTTCCTCAGCATCTCCGGCGCGGCGGACAACGCGCTCACCGGCTGGATGGAGCAGCGCCTCGGCCACCTCGAGCAGGTTCTGGCCGAACGCGAATGGCTGGCCGCCGGCCGCTTCACCGTCGCCGACCTGCTGATGGCCGATGTCCTGCGGGTCCCCCTGGTCCGCGCCTTCGGCGACCGCCCCGCCACCGAAGCCTACGTCGCCCGCGCCACCGCCCGCCCCGCATTCAGCAAGGCCCACGCCGATCAGATGCGTCTCTTCGAGGCGGCTGACGAAGAGAGAGCAGGGGCGGGGCCCGCCTGACACACGATGGAGAAGGTCCTATGCGTCTGCCTCGGCGAGATCAGCCGAGCCCGATGATGCAGGCGGTGCTGCATCAGCACCGCGGCGACGCGTTCCAGGTCGAAAGCGCTGGTGTGAGCCAGGGGGTTGGCCGGCCGTCCCGCCAATCACCGCTCCGTCACGTGCTTGAAGGAACGCGGCATCGACCCGAGTGGCCATCTCAGCCGCTGGATCGGAGACCTGGATCTCGACCAGGCCGCTCGCCGGTTGCGCGGGTCAGAGCGACTCCAACGGCCAGACTTCGACGACGCCATGCGCGACGGCGCATGGGACGCGCGAGACCTTTTCGATCGCGGCGGCGAGGTTGTCGGCTTCGATGATGGCGAATCCGGCGACGGGGAGGCCGGACGACATGAACGGTCCATCGCGGGTTTCGACACCGCGAGCGTCCGGATTGCGAACCTGCACCGGCGCGCCGGCGATGCCGACAACGGCGCCCTCGAACCGCAACTTGGCGTCTTGCTCGTGAGCGGCGTCCTTAACGGCCTGCGGGGTGCGGTCGTAGCCCGCCCGGTCGCCATAGCCGATGGTGAGAAACGTGGGCATGATCCGGTCTCTCAAGCCGCTTGCATCTTGCAATCTATCTGAGATTGATCAACCGACCCCGTAATGCAAGCGGTTTCTCCTGGCGTCGATACGCGCAGGGCCGTGAGTCAGGGCGCCGCGGCGTTACTGTTGATTCGCGGCGTTTCTCTTGCGGCCAAGCTGGAAAATCCTTTCCGGCAAAGCTCGACGCCCTTCCGACTCAGAGTATGCGGTTAACTCTCGATTAACGGTGTCGGCGCGTACTTAACGCATCGTTACCAGGGTGCTTCGGGCCGGGGGTGGCCCGGCGCTGAACCGCAGACATCTGGGAAGAGGACAGGACGTCCATGACCATCTCGCTCTCCGCGCCGAAAGCCACGGAACTCAAGCCACGCATTGTCGTGTTCGGCATCGGCGGGGCCGGCGGCAACGCGGGCAACAACATGATCGACGCGGGTCTCGAGGGCGTCGAGTTCGTGGTCGGCAACACCGACGCCCAGCAACTCCAGTTCGCCAAAACCCAGCGCCCCATCCAACCCGGCGTGCAGGTGACGCAAGGGCTCGGCGCCGGCGCCCACCCCGAGGTCGGCAT